>CAZWJM010000005.1:0-44833 GCA_964634435.1 uncultured Oscillospiraceae bacterium | reverse complement strand
CTGCCGCAAACGGCAGTGGAAGAAGTGCAGCACAGCTTTTGAAAAAAACGCTGCTAAAATAATTCACACCATTCATTTTTGAAAGGAGAGAGACAATCATGAATGCTGCTGTATTACTTATCATCAGCATCGCAGTCCTCGTCATAGGCTATATCTTCTATGGCAGATGGCTGGCAAAGAAATGGGGCGTTGACCCCAGCAATGTTACTCCTGCACATACGATGGAAGACGGCGTAGACTATGTCCCCGCCAAGGCACCCGTACTTATGGGTCACCACTTCTCCTCCATTGCAGGCGCAGGCCCCATCAACGGACCTATCCAGGCCGCAGTTTTCGGCTGGGTCCCCGTTGCCCTGTGGGTACTCATCGGCGGTATCTTCTTCGGCGGCGTGCACGACTTCGGCGCACTGTTCGCATCTGTGCGTAACAAGGGCAAGTCCATCGGCACCGTCATTGAAGACAGTATCGGTCTGAAGGCAAAGCGTCTGTTCATCATCTTCGCTTACCTCACCCTCCTGCTCGTCGTTGCAGCCTTTGCATCTATCGTTGCAAACACCTTCAAGGCGACCTACCTTGAGTCCGGCGCTATCGACTATGCAGCCAGCGCCGCAAACGCCAGCACCGCGATGATCTCCATCTTCTTCATCGTCCTGGCTATCCTCTTCGGCTTCTTCGTTTACAGAAGAAATGCGCCCCTCGGCGTTTCCACCATCATCGGCATCGTCCTGATCGTCGTTGCAATGGTCGTTGGCCTCAACTGGCACCCCATCTACCTCAGCTACGAGGCATGGATGATCATCTGCGGCCTCTACATTTTGGTCGCATCCGTCACCCCTGTTTGGATCCTGCTGCAGCCGCGTGACTACCTGAGCTCCTTCCTGCTTTACGGCATGATGATCCTCGCAGTAGTCGGCATCATCGGCTGCCACCCCGCCATCGATGCAATGCCCGCATTCACCGGCTTTGAAGACACCCTCGCCCCGACCGGTTCCTCCATCGGCTACCTGTTCCCGGCACTGTTCGTCACCATCGCCTGCGGCGCGATCTCCGGCTTCCACTCCCTCGTCGGCTCCGGCACGACCGCAAAGCAGCTCAACCGCGAGCAGGACGCACGTCCCATCGCTTACGGCGGCATGCTCATCGAGTCTGCACTGGCTATCATCTCCCTGTGTGCTGTCGCATACATCTGGAAGGACTACGCAAGCGGCACCACCGTCACCCCGACCACCGTTTTCGCAACCGGCCTTTCCGGCATGCTCGGCCAGCTCTTCGGACCTGAGGCTCAGACCATCACCTACTCCCTGCTCATCCTGGCAGTCTCCGCATTCTGCCTGACCTCGCTCGACACCGCTACCCGCCTTGCCCGCTACATGTTCCAGGAATTCTGGCTCAAGCCCGGTGAGGACGTAAAGGATATGACCGGCGTACGCAAGGTCCTTGTTAACCCCTACGTCTCCACTGCTATCACCGTCGTCATCGGCATCGCCCTCGGCATGACCGGTTACGCAAAGATCTGGTCCCTGTTCGGCGCTGCAAACCAGCTGCTGGCCGCCCTCGGTCTGCTCGCAGTTGCAGCATGGCTCGGCAAGATCGGCAGAAGCAACAAGATGTTCTACTTCCCCATGGCATTCATGCTCGTCGTCACCCTCACCTCCCTGGTGTTCACCATCAAGGCTCAGATCGGCCTTGTCATCAGCGGTGCTGACGTGACCTGGGGCATCGTCCGCGGCGTCATCGCTGTTCTGCTCATCATCCTGGCTATCGACCTCGTTATCGAGGGCGTAAAGGCTCTGAGCAAGCAGTCCAAGGCTAAGGCCGCTGCCGCAAAGTAATAAGCCACACAAAATAATTTGGGAGCACTCCGAAAGGGGTGCTCCTTTTTACAGTTTTTTAACTAAAACTCTTTTTTTATATGTATAATTATTATATACTATATAAAAATCTATCCAAGGGGGAAATATTATGAGCAAAAAAGCCCTTGTTGTCGAAGACGACGTCAATATCGCCGAGCTTCTCATGCTCTATCTTGAAAAGGACGGCTTCGAAGTCAGCATCGCGCACGACGGCGGCCGCGGCGTTTCAATGTTCGCGGAAAACGCGCCCGACCTCGTGCTGCTCGATCTCATGCTGCCGGTAATGGACGGTATGCAGGTCTGCCGCGAGATACGCAAGGTGTCAAACGTACCTGTTATCATGCTCACGGCCAAGGGTGCTGTGGGCGATAAGGTCGCGGGACTGGACACCGGCGCTGACGACTATATAACAAAGCCTTTTGAGGTCAAGGAGCTGCTTGCGCGCATCCACGCGGTCATGCGCCGCTCCGAGGCCGACAATACGCCGAAGGAGAAAAAGCTGTGCTACGATAAGCTCGTTGTCAATCTCGACTCCTATGAGCTGCTTGTTGACGGTAAAAAGGTCGACACGCCGCCGAAAGAGATGGAGCTTTTGTATCACCTTGCCGCTTCGCCGAACATCGTTTTCACCCGCAACCAGCTTCTTGACGAGGTTTGGGGCTTTGATTACTTCGGCGACTCGCGCACGGTCGACGTACACATTAAGCGCCTGAGGGAAAAGCTTGAGGGCGTTTCGCCTCAATGGTCGCTGCAGACCGTTTGGGGCGTCGGATACAAATTTGAAGTCGTAAAATAAAAAGGGGGACTTCCCCATATGAAGAGCATTTACCTGCGTAACTTCATCGCGACGACGCTTCTCGTATTCTTTTCCTTTGCCATCATCGGCGCATCGTTCTTCTTCCTGGGCCGCAGCTATCTTATAATCTCCACGCGCGACAGTATGAGCGCCAGCGCCGACGAGGTCGTGCGCTCGGCCCTTGCCCTTTCCCGTCAGGAGACGCTCGGAAGCTGGAACCTGCGCATTACGATAAGCCCCATCGCAAATGTTACATCAAGCCACATATTTATCTGCGATCAGGACGGTCTTGTACTGTCCTGTTCCGATTTGACGCTCAATTGCACGAAGCATCTGGGCAAGCAGCTTGCGCCCGAGGTCATCGAGGCTGTCAGCGAGGACAGCGACTTTGACAGGCTCACGACGCTTATGGACTTTTACAGTACGCCCCAGTACGTCGTCGCAAAGCCCATAATCTCCGGCGGCGAGACGCTCGGCTACGTCTTCGTATCCTCGGACGAGCTGAACATCATGGACGACTGGCAGACCTTCCTCGGCGTTGTATTCGCCGTTGCCATTGCCGTACTGCTCATAGCCGTCCTCATGAGCCTCATATACTCAAAAAAGATGGCAGAGCCGCTGGATGAGCTGACGCTTGCGGCGAGGAAGTTCGCCCTGGGCGACTTCTCGGTGCGCGTGCGTCCGAGAGGCAGACAGGACGACGAGATGGGCACGCTTATTGAGTCGTTTAACCTCATGGCAGATTCGCTTGAGAAAAGCGACAATCAGCGTCAGGAGTTTATAGCCAACATATCGCACGAGCTGCGCACGCCCATGACCACCATCGCCGGCTTTGCCGACGGTATACTTGACGGCACCATTCCGCAGGAGCAGGAGGAAAAATATCTGCGCAAGATATCCGACGAAACGCGCAGGCTCTCCCGCCTTGTGCGCAACATGCTCGACCTCAGTCAGGCCGAAAGCGCGGCCGTGGATATCTCAAAGCGCACGAGATTTGACCTGTCGGAGCTTTTGCTGCAATGCCTGCTGAGCTTCGAGAGCCGCGCAAAGGAAAAGCAGCTTGACGTTGACCCTCAGCTTCCGGAGGACCCCATCATCGTCTTTGCCGAGCGCGACTCGATAACGCAGGTCATATATAACCTCACCGATAACGCCGTGAAGTTTGCCTCTCCCGGCAGTACGATAACCATCCGGCTGTATAAAAAGGGTTCAAAGGCCTATGTTTCGGTCAAGAATATCGGCGAGACCATCCCCGAGGACGACCTGCCGTATATCTTCGACCGCTTCCACAAGTCCGACCGCTCGCGCAGCATGGATAAGGACGGCGTGGGTCTCGGCCTGTATCTTGTAAAGAAGATCATAAACAACCACAGCGAGGACGTTGCGGTATCCAGCCGCGACGGGGTGACGGTGTTTGTATTCACCCTCGCCCTTGCTCCGGCAGTCCCCAAGCAGAAGAAGGATAAAAATGAACGTAAGTAGGAGAACTATATGAGCTGGTATGACAGCGGAAAAAGCGATTGGTATAAGCCCCGCGGCTCTGTCGGCGCGATGCCGCAGGAGGATAATCTGCCCAAAAGCAGTAATCGCGGCCGCATTGCGGCGCTTATAGCCTGCCTGTGCGTCATCGTCATCGGAATATTCCTCATTGCCGGCGGCTATGGCGTTGACACCGACAGCGACGGTATGCCCGCAGGCTGGCGCGATTATATGGAGTCCATCTACGGCTCGGGCACAGTCTCGACCGTCGATATACGCCTCCCACGCGCCGAGGAGCGCGGAAGCCTGAGCCTTAAAATGGGCACAAGCGGTGCGTCAATGGCTTTCAGCGATATTTTCGATAAGTGCGCGCCCTCCGTCGTCGGCATCAAGGTGTTTGAGGGCGACGATACGGAGTATTACGGCTGGGGCAGCGGCGTTATCGCCTCGGCAGACGGATATATCATCACAAATGCGCACGTTATAGACGGCGGCGACGCGGCAACGGTCGTGCTGTATGACGGCAGCGAGCACGAGGCGATGCTCATAGGCTACGACGCGGCAAGCGACATTGCGCTTATAAAAATCGACGCCGAGGGCCTCACGGCTGCGGAGTTTGCCTCCAGTGCTTCTCTGCGCGTGGGCGACAGTGTTGCCGCCATAGGCAATCCGCTCAGCCCCGATCTGCGCCTTACGATGACGCGCGGCATAGTCTCCGCCCTCAACCGCGAGGTGAGCTACAACGGCTCGACCATGACGCTTATTCAGACCGACGCCTCGATAAACGAGGGCAACTCCGGCGGCCCGCTGTTCAATGACCGCAGCCAGGTGGTCGGCATAACGAACATGAAGATGATCTCGACCTACGGCGCGGGCGTGGAGGGACTCGGCTTTGCCATCCCGTCGGACACTGTGGGCAGCATCGTGCAGGCGCTTGTGGCAGACGGGGCCGTGTATGGCCGCGCAACCATCGGCGTGACGATTGGCCCCATCACCGAGGACGTCGCCGAGCACTACAACATCCCGCGCGGACTGTATGTCAGCAGCGTGTCCGAGGGCTCGGACGCCGAGCGCAAGGGCATCCAGAGCGGCGATATCATCACCAAGGTAAACGGTGCTGACGCCTTTGAAAACTCCGACATTTCCGACGTGAAGGACACGCTCGACGTTGGCGACACGATAACCTTCACCATTTGGCGCGACGGCCGCACGCTGGATATAACCGTCGTCCTCACAGACCCCGCAGATAATAACTAAATAGCTCAGAGAAAAAACAGTCCCCCGTACTATTCGTACGGGGGGCTTTTTCAGCTTTCCATCTGCTTGCCGAGGAATGAGGCGACGGTTTGGGTGAGCTTTAATTCAAGGTCACTGCCGGCGGCGGCATTGTTGTTTGCAAACAGCGCGCAGCCGAGCACGTCGCCCTCGCTTATGATGGGGACGGCCGTGGATATGAACCAGCGCTCGTCGCCGTCGAGCACATGCAGCGCCTCCGTTCCGTCGCAGCGTACGCCGCCGCGGTTTTCCATGATGCGCTCGAGCGTGGGCGATATGCGTTTGTCGATAAACTCGCGCTTTGACGCGCCGGAGACGGCAATTACGCTGTCGCGGTCGCACACGGCGGCCACGCCGTCTGTCGAGCGGTGCAGGCTGTCGCATATCTGCGAGGCAAACTCGCTCAGCTCGCCAATGGGCGAGTATTTTTTGAATATGACCTCCCCGTCCTTTTCCGTGTATATCTCCAGCGGGTCACCCTCGCGGATGCGCATCGTGCGCCGTATCTCCTTGGGTATGACTATGCGCCCGAGGTCGTCTATTCTTCGCACTATCCCTGTTGCTTTCATATCTATGATCCTCCGTGTTTTTTATTTGCCATCATATTTTCTGCATCCATGCGAAAAATATGTAACACCACAAACGTGCAGCAAAATAAAAAAACAGCGGCAAGGTTTTCACCTTGCCGCTGCGGGGATATTCAATTAGTGAAGGATCACTTCTTGCCCATGTTCATCTGGGCTGCGACCTCTGCCGCGAAGTCCTCTTCCTTCTTCTCGATGCCTTCGCCGGTCTGGAAGCGAACTGCGTCGACGAACTTGACGCTTGCGCCGAGCTTCTTTGCTGCGTCGGCAATGTACTTCTCAACAGAGCCCTGGAAGATATCGCCGCGGACGAACTCCATCTGCATGAGGCAGTTTTCCTCGTAGAACTTGTTCATCTTGCCCATGACGATCTTTTCCTTGACTGCGTCGGGCTTGGAAGCCATCTTGGGGTCGGCGTCCATGAGTGCCAGAGCGATCTTCTTCTCCTCTGCCAGAACGTCCTCGGTGACCTGGCTCTTATCCCAGAAGCGGGGATTGAGTGCTGCGATCTGCATTGCAACGTTCTTGCCGATCTCGGTGACGTCTGCGTCGCCCTCGACTGCGAGGTTTACGAGAACGCCGATCTTGCCGCCTGCGTGGACATATGCCACGGAGGTGTTTTCGCCGAAGCGAACAAAGCGGCGGATCTGCAGATTTTCGCCGATGGACATGACCTTCTCGGGCATGGTCTCAGCGACGGTGAGCTCGCTGTTGGGGTACTTGCACTGAAGCAGTGCGTCAACGTCAGCGGGGTTGTCCTTCAGGACGACCTTGCAGATATCCTTAACAAAGCAAACGAACGGCTCGCTCTTTGCGCAGAAGTCGGTCTCGCAGTTAACTTCAACAACTGCGCCGACGCCGCACTCAGTGCAGACCTCTGCATATGCCATGCCTTCCGCTGCAATGCGGCCGGCCTTCTTTGCTGCCTTTGCAAGACCCTTTTCGCGCAGATACTCAACGGCCTTGTCCATATCGCCGTCGCACTCGGACAGTGCCTTCTTGCAGTCCATCATGCCGACGCCGGTCATCTCACGGAGAGTCTTAACGTCCTGTGCTGTAAATGCCATAACAATTTCCTCCTATAGTAATTCGAAAATAGGGAGCAGTGCATGCTCCCTATAAAAATTATTCTTCGACTTTTGCGGCTTCTGCCTCTGCCATGGTCTCCTCGACCTCGGCGTCGGCGCCCTGACGGCCTTCCTGAACGGCGTTTGCCATGGTGGAAGCGATCAGGCGGATGGCGCGGATAGCGTCATCGTTTGCGGGGATGACATAGTCGACCTCATCGGGGTCGCAGTTGGTGTCGACGATAGCGACGATGGGGATGTGCAGCTTGCGGGCCTCTGCGATTGCATTGTGCTCCTTGCGGGGGTCAACGACGAACAGTGCGCCGGGGAGCTTCTTCATTTCCTTGACGCCGCCGAGGTACTTCTCGAGCTTTTCCATCTCGCCCATGTGCTTCATGACTTCCTTCTTGGGAAGCATGTCGAAGGTGCCGTCTTCCTGCATCTTCTTGAGCTGTGCAAGGCGATCGATACGGGTGCGCATGGTCTTGAAGTTGGTGAGCATGCCGCCGAGCCAACGTGCGTTGACATAGTACATACCTACGCGGGCTGCCTCTTCCTTGACTGCCTCTGCTGCCTGCTTCTTGGTGCCGACGAACAGAACGCTCTGGCCGTTTGCCGCGACGTCGCGAACAAAGTTATAAGCCTCTTCGAGCTTCTTGACGGTCTTCTGAAGGTCGATGATGTAGATGCCGTTACGCTCCATGTAGATGTACTCGGCCATCTTGGGGTTCCAGCGGCGGGTCTGGTGACCGAAGTGGACACCGGCTTCCAGCAGCTGCTTCATTGATACTACTGACATTTGTTTATCCTCCTGATTTGTTTTTTCCTCCGGTCACATCTACCCTTCTCCCAAGCCGTAGCCACATGGGAAAAAGTCCGTGCCCGTGCGAAATGCCCTGATATAATACCAAAAATCTCGCCGTATTTCAATAGTTTTTTGATACTTTATCGAAAATTTTTTCTTTTTTCCTGTGGCGGCGCGGCTGGTCGGGCTCAGTCTCGACAAGTATGATGTCTCCGCCGATGCGAACGATGCATTTCCACGGCAAAATATAGTCATCCTCCCGGCCGAAAAGCCCGAAAAATTTCGCCTTGCCGGGCGTTATGAGTGAAATGAGCCGCCCCTCCTTTTCGTCAAGCTCCGCGTCGCAGACGTAGCCGAGGCGGCGGCCGGAGTGGATGTCGATGACCTCCTTGTATCTAAGTTCGGAAAAATAGCTTATCATCTCGACGCCTCCCAAATACAAATACCGCTATAATTATACAGCGGTATCGGTATGTCCTATTCGCTTTTGTTCTTGGGTATGGAGATGGTAAGTATCAGCTCATCCTCTGTCTCCTCGCGGCGAAGTCCGGCGTCGATGCCACCCTGCTTCATAAGGTCAAGCCCGTGCAGGATGGTGTTTACGAAAACGCGCACATCCTTCATGATAAACCTCCGCTTCGTCTCGCCTTTTTCCTCGTTATCCTTTAGAAGCGACTCGACATAGGCGTCAGCCGAGGCGACGTTTAAGTCATGCTCGAGGATATACTCAAGCGCCATGCGCTGCGCGTCCCCGTCCGGCAGGCGCAAAAGCGCGCGTCCGTGCCGCTCTGTAAGCCCGTTATCGCGCACGGCTGTCAGCACATCCTCGGGAAGCTTCAGCAGCCTGAGCTTATTTGCAACGGCCGACTGCGACTTGCCTATCCTGCGCGCGGCCTCCTCCTGGCTCATGCCGAAGAGCTTTATGAGCTGGCTCAGGCCGTTTGCCTCCTCGATGAAGTCCAGGTCACGCCGCTGGAGATTTTCAACGAGCGCGATGAGGCTTGCGTCCTCAAGGCTCACGTCCAGCAGTATGCACGGAACATCACTAAGCCCCGCAAGACGCGCGGCGCGAAGCCGCCTCTCGCCCGCGACGAGCTCATACCTTCCGTCGCGCAGACGCACCGTCAGCGGGTTTAAAACGCCGTACTGCGCTATCGAATCGCTCAGCTCCTGAATATCTCCGTCGGGGAAATTTTTTCGCGGCTGCACGGGGCTTGGCTCAAGCTCGTCCACCGGCAGCCAGATCACGCCGCCCCGCCTCAGCGCGGGACGCATTTTTGTCGCTTGCATCAAAAGTGTACCTCCTGTGTACTCGATATGAATACTGTACACTATCGCACACGCAAAATATGCCGCAGCGTGTGGTTTACATAAAATTATTGCACCCCGTCAGACAGCGGGGTGCAATGCAAATTATTTCTCGTCAGCTTATGAGCTCGGGGCAGAGCTCGGGGTTAATGGTCTTGTCGCAGGCAGCGCACATGGCCGAGGCCTTCATCGCCGCGGAAGCGGATTCGGCTATTCCAAGGCCGTGGACGCCCGCCCAGACTATCGCCGCCATCGAAGCGTCGCCGCAGCCGGTGGCGTTTACGATATCGGTCGTTTCGCACGGAAGCTTAATTATCTCGCCGTCGGACGCGGCAACGATGCCGTCGGCGCCCAGGGAGACGAACACGCGCTTTACGCCCTCCTTGAGCAGAGCCTCGGCCGCAAACAGCGAGGTCACCTCGCCCGTGAGCTCCTTTGCCTCAAACTCATTGGGCTTAAATGCCGTCAGTTTCTTTATCGCCGGGCGCAGACGCTCGGCCTTCGCGGTGGACACGGGGTCAGCGTACAGCGGAGCCGTGATGTTTTCGGCTATCCATGCGCAGGTCTCGCGCGTGAGGTTTGCGTCGAATACGACAGCGTCGGCCTCGTTTATCTCCCGCAGGTGCGCGGCAAGATACTCGGGCGTTATGCTCGATGAAATGTCCGTATCGCACACGCCGACGAACATGTCGCCGTTTTCATCCGTAACATACAGATAGCTGGACGTTCTCCCGCCGGTCATGCGGCGGCTCAGGTGCATGTCTATGCCGATGCGCATACAGTCCTCGTACACGCTGTTGCCATACATATCGTCGCCTATCGCGGCGATGAACTTGACGTTCAGCCCCAGCAGGCACAGATTGTGCGCAATGTTTCTGCCCACGCCGCCGGGACTGAAGGTGACAGTGCCGGGGTTTGAGTCTTTAAGCTGAGGCTCCTTATTCGGGCGGCCGCAAATGTCCATATTCACAGCGCCTATAACAATTACAGTTTTATTGCCCATATGCTATCTGCATACTCCTTTATCGCGCGGTCGGCGGCAAAGATGCCGGCCTCGGCGGTGTTAGTTAAAGACAGTCTCGCCCGCTCGGCGGGGTCGGATATGCGCGAGTACAGTCTGCTGTGAGTTTCGGCGTAATCGCGGTAATCTGCGCACAGCATGTACGGGTCGCCGTTATACAGGAGGTTGGAGACGAGGTCGGAATAGTTCTTGCCGTCGGCAAAGCCGCGGCTTATTTTATCGAGCACGGCCGAAAGCTCGGCATCCTCGCGGGCGATGCGCTGGGGATCGTAGCCGGAGGCCCTGAGCGAATTGACTTCATCGGTTTTCAGGCCGAACAGGAACATGTTCCTGTCGCCAAGGCGCTCGTACATTTCGACGTTTGCGCCGTCAAGCGTGCCGATGGTGACAGCGCCGTTTAGCATGAGCTTCATGTTGCCCGTGCCGGAGGCCTCCTTGCCGGCCGTGGATATCTGCTCGGACACCTGGGCCGCGGGCATGAGCGCTTCGGCGGCGGACACGCGGTAGTTTTCCATAAAGCAGACCTGCAGCTTTCCGCGGCAGACGAGGTCGTTGTTGACATCGTTTGCGATAGAGCAGATAAGCTCGATTATACGCTTTGCCGTGTGGTAGCCCGCGGCGGCCTTCGCGCCGAAGACGAATGAGCGCGGGGCAAACTCGGCATTGGGATCATCGTGCAGCTTCATTTGCAGGCTCGTTATGAGCATCGCGCACAGAAGCTGGCGCTTATACTCGTGCAGGCGCTTTACCTGAACATCGAGTATCGCGTCGGTGTTGAGGACAAAGCCGTCGTTTTTGAGCAAGAATGCTGCAAAATCGCCCTTGTTGAGCTGCTTAATGTCATTTACGCGGCGCTGTACCTCGCCATTCTCGGCAAAGCTTAAAAGCCTTTTGAGCTCCTCGGGCTTTGTCAGATACTCATCCCCGCCAAGAAGCTCAGCTATGAGCCCATGCAGGCGCGGGTTTATCTGCGCAAGCCAGCGGCGGTGGTCAATGCCGTTTGTGACATATGTAAAGCGCTCGGGCGTGAGCGAGCAGACGTCCTTGAACAGGTCGTTTTTCAGTATCTCGCCGTGCAGACCGGAAACGCCGTTTATCTTATAGCAGGACGCAAGGCAGAGGTTTGCCATGTGAACCTGTCCGTCGCGGATGATGAGGTTTTGCCCCACCTTTTCGCCGCCTCCGAATTTGGAGACGAGGTATTCGCACCAGCGGCGGTTTATCTCGCACAGTATCTCCCACACGCGGGGCAGAAGCGTCTGCACGAGCTCCTGCGGCCACTTTTCCAGCGCCTCGCTCATGACGGTGTGGTTCGTGTACGCAACGGATGCGCTCACCTGCTCCCACGCCTCATCCCAGCCAAGGCCGTACTCATCCATCATGATGCGCATGAGCTCGGGGATAACGAGTGCCGGGTGCGTGTCGTTTATCTGTATCGCGTGGTGCTTTGAAAAGCTCTTTATATCGCCGAAGCGGCGCATATGCGTTTTGATTATCGACTGCGCCGTTGCCGAGAGGAAGAAATACTGCTGCTTTAAGCGCAGGGTCTTGCCCTCGATGTGGTCATCGGCGGGATACAGCACCTTTGTTATGACCTCGCTCATCGTGCGCTGCTCAAGACTCTTTACATATTCGCCCTCGGAAAACAGGTACATGTCAAGCGCCGAGGTGCTTCTTGCATCCCACAGGCGCAGGGTGTTCACCTCATTGCCGCCATAGCCTGCAATGAGCATATCGCGCGGCACAGCCGTCACGGTCTGATACCCGGTGTGCTCGGCGTGGTATTTTCCAAAGCTGTCCCACCATGAGGATATATGGCCGCCAAAGCGCACCTCGACAGCCTCGTCATTGCGGGGCACGAGCCAGCTTTCGGCCGCGCTGCGCCAATCGTCGGCGACCTCAGTCTGCTTTCCGTCGACTATCCTCTGACGGAAGATGCCGAGCTCATAGCACAGCGAGTAGCCCGTTGCGGGTATGCCGAGGGTGGCAAGAGAGTCCATGTAGCACGCGGCGAGCCTGCCGAGGCCGCCGTTGCCGAGCCCCGCGTCGTTTTCGGCCTCGAATATATCGGCTGCACTGCGGCCGAGGTCCTCGAGAGCACCTGTGAGCGCGTCGGCAATGCCGAGGTTGAAGGCATTTTTCATCAAACTGCGGCCCATGAGGAATTCCATCGAAAGATAGTGCACCTCCCGCTCGGGAAGGCGGGTCTCCTCAACGGCGAGCAGTCTGCTCATGATCTCGCGGATGACGATGGCGCTTGCCTGAAACACCTGATCGTCGCTTGCTGTTTTTGCTGTTACGGCAAAGTGCGCACACAGCTTATCTTCGATAGCGCTGCGCACCTCGTCGCGGGATATCTGACTTTTGAACATGTGCTTAAAAATACTCCTTAGATCTTGGCTCCCTTGGGGAGAACTACGGGCAGCTTCTCGCTGCCGATTAGGGTCTGATACGGCGACACGACCGTGGCCTTGTCGGAAATTACATTTTTCAAAATGACGCCCTCGCCTATCTGTGCGCCGCGCATTATGATGCAGTCGCTGAGCTTTGCGCCCTTTGATATGCGCACATCGGACGAAATGATGCAGTTATTGACCTCGCCCTCGATGATGCAGCCGTCGGCGACGAGGCTGTTGCGGGTCTCGGACGACTCTGCGTAATAGGTGCTGACGTCCTCATGCGTCTTTGTGCGCACGGGGCGCTCGGGCGGGAAGAGGTCTGCGCGATTATCGCCGCTGAGCATATCCATATTCGCCTCGAAGAAGGCCTCGGTGCTCATTATGCGGCGGCCGTAGCCGCGGTGGACGTACACGCTGACCTTGCCGCCGGAGGCAAGATACGCGGCTATCGCGTCGCGGTGGAAGTGGAAGCGGTTTGCCGCGGCGCAGGCGTCCATCATGCTCACAAGAAGCTCCTTTGAAATGATGTACGCTTCAAGCGAGGCAAGCCCCTCGCTGTCACTTGTCTGATTGAATATCATGCCTCTTGCAAAGCCGTCGTCATCGACAAGGTAGCTGTGATGCTTATAGTCGAGCGCCGCCTCGGTACACACGGCGGTTATTTCCGCTCCCGTGCGCAGATGCTGCTTTATAGCCGCGCCAAGGTCAATGTTTGCAGCAGTGTTTCCGTGCATCATGACGATGTGCTTTGCGCTGATCTCCCGCACATAGGTCGACACGGCGTTTAAAGCCTCTATCGTGCCCGTATAGTCGCCGCGGTGATACTCCGGCAGGCCGAACGGCGGCAGCATGCGCAGTCCGCCTATCCTGCGTCCCATGTCCCAGTCCTTTCCGCTGGCAAGATGGTCTAAAAGCGACTGATAGTCACGCCGCATGATAACGCCGACGTCGTGGATACCCGCGTTCATGAGCGAGGACAGGGCAAAGTCAATAAGTCTGTATCGCCCGCAGAAGGGCAGCGAGGATGCTGTGCGGCGGCGCACAAGCTCACCGAGCTCGGGAACTGCGCCATAGGCAAATATTATTCCGTGAAAATCGCTCATCTTCAGACCTCCTCGCTTTTGTATATCATCGCTCCGGCCTTGACCTCGGCCCCCTCGCGTATATCAAGGCGCGGGCCACAGGTGGCAACGCCCCAGTCATCGCTTCCGTCGGGCGGAGCGCCGACATGCGCGCCGCGTCCAATGACCGTCTGCTCGCCGATGATGGCATATTCGACCGTTGCGCCGTCCTCAACACGGGCGCCGGGCATCAGCACCGAATACAGCACCTTTGCATCCTTGCCCACATATGCCGAGGAGGACAAAACGGAGTTTTCAACATGGCCGTGGATAACGCAGCCCTCAGTGACTATCGAGTGGGCAACGCTTCCGTCCCGGCCTATATAATGCGGCGGCTGAGCCACGCTTCTTGAGCGTATGGGCCATGCCGGGTCATAGAGGTTTATGAGCGTTGTCGACAGCATGTCCATATTCGCATCCCACAGGCTCGTTATCGTGCCGACATCGCGCCAGTAGCCGTCAAAGCGATACGGCCAGAGCTTTTCGCCGGCTTTGAGCATGTTGGGGATTATATTTTTGCCGAAGTCCTTATCGGAATTGGGGTCGTTTTCGTCCTCGATAAGGTACTTGCGGAGCTTTTTCCAGTTAAATATGTATATGCCCATGGAGGCAAGGTCGCTCTTGGGCTGCTTGGGCTTTTCCTCGAACTGCTCGACATAGCCGTCGGGACCGAGGTTCATTATGCCAAAGCGCGTTGCGTCCTCCATCGACACCTGCAAAACTGCGATCGTGCAGGCAGCGTCCCTCTCTATATGCTCTGCGAGCAGCTTCGAGTAGTCCATCTTATAGATGTGGTCGCCCGAGAGGATGAGGACGTTATCGGGATCATACATCTCGATAAAGCCGATATTCTGATAAATGGCGTTGGCCGTTCCTGAAAACCAGGAGCCCGCCTCACCCGCCGTCTGATACGGGGGCAGGATGAACACGCCGCCGTCGGTAGAGTCCAGATCCCAGGGCTGGCCGCCGCCGATGTAGCTGTTGAGCTGCAAAGGACGGTACTGCGTCAGGACACCGACGGTATCGATCCCCGAGTTTGCGCAGTTGGACAGGGGAAAATCAATTATGCGATATTTGCCGCCGAAAGGCATGTTGGGCTTTGCCACGTCCTGCGTAAGGGCGTAAAGCCTCGAGCCCTGACCTCCGGCGAGGAGCATTGCTATGCAGCTTTTCTTCATGTCATCCGTCCTTTCTGATAAACGGCAAGGAGCCAAAGCCCCCTGCCGTCTCTGTACAGGGTATTTACCCCTTAGTATTGAACTTGTTCATCGCGCGGTCTGCGCCCTCTTTTATATAGCACTCGACAGCGTCGGCCGCCTTCTCGGCCACCTTTTCCATGTCGGCGGCATCCTGACCCTTGAAGGCTGCCAGGACCCAGTCGACCATATCGTAATCCGGATGCGGCGGTGCGCCGACGCCGAGACGAACGCGCGGGAACTGATCCGTCCCGAGCAGCGCGATGATGTTTTTAAGGCCATTATGCCCTCCGGCAGAGCCCGAGCGGCGTATACGCAGCTTGCCGATAGGCAGAGCCGTCTCGTCGGAAACGACGATGACATGCTCGGGCGCGACCTTGTAAAACTTCGCGGCCTGAGCTATCGCCTCACCCGACAGATTCATATACGTCTGCGGCTTCATAAGAAGCACCTTCGCGCCGCCAAGCTCGACCGTCTGCGTAAGCGCCTTGAAGCGCATTTTGTTTATGCTGACGCCCAGCTTCTTTGCCATGGCGTCTGCCGCCATGAAGCCCGCGTTGTGCCTTGTGCCGTTATATTTAAGTCCGGGGTTTCCGAGGAACGCAACGATCCACTCCACCCCTCCGGAGGAAAAGAACATTTTACTCAAACAGATTGGAGATGGAGATCTCCTCATATACGCGCTGGATAGCCTCGGCAAACACCGGAGCTACGGACATGTACTTGATCTTATCGCAGGGTGCAGCCGCTTCGGGATACGGGATGGTGTCGAGAAGCAGCAGCTCCTTGATGCAGCTGTTTTCAATACGCTCGATAGCGGGGCCGGAGAGCACGCCGTGGCTTGCGCAGGCGTAAACTTCCTTTGCGCCGCCTATCTCGTAGATAGCCTTTGCCGCGCCGACGAGAGATCCTGCCGTGTCGACCATATCGTCAAGCAGGATGCAGGTCTTGCCCTCGACATTGCCGATGATGTTCATGACCTCGGACTGGTTTGCCTTTTCGCGGCGCTTGTCAACGATGGCCATGTTGCAGCCGAGCTTCATGGAGAAGTTGCGGGCGCGGGCGGTGCTGCCGACGTCGGGGGATACGACCATTATATCGTCATTGTCCTTGCCGAAAACGTCGATATAGTGTCTTGCAAAGAGAGGTGCGCCGAAAAGATTGTCAACAGGGATATCGAAGAAGCCCTGGATCTGTGCTGCGTGCAGGTCCATGGTCAGGACACGGTCGGCACCGGCAGCGGTGATGAGGTTTGCGACGAGCTTTGCGGAGATGGGATCGCGGCTCTTGGCCTTACGGTCCTGGCGGGCATAGCCGAAGTACGGGATGACGGCGGTGATACGGCCGGCGGAGGCGCGGCGCATAGCGTCGATCATGACGAGCATCTCCATGAGGTTGTCGTTTACCGGCTTGCAGGTCGACTGCACGATGAAAACATCGGCGCCGCGAACGGGCTCGTGCACGGAGATCGAGCACTCACCGTCTGCAAAATGCGTGCAGCTTGAATCGCCGAGGTTCTTGAAAAGCTGATTGCAGATAGCATTTGCAAGCTTGGGATTGGAGTTGCCGCTGAACACCTTTATCTCTTTGCCATGGGAAATCATTTTAAATCGTCCTCTCTGTCTTTATTTGTTTTCCGTAGAGGGTCTTCCCTCTTTCCATCCACATGATTATACCAAAGACCGTCACTTTTGAAAAGGGGGCGCGGTATAGAATTTTGTAAAGCCTGTGAAAGGTTTTCTGTATAAAAGCGCAATGGCAGTCAAATGACTGCCATTACACATCACGCCAGCAGCGACATTCCCAGCGCTGTTCTTATGGCGTTTATCTTATCTTCAAGGTCGTAGGTCGCAAAAAGGATATCCTTTATCCTCTCCGTATCGCCGCCGGTTACTATTCCCGCGAGGATGCACAGTGCACCGAGGATGAACGCGATGACCGCAACTATCGAAACTATCTTCCATGCCTTACTCATTGACGGTCACCTCCTTAACGCACATTCTGCGGCCAAGGCTGAGTGCGCCGCGCACAATGCCTTTAAGCCCGCACAGCAAAAGCAGCACCACAAGCCAGATAAGCAGCAGCGCAACTGCAAGCGCTATGAGCACAGCGCCCGAGCACAGCATGATATCCGCAAATATCGCAAGGGATGAAAATGCAAATGCAATAAACTGCACAGCAAGCTTTATTGCCGCAATGACGACTATCATGATGACCAGCGCCGCGACTATATCCGCCGCCAGCAGCGCGACGCCGATGGGGATGGCGAAAATGAGATACAGGATAAGCAGCGCGACATTGGTTTTATACTGCGTTTCCGGCACAGGCGCAGGCTCGGATTCAAGCTGAGCGAGGATGAGGTCATCCTCCGTTGAAAGCTCCTCTTCCTCCGCTTCTTCGGGCTCTTCCGCTTCCTCGGATTCCTCAGGCTCTTCCTCCGGCTGCTCCTCGGGTTCAGGTTCAGCCTCGGCTGTATCCTCCGCTTCTTCGGTCTGCTCCGGCTCTGTTTCCTCGGATTCGGCTTTCTCCTCGGCAGGAGCGGGCTCTTCCAGTTCGGCCTCGGTGTCTGCGGCTTCTTCCTTTTCTTCGGGTTCAGCTTCCGCCTCGACCTGCTCCTCGGCAGCTTCCTCAGGCTCCTCGGTCTCCTCGGCTTCGGGAGCTATCGGCGCAGGCTCGGGTTCGTTAAAGAATATGGGCTTATACTCGATGCCCTCGGCCTCGGCCTTTTCGCGGCGAATTTCCTCGATTATATCCGCATAGGACATGCCCGCCTCGGGCGCCTTGACTTCGGCCTTGGCCTCCGGAGCCTTGGGTGCGGCGGGAACGGGAGCGGATACCGCCTCGGTCTGCGCGGCTGCTGCGCCGTCCTTTGCGTCGGACGCGACGGCGAGCTTGCGCTCGGCGCGGTTATAGGTGCGTGAAATGGTGACTGCCAGCTTCGTCGGCGAGCCAAAGCTTTCGAGCATAGCCCGCTCATCCTCGGCCTCGTCGAGCATTTTGTTATATTGGGCAAGGATATCCTCCTTGTCCTCCTTGAACATGAACGCCAGCAGCTTGGACAGCTCCGCCATATATTTTTGCCTGCTGATACGCGTCACCTCCGAATGAACATATTAAATCTATAATATTATAGATAAAAAGCATACATTGGTCAAGTTTTTTATCTTTGGATTGACAAGGTGCGGCACTTTGGATAAAATATATAAGTTATTATTGTACAAGGAGAATTACAATGGCTAAGGACAAAAAAGTTGAACAGATAACAGATATGGAGCAGGATTTTGCCCAGTGGTTCACCGACGTGTGCACGAAGGCGGAGCTGGTCGATTATTCCGGCGTTAAGGGTCTTTTCATCCTGCGTCCATACGGCTATGCCATTTGGGAGAATATACAGAAGGAGCTTGACAGAATGTTCAAGGAAGGCGGACATGAGAATGTCTCCATGCCCATGCTCATCCCCGAAAGCCTGCTTCAGAAGGAGAAGGACCACGTTGAGGGCTTTGCACCCGAATGCGCGTGGGTAACTGTCGGCGGCTCGGAGGAGCTTACGGAGCGTCTGTGCATCCGTCCGACCTCGGAGACGCTCTTCTGCGACCATTGGAGCCACACGGTGCACTCCTGGCGCGACCTGCCGATGCTGTACAACCAGTGGTGCTCCGTTCTCCGCTGGGAGAAGACGACGCGCCCCTTCCTGCGCGGCAGAGAATTCCTCTGGCAGGAGGGTCACACCCTGCATGCCACCGAGGAAGAGGCCCGCAAGGAAACTTTGCAGCAGCTTGAGGTTTACGCCGATTTGTGCGAAAACTATCTTGCAATGCCCGTCATCCGCGGCAACAAGACCGACAAGGAGAAGTTTGCCGGCGCAGTCAACACCTACACCATCGAGTGCATGATGCACGACCGCAAGGCGCTCCAGTCCGGCACGAGCCACTATTTCGGCACGGGCTTTGCCGAGCAGTTTGACATCACCTTCACCGACAAGGAAAACAAGCAGCAGCACCCGCATCAGACCTCCTGGGGCATGTCCACCCGCATAATCGGCGGCATCATCATGACCCATGGCGACAATAACGGCCTTGTTCTGCCGCCGCGCATCGCGCCCGTGCAGGTCATCGTCGTCCCCGTTGCGCAGCACAAGCCCGGCGTCAGCGAAAAGGCCGACGAGCTCTACGCCCGCCTCAAGGCCGCCGGCATACGCGCAAAGATCGACCTGAGCGACAACAGCCTCGGCTGGAAGTGCGCACAGTATGAGATGAAGGGCGTTCCCCTGCGTCTCGAGATCGGCCCGCGCGACATTGAAAACAACGTCTGCATGGCCGTGCGCCGCGATAACGGCGAGAAGGTCTCCGTCAGCATCGACGAGCTTGAAGCGCGCATCCCCGAGCTGCTTGACGCTGTGCAGCAGGGTCTGTTCGACAAGGCAAAGAAGAACCTTGACGAGCACATCTATGAGGCACATTCCCTTGAAGAGGCAAAGCAGCTTCAGGAGGAAAAGGGCGGCTTCATCAAAACCATGTGGTGCGGCGAGCTTGAATGCGAAATGAAGATGAAGGAGCAGGCGGGCATGTCCTCGCGCTGCATCCCCTTCCAGCAGGAGGATCTCGGCGATGTCTGCCCCATCTGCGGCAAGAAGGCAAAGCACATGATCTACTGGGGCGTAGCCTACTGATATATGGGCATATTAAAACTGACCATTCTTTCGGAATGGTCAGTTTTTTTATCGAATTTTCCTGCCGTCGAGCACGGCGCTTATAAGCTCATCGCCGTCGTAATCGAGCTTTAGGAGGAAAAACGGCTGCTCGTCGTTTTCAATAAGGCGCAGGAATATCTTATCTCCCTCCCAGAGCGTGAGGTCAAAAAGCCTTGCGCGGTCTATCCACTCGAGCACGCCCTCGTCGCAGGTTTTGAGCTTGCCCTCAAAGCCGTCGGCCGTGAAAAGATACATGTACTCCGACTCGCACTTTGTGTTTATAAACGTGATTATCCCGCGGCAGCGCCAGTCGGTGAGCCTGAGCCCCGTTTCCTCCGCGACCTCGCGCAAAAGGCACTCGTCCGGGCTCTCATCGGCTTCAAACTTGCCGCCGACGCCTATCCACTTATCGCGGTTTATGTCATTTTCCTTTTTCACGCGGTGCAGCATGAGATACTCACTGCCGCGGCGTATGTAGCACAAGGTCGTATTGAGCACGCTTTTTCCTCCTATAAAAATTTCCGGCGCAAAGGCCGGAAATCGTTAGTTTTCGATCACTCGATCTCAAGCTTCATGGGAAGCCAGAAGGTGAAGCCGTAAAGCATGGTGTTTATAAGGCAGCGGGTATCGTCATACCAAACCTTCTTGCCGGCCTTGCGTGCAACGGCAAAATACTCAGCAAGATGCAGACCGTACAGCACCAGGGGCAGGACGGGGTTCTTCTTCCAGACAGAGTATGCGATCGTTGCGGCGCTCAGGCCGAGTACACCCTTGCGGGCAGTGCTCCAGTAATTCATTATGATATCTCCTATTCCTATTTATTGTACAGTCATTATAGCAAATATTCCGCCCCGACACAAGAGTTTATTCATCCCATGTGCGCTCGGATATGATATAGCGCGGGCGGCGCTTGGTCTCCATATATATCTTGCCCACATATTCGCCTATAACGCCCATACAGATAAGCTGAACGCCGGAGATAAAGCAGATGATGCATGTCGTGCTCGCCCAGCCTGCGACCGAATGGCCGCTGAGTGCCGAGACGATGGCCCATATGACGCCGACGAAGCTTAAAAGCGCAACGATTATGCCAAAGCTCATTATAAGCCGCAGGGGCTTTATCGACAGGCTCGTTATCCCGTCCCCCGCGAGGGCGAGCATACGGCGCAGAGGGTATTTGCTCTTTCCGGCAAGGCGCTCTGTGCGCGTATAGGACACCGTTGTGCTCTTAAAGCCGACAAGCGGCACGAGCCCGCGCAGATACAGGTTCACCTCGTCAAACTTTGCAAGCTCGTTTAATGCCCGCGCGGATATCAGGCGGTAGTCAGCGTGATTGTACACGACCTCCGCACCCATGGCCGATAGGAATTTGTAAAACCCCTGTGCGCTCGTGCGCTTAAAAAACGTATCCGACGCACGGTCGGCGCGCACACCGTACACCACATCGCAGCCGTCAAGATACGCGCGCACCATCTCATCCATCGCGTTTAAGTCATCCTGCCCGTCGCAGTCGACGGAGATGCTGATATCGCATTTATCCCGCGCCTCCATGAGCCCGGCAAGCACGGCGTTCTGATGCCCGCGGTTGCGGCTTTGGCTTATGCCGATGTAATGCTCATCGCTTTTGCTCAGCGAGCATATGATGCTCCACGTATCGTCGCTGCTCCCGTCGTTAACAAACAGGACGCGGCTTTCCCCGGCGATAAGTCCGTCGTCGGAAAGCTGCCTGAGCTTATTTAAAAACATCGGCGCCGTTATCGGCAGCACCTCCTGCTCGTTATAGCAGGGCACGACTATATACAAAACGGGCTTTCCCATGCGCTTCACCTCAATAAGCTGATTTTAAACCATGAGATTTATGTTGTCAATTGCCATTGATTTATGGCCTTAGTTGCAGTAAAATAAAGCATATTTTCCGAGGAGGCATGAATATGAGCTATATCCCGACAGTTGAGCAGGCCAAGGAGCTTGTCGAAAGATTCAATAAAGAGCCGTTCCACATCCAGCACGCGGAGACCGTTTCCAAGGTCATGGGCGAGCTTGCGAAGGAGTTTGACCCCGAAAGAGCGGAGTTCTGGGCTGCCGTCGGCATGCTGCACGACATTGACTTTGAGCTCTACCCCGAGCAGCACTGCGTAAAGGCCGACGAAATGCTGCACGAGCTTGACATAGACGAGGACATGATCCACGCCGTCATAAGCCACGGCTACGGCATATGCATCGACGTTGAGCCGACGCTTTTCATGGAAAAGGTTCTGTTTGCAACGGACGAGCTTACGGGGCTTATAGGCGCAGCCGCGCTCATGCGTCCGACCGGCATCTCCGACATGGAGGTAAAATCGGTCAAGAAAAAGTTCAAGGACAAGAAGTTTGCCGCGGGCTGCTCGCGCGATGTTATCCTGCGCGGCGCTCAAATGTGCGGCTGGGAGCTTGACACGCTCATAGAAAAAACGCTCAACGCCATGCGCGCATGATAAAGCTTTTTATCGCCGACACGGCGGGGCTTGACCTCGCCGCGGCGCTCGAAAACGTGAGCAGCGCTCGAAGAGAAAAGGCTCTGCGCCTCATGGATGAGGATGCACGGCGGCGCTGCCTCGGAGCGGGGCTTCTGCTCAAAGCCGTGTGCGGCAGGGATGACTATGCCATCGGGCAAAACGGCAAGCCGTATTTTGAAGACGGGCAGGTGCATTTTTCCCTCGCCCACTGCAAAAACCATGTGCTGTGCGCGGTGTCCGACGCGCCGGTGGGCGCGGATATCGAGCTTCCCCGCTCAGGCAGTGTTCGGCTGGCAGAGCGCTTCTTTGCGCCGGATGAGCTGCACGCAGTTTCCGTCTCCCCCGCGCCCGACGCGGAATTTTGCCGCCTGTGGACGATGAAGGAAAGCTATATAAAGCTTCGAGATCTGCGCCTTGCGGATATGGCAGGCTTTTCGGTCATTGACAGCGCCGTGCACTTTCGCTCACTGCGCTATGGCGAACACTTCATCGCCTGCTGCTCCGATAACCCCTGCGATGTTCAATTAATAGAGAAAAACCTCTGAGAAATCTCAGAGGTTTTTTAACAGTTCGGGCAGTTCATTAAGTGCGTGTATCTCGTAATCGGCGGGGATATCGGGGTCGGGCGGCAGGCGCTTGGGGTTAAACCAGCAGGTAGTTATTCCCGCGTTTATGCCGCCGAGGATATCGGAGGACAATCTGTCGCCGACGATGATGGCCTTTTCGCGCTCAAAGCCCTCGATGCGGCTGAACGCACGGTCGAAAAACTCGCGCGAGGGCTTGTCGGCCCCTATGCGCTCGGAAATGAAAATATCCTTAAAATACGGTGCGATGCCCGCGCTTGCAAGGCGGCTGTCCTGCACGCAGGCCGTGCCGTTTGAAACGATGTACAGCTCGTATTTATCCTTCAGCGCCTCGAGCAGCTCCACAGCGCCGTCGATGAAATAGTGGCCTATGCCAAGGAGATATTCATAGCTTGCCTGCGCCATCTCGCTGGGAACGCCTGTAATTCCAAGCTCCTCAAACAGGATATCGAACCTGCGCACGAGCACCTGCTGCCGCGTAAGCTCGCCTCTCTCGAGGGCAGACCACTGGGCATTGTTGATCTCGCTATAGCGCGCTATGACCTCGTCCGTTGCCGGGATACCAATGCGCTCGAAGGTCTTTTTTATTGCCGCAGCCTCGGCCTTGCCGAAGTCAAGCAGCGTATCGTCGATGTCAAGCAAAACGTATTTTATCATATGTACCTCAATCTGTTGCGTAAAAGCTCCAGCTCTCTTTAAGCTTGTCGGGTCTGAGCTCGATAAGCCGCTCAAGCCACAGCTCGAAGCTCAAGTTGTAGTTTGCAAAAAAGCTCAGGCTCGTCTTTTCCCCGTCGCGGCCGAACTCAAAGTCCGGGTACTCGCGGCAAAAATCGAACAGCTCTATGACCGCATCGCGTATTTGCTTCTCGGCAACCGGCCTGGCCGCAGTGTCGGCAAGGTCACGAAGCAGCTTCTCGTGCTCGCAGAACCAGTCCCAAAACCGCGCTATCTTCCCCGTATCTATGCTGCGCGGGGCAAAGCGCGGATTTTTCTGCTCGATTATCTCCATAACGGGCAGTATCGAGGACGCCTCCATCTCGGGCGAGGCTTTTTTGAGCTCAGCCATCTTTTCAAGCGCCTGCGCTCTGCGCCCCGTTGCGGCATAAAGCGTTGCCCAGGTAAGCGACAGCATGGGCGGGGAAAAGCCGCAGCGCTCGGCCTCATAAAGCTCGTACTCTGCATCGTCAAAATTGCGCATCATGATAAAGCAGTTGGCAAGGTTCCCATGCACAGAGCCCAAAAGCAGCGATTGATTGACAGCCGGTATCTCGTCCTTCTTCGGCTGGGAGAGTATCTTGTCCATCGCCATGAAATACGCGCCCGTTGCCGCCTCGTACATGCGCTTTGTGTGCAGGCATTTTGCCGTCATGAGATAGACCATGTAAAACTCCGGCTCGAGCCGGGCAGCGCGGCCGTAGTGCATCAGCGCCCCGTCCGTAAAGCCGCATTTTTCGCAGCACACGCCCACGAAAAAGTACCACGCGACAAAATCCGCGTCCGTATCGCAGTGGTCCTTTAGCTTTTCGAGCCTGCTCACACTGTCGGCAAGGCGGCCGCGGCTTATTAGCTCAAGCGCGCTTGCAAGCATGATGCGCGAGGCAGGATCGTCCTCAAACGCGGGCCTGAGTATATCGCCGAACATGCGGCAGTGCTTTTGCCACACAGCGTCAAACCGCTCGGACAGGTGCCTGCTTTTGAGCGCAAAGGCGGCCAGCTTATTTCGTTTTTCCCATCGTTTAGCGTCCATCATGTCTCCAATTCATCTAATGCCCGCATTATATGCCAAAGAAAGCTTAGTGTAAAGTGAAAAATTGCATTGACAATATGGTGGGAATGTGATAATTTTTTATTGACCAATTGGTAAGATTAAAAATCAGGGAGGATTTTTTCATGACCAAATCGCAAAAGGAAGAGGCCAAATTTCTTGACACGCGCATCGACGACGAGACGGCATCGAGCATGAGCAAGTGGAACCTTGCCATCCTTGCCGCCGCGCTGCTGCACGACGCAGACCACATCCGCCAGGCAATGAAGTGGAATTATAAGATCCCGCTCCAGCTCTGGATAATAAACCTTGCTGTGTACGTTCTGCCGACGGTAGCGCAGTTTCTTATCAAGAACCGCCGCGCATCCTCGTTCATGACGCTGGCTGCAAACGGCATCGTCACAAGCTCGGCATTTTTGAAGGTCCACCTCTGGAAGCCGACGACCGACGTCTGGGGCATCTGGAACTACAACTACTTCAAGCTTGCCAAGGGCGTATGGCACGAGGGTCAGTTCATAAAGGGCATCGACTGGATCGACTGGGCGCTGCTGCTCGACCTGCCCGCAGTGTCCATCCCCGCATGCGTAAACGCATTCAAAAAGCGCAAGGAACTCAAAGAAAAGCTTTGATCTTGGATCGGGAGAGAGTGACCTCTCTCCCCTTTTGACATTATGAAGGATATAAACATAAGAATTCTCGATATGGAGTGCGCCGCGTGCGTTGCGCGGCTTGACCGTGCGCTCATGAAGCTTGGCGGCGTTACCCGCGCCGCGGCAAGCTACGCCTCGGCCTCGGCATTTATACGCTTCGACGAGGGGAAAACAAGCCTTGCGGACATTGCCGGGTGCGTAAAACGCGCAGGCTTTCGCGTCCCGACAGAGGAAGCGGACATAAGCGTTCCGGACGGAAATACACAAAAAGCGGCCGCGGCACTGGGCGGCATTTTCGGCATTCAGGACGTTTGCGCAATGGGCGAAAATGCGGTGACAGTGCGCATGTTCCCCATAGGCGTCGACACCCGCGAGCTGACGGAGGCGTGCGGAGACGAAGCCGAGATACTCGAAATTCGCGGCAGCGACGAGGATATTGAAATTGAGCGGCGCATGGGGCTTTTAAAAACGCTCGTTACAAGCGCTGTGTGTACAGCTCCGCTCATGCTCGAAATGCACCCGAAAATTCAATTTGCCATCGGCACTGTTTTGCAGCTTGGCCCCGCGCGGCATTTTTACCGCGGCGCACTGCGTTCAATAAGAAGCGGAGCCGTGGGCATGGATATGCTCGTGTCGCTATCCTCAACGCTCATTTACGGCTACAGCTCATATGTCGCGCTGACGCGAAAAAGCGGCTTTAAGCTGTATTTTACCTCAAACGGCGTGCTGCTGTCGCTCATCCTGTTCGGAAAATACATGGAGCAGGTGGCAGCGGGCGAGGCAAGCAGCGCCATACGCAAGCTCATGCATCTCAGGCCGCGCACGGCAATGGTGCGTCGGGGCGACGGCTTTGAGGAAACGGCGATAGATAAAATACGCGAAGGCGACGTCATCCTCATCCGCCCGGGCGAGCGCATACCCGTGGACGGCGTTCTGCTCTCCGGCAGGCTTGCCGTGGATGAATCGATGCTCACGGGCGAAAGTCTGCCGACGGATAAGGCCGAGAGCGACAAGGTCATCGGCGGGAGCTTAAATCGCGCGGGCTCTGCCGAGATTTCGGCAACGGCCTTGGGCAAGGACAGCGTGCTTGAGCAGATAATCGATATCGTGCGCCGCGCCCAGTGCGAAAAGGCGCCGGTGCAGCGCTTTGCAGACAGCGTTGCGCGCTGGTTCGTGCCGGCTGTCATCGCAGCCGCGGGGCTCACATTTGCGGCGTGGTACAAGCGCATTGCGCCGGGTAACTTGGAAAAGGCCGTGCTCACATGCTGCGACGTGCTGTCGGTCGCGTGTCCGTGCGCACTGGGGCTTGCTACTCCGACGGGGCTGATGGTAGGCTCGTCGATGGCGGCGGAAAACGGCATACTGTTTAGAAACGGCTCGGAGCTTGAGCGCGCATGGAAGTGCGACTGCATTGTGCTGGACAAGACCGGCACGCTGACCGTCGGTCAGCCGTGCGTGACGGACACTCTCCCGCTTGGCGTTTCGGAGCGGGAGCTTATTTCCATCTGCGCCGCTGTCGAGGCGCGCTCGGAGCATCCGCTTGCGCGGGCCGTCACGCAGTATGCCGCCGAGCGATACCCGGAGTTTGCAGAGCTTGAGGTCACGGATTTTGACTACGACATTGGAAGCGGAGTTTCGGCAACCGTTTGCGGAAAGCGCGTTTCCTGCCTGAGCCGAAAGGCGCTCGAGGAGTTAAATATGCTCGCAGAGCTTTGCGCTGCACCCGACCTCAGACGCGAGGCAAAGGCGGAGATATTCGTCGTGCGTGAGGGGAAAATCATCGGTCTTATCGGCCTTGCCGACACAGTTAAGCCCGAAGCGGCAAGCGCAGTCGAGCGGCTTAAAAAGTCGGGGCGCGAAGTTTGGATGCTCACGGGAGATAACGAGCGCACGGCGCGGGCGATAGCCGCAAAAGCCGGGATAGAGAACGTTTTGGCCGAGGTGCGGCCTGACGAAAAAGCCAGGGCCGTGCAGAGCCTCAAAAGCCGCGGCAAGACCGTGTGCATGGTAGGCGACGGCATTAACGACACTCCGGCGCTTGCCTCGGCAGACTGCGCAGCGGCAATGGGTGGCGGCTCGGACATTGCAATCGAAGCGGCGGGCGTGCTGCTTCCGTCGGGCGACCTTGAAAAGCTCCCGCAGGCGCTGGAGATATCGGCCCGGACGATAAAAACTATTCGGCAGAATCTGCGCTGGGCGCTGTTTTATAACCTCATCAGCATCCCCGTTGCGGCGATGGGCGTATTGCACCCGTCGATATGCGCGGCGGCAATGTCGATGAGCTCGATAGGCGTGCTGATGCATTCGCTTAAGCAAAAGCGATGCTATCCGAACCGTTTTTAAGCGGATATTGCCGCGCCCAGCCGCGTTCAATCACAAGGCGACAGCTTTCCTCAATCGCAAAGCCTTGCCTGACACGACAACCTCACGCTTAAAAATCTGCGACCTCTGCAATAGAGATTTTGCCCTTAGTCGAGGCAGAGGACGCGGGAATACTGTCGTATTTCAAGGACGACAACGATGAATAAGGGTAAAATATCATTGCAGAGGCGGTTCGTATAGCGTCGCTTTTGCTTAGCATTAAAAAGGAGAAAAAGCAGTGGAAGAAAAAACGCTGATTACCGGCGTGCGCGGCATGTACTGCCGCCGATGCCCGGAGCTTATACTCGGCGACATGCTGCAAACGCGCGGCGTTCTGGACGCGCAGATAGAGTATTTTAAAGGCGTGCTGACCGTAAGATACGACCCGGACATCGTTTCCGAGGACGATATACGCCGCACGCTCTATGAGGGCGGCTACCCCGCCTGTCCCGTCGGCGCAAAGGGCACAAATCCCCTGCTCAACGCGCTGAAGGCTCCGTTTGGCAAGAAGAGAGGCTGAACGCCACAAATTCTATGGTTTATTCAGCAGTCTCCGGTCTGCACCAAAGAATCTTATGGTTTATTCAGCACTTTCCGGTCGAGCCACCGCAAAAAAAGTATAAAATAAATAGTGAAACGCTCTAAAAATAACCCCCACCCCGGCTTGTGTGGGGGTGTTTTTGCATGTTAAACTCTAAACATGGAGTAAAAAATGAAAACTACGGGGGGATAAAATAATGAACGACCTTTCAAACACCATCGAGCAGTACTGGACGCGGCGCGCAAGCTCGTACACGGATGTTATAAAGAAAAACCTCGCCGACGGCTGGGACAGCAAATGGGCAGACGAGCTCATTTCAAACTTTCCCGAGGCCGAGGGCAGAGCCCTGCGCGTGCTCGATATCGGCACAGGCCCGGGCTTTTACGCCATCATCCTCGCAGAGCGCGGATATGACGTCACGGCGATCGACATGTCCGAGGGCATGCTCGAGCAGGCACGCAATAATGCCGGGGAGCTTGCCGAAAAGATAAGCTTTCGCAAAATGGACGCGCAGGAGCTTGACTTTGCCGACGGCACATTTGACGTTATAGTCACGCGAAACCTCACCTGGAACCTGCCCGACCCCGTGAAGGCCTACGGCGAGTGGAAGCGCGTTCTGCGCGACGGCGGCGTTATGCTGAACGTCGACTCCAACTGGTACTCCTACCTGTTTGACGAAAATAAGCAGCACGAGCGCGAGCTTGACCGCCGGCACGTTGCCGAAGCGGGCGTTGAGGATCACGAGAGCTACGACGAGGGCTGGATCATGGAGGATATATCCCGCGAGCTTCCCATGGGAAAGCTTGCCCGCCCGCAGTGGGATACGGTGACGCTGCGCGCGCTGGGCTTTAAGTCCGTCAGCGCGGACACGACAGTCGGCGAAAGGCTCTGGAGCCCCGAGGAGCACATCAACTGGGCATCGACCCCCTGCTTCCTCATAAGGGCGGAAAAGTGAGGGATGAGACATGAAAAAACGCATAATAGCCCTGTGCCTTGCGGCACTTATGACGCTGAGCCTGGCTGCATGCAGCAGCGATGATGACAAAGGCGGCGACGGCGCGAAGATACTGCGCATCGGCGAAAGCTTTGCCTACGCAAGCCTTGACGCGCACAAGGACTCCTGCGGCTGGTACACCTCAATATACGGCGTGACGCAGTCGCTGTTTAAGATGGGCGACGACAGCTCCGTGCAGCCCTGCCTTGCAAAAAGCGCCGAGGCATCGGACGACGGCCTTACCTGGACAGTTACGCTCAATGACGGCGTGTGCTTTTCAAACGGAACTGCGCTCACCTCCGAGATGGTCATACGAAATCTTCTCCGCGCAGCGGATGTAAATAACCGCTTTGCGCAGTTTGCAGATTACAAATACGATGCTGTAAGCGACGGCGTGTTCACCGTGACGACTGCTGAGGTCTACCCGACGATGGTAAACGACCTTGCCTCGCCCGAGCTTGGCATAATGGAGCTTGACGCGTCAAGCGATTTTTCCACGACTGTTATCGGCACGGGCCCGTTTAAAATTAAGTCCTTCGAGCCGGAAGGCACGGTGGAGGTCGAGAGAAACGACAGCTACTGGGGCGGCGATGTTAAGCTTGACGGCGCTGTTTTCTACTACATGCAGGATGACGAATCCAAGCTCATGGCCATGCAAAACGGCGAAATTGACTGCTACAACTCCGTGACGGCCGCGGCAAAGGAGATATTCTCCGCCTCGCCCGATAAATTCACCGTGACGGATATCCCCGCGACGAGGCTGCAGTTTTACATGCTCAATCAAAACCGTCTGTCGGATGAGGTCAGAAAGGCAATTAACCTCACCGTCGACTGCGGCGCTATCGCCGAATACTTAAACGGCACAGTCACAGCCGCCGTCGGCCCCTTCGGAACGGCAACGGCCTACGGCAAGGTGACAAAGCCCGCGGTCGACACCGCCGCTGCAAAGGCCTCGCTTGAAGCTGCCGGCTACACGATGGGCGATGACGGCATATACGAAAAAGACGGCAAGAACCTGACGCTCAACATCTGCTACTACCCCGCCCGCTCGCTGGATTCTCTTGCACTGCTTATTCAGGAGCAGCTCAAGGCCGTCGGCATAGCTTCGACGCTGACCTCGCAGGAGGACGCGGACGCAACCTATGTCTCCTCCGGCGACTATGACATTGCGCTTTACTGCATGATCGCAGACATGAACGGCGATCCGTATTACTTCATCGACTCCGTTTTGCGTGCCAACAGCCGCTGGAGCTCTGTTGCAGGCTACGAAAACGCGCAGTCCGAGGCGCTTATAACGCTTTTGCAGTCCGAGACGGACACGGCAGAGCGCGCACGCCTTGCAAATGAGATAGTTCAGCTTGCCATCGACGATAACGCCATCGGCTTTGTCGGGCTTTTCAACAACATAAGCGTTATGAAAAACGGTGTTTCCGGCATATATGAAACATGCCCGTTCGATTTCTACCGCATCGATGAAAACACCGACATGGTATAAATGATAAGAAACAGATTGGCGGAACTGATTTTTGCTCAGGCAAGGCAAAGCCTGATGGGAATACTTTGTGTATTTCCAAAGGGTTTAACGACGCATGAGCGAAAATCAGCCCGCCTCTACCGGCAGAGGTGAAAGGTATCAAAAAGTATGTTTTGAGCCGCCTGGTACAGCTTGTTGTGATACTGATAGGTCTGAGCTTTCTGACATATCTGCTTATGTATATCGCCCCCGGCGACCCTGCGCAGAAAAAGCTTACTGCGCAGGGTATAAGCGTTTCCGAGGAGGTTTTGGAGGCAACGCGCGAGGACATGGGCTTAAACGAGCCGTTTCTCGTCCGATACGCAAAATGGCTGGGCAATGCCGTGACGGGCGATCTTGGCACCTCGTATAAGGACGATATGCCCGTTTCCGCAAAGCTTACCAAAGCGCTGGGCTGCACCGCGACGCTCAGCGCCGTGAGCCTTGCCCTTGCGCTTATCGTTTCGCTCCCGCTTGCTGTCATAACGGCTGTGAAAAAAGACGGCATACTGGACAGGATAGTCCGATTATTCAGCTTTATCGGCAACTCCCTGCCCAATTTTCTCATATCCGTTTTGCTCATGTACCTTTTGTGCGTGAAGCTGCAGCTTCTGCCGGTCATTGCCGACAAAAGCGTCAAGGGCCTTGTTCTGCCCTGCCTTGCGCTGTCTATCCCCATATGCAGCCGCTTTGTCAGGCAGTTTCGGGCCGAGATACTTGAGCAGCTCGGGCGCGAATACGTCATCGGTGCGCGCGCAAGGGGCGTAAAGAGCTCTGTAATACTGTTTAAAAACGTGCTGCACAACGCGGCGATACCCATTTTGACGATAGTTGCGCTGTCTATAGGCGGGCTATTGGGCGGAAGCGTCGTGGTGGAGACGATATTCCGCTGGCCGGGACTCGGCAAGCTTGCCATGGACGCGATAAGCGCGCGCGACTACCCCGTCATTCAGGGCTTTGTCATATTCACAAGCTGCGTGTATGTGCTCATAAATCTTCTTGCCGATATCCTGTATCGCAGGCTCGACCCTCGGGTCGGGGAAATGTGAGGTGCGGCATGGAAATGAGCATACTTGCAGTTAAGCAGAAAAAAAGCCGCAAAAGACTTATATTCTTCCTCATATGCGCCGGAGCGCTCGTTCTTTTGAGCCTCATAGCGCCGTATATCGTCCCGAACGACCCGAATGCGACGAATGCAGCCTTCATGAACTCTGCCCCCGGCGCAAAATACCCTCTCGGCACGGACAGATACGGCAGATGCGTGCTCTCGCGCATGCTGATGGGTGCGCGCACGTCGATATTCTCGGCCCTTGTGCTGGTGCTTATAACCTTCGTCGTCGGCTCTGCTTTGGGCATGGTCGCCGGCTGGTACGGCGGCGCTGTGGACGCTGTCATCATGCGCATAGTCGATATCATGCTCGCGTTCCCGCAGATGGTGCTTGCCATCGCCGTTGCGGGCATACTCGGCGGCGGAATGGTAAACGCGATGCTCGCGATGGGCTTATCGGGCTGGACGCTGTACGCACGGCTTGCCCGTGCGCAGGTCATCGCGCTGAAAAAAGAGCCGTTTATAAGCGCGGCAAAGCTCGAGGGCGCGTCGGGAGCGCGGATAATGCTGCGCGAGCTTCTGCCGATAATGCTCGGCCCGCTCATTGTAAACGCCGCAACTCAGCTCGGCGTCATGATGATAGGCGTTGCCGGACTTTCGTTCCTCGGCATCGGCGTAACAGAACCGCACGCGGAATGGGGCAGCATGATAAACCAGTCGCGCGCGTACATGCAGCTTGCGCCGTGGTCGACGCTCGCCCCCGCGATAGCGACGGTCGTGACGGTCATGGTATTCAACTGCCTTGGCGACGCTGCACGCGACTGTTTGGATGTGGAGGCGCAAAATGAAAGATGATATGCTCCTGACGGTAAGCCGCCTGAGCGCGGGCTACGGCGCGGGGGATGTTATAATCGATATATCGTTTTCGCTCGCCGCAGGCGAAGCGCTGTGCATCGTCGGTGAGTCCGGCTGCGGCAAGTCGACGCTTTTAAAGGCCATCCTCGGCGTGTTTGAGCTTCCGCATGTGTCGCAGGGCGAAGTCTGGTTCGAGGGCAAGTCGCTGTACTCCCTGCCGCCAAAGCAGCGGCACGAGGCGGCAACGCGCGGCATGGGGCTTATATTCCAAAGCCCCGGCGCTGCCTTTAACCCCATACGAAGCTACAAAAAGCAGTTTATCGAGACGCTCAAAAGCCACGGCCGGTATGACAAGGAAAGCTTTGAAGACAAGGCGCGGCAGGTGTTCGCGGCGCTTGAACTCCGCGACGCCGGGCGCATACTGGCCTCCTGCCCATACGAAATGAGCGGCGGCATGAACCAGCGCATCGCCCTTGCCCTGTGTATGCTGATGCAAAACAGGCTGCTGCTTGCCGACGAGCCGACGAGCGCGCTCGATGCGCTCTCGCGCCGCACGGTGGCCGATGAGCTTCTCATGCTCCGGCGCGAGACGAAGATGGCGCAGCTTATCGTGACGCACGACCTTGCGCTGGCCTCCTATCTTGCCGATAAGATAGCCGTCATGCATGAGGGCAGGATAGTTGAGCTTGCAGACGCAAGGGAGATAGTCACAGCGCCAAAGCACGAATACACGCGCATGCTGCTCCAAAGCGTGCCGACCTTGGGCGAGGACTGAATATGATAGAAGTAAAAAACCTCTGCAAGCGCTACGAGCGGCAGGGTCACGGCATTGAGGTGCTGTGCGATGTGAGCTTTGGCCTTGAAAAGGGTCAATCACTTGGCATCGTCGGGGCCTCCGGCAGCGGCAAAAGCACGCTCCTGCGCATGATAAGCGGCCTTGAAGCGCCGGACAGCGGGCAGATAATCCTCGGCGGCGAGACCCTCGGCAAAAGCCGCAGCATTGAGCAGCGCCGCGCGATGCAGATGATATTTCAGGACGCGGGCGCATCGTTCCACCCGCGCCGGACGATAAGCGCGTCGCTCGATTTGGCGGCAAAAAGCCTTCTCGGAAGCAGCACCGATATTCCGGCCCTGTGCGAAGCCGTGGGGCTTTCCCCGGAGCTTGCCGGACGATATCCGCGCGAGCTCAGCGGCGGGCAGTGCCAGCGCTTTGCGATAGCCCGTGCGCTCATCCCGCAGCCCGAAATTTTGCTGTGTGACGAAGCCACCAGCGCCCTTGACGTGTCGTCCCAGGCGCAGATAATAACGCTGCTCGACTCGCTCCGGCGCGAGCGCGGCATGGCGCTTTTGTTCGTTTCACACGACCTTGCCGTCGTGAAAAGCCTGTGCGAGCGCGTCATCGTCATGCACAGCGGCAGGATAGTCGAGCAGGGCCTCACTCGCGAGGTCATCTCCGCCCCCAAAGACGAATACACCAAAGCGCTCATAAATTCCGTAATGAGAATATAAAAAAAACGCACCCGCGGGTGCGTTTTTTTTATATCCTCATTACGGCTGGGTGAAGTTCAGGTTTATTGCGCCGACGCCGCCGGAGAGGTCTATGCTATTAAGGCAGTTGCGGTCATCGTCGACGTTTGTCACGCTTACGCCGTCGACGGTTATGCCGCCCAAGCCCTTTTCAATTTCAAGCTCATAATCGGCTCTCCTGCCGAGGACTGTGATATTTGATTCCCCGACGCCCAGGTCAAAGTCACATTCACCCGTCAGCACGGCAGTCAGGTTGAGCTGACCGGCTCCCATTTCCACATCTGCCTCATTGAGTGCGCCGCCGGATACCGTGAGCTGACCTGCGCCGCCTTCAATATCCGCGCTGAAAGCCGCAGTGAGCTCATTGATGCTCACCTCGCCCGCTCCGAATCTAAGCTTCACGACATTGGCTGCAAGGCTGTCGGCCGTAAATCTGCACGCACCCGTTTCAAGGCTCAGCTTTTCAAACACCGTGTCGGCCGGAATATACACGGTCAGCACAGCGTCGGAGTAAGTCGCACCGGGCATTTTCCCACCGTCCTTAATGGTCAAAACGCCACCCTTGTCGTCTACAGTGAGTCGCTTTAAATTGCTCTCAACGGCAAAGCTGTCGCCATATTTTATCTTAAAGTCCGCGGCATTTATCTCCACATCAAGGACTGTGATATCTCCCGCCACGGCAAAGGTTTTGATATCGTCGTAAACCGCGCTCTCGCCCGCGGGAGCGTGTTTATCTTTCAGCGCCGTTGCGCCCAAAACTCCGACAATGATGCCGACGAGCAGAATAACGGCGATAACTATTGCCAAATATTTTATTACCTTTTGAAAAGCGGTCATTATACATCAGTCTCTTTCTTTTTTATCTGAGTGTATTATAGCACACTTTCATGCTGCAGCAAATACTGTTTTCGCTCCGTGCCGGCGGCGTAGCCTGTGAGGCTGCTGTCCGCGCCGAGGACGCGGTGGCACGGTACGATGAGGGACACGGGGTTATGTCCTACCGCACCGCCGACGGCCTGCGCACTTTTGCAGCCCACGGCGCGGGCAATGTCGCCGTAGGTGACGGTCTTGCCGTACGGTATCTTCATAAGCTCTGACCAGACCCGCATACGGAAGTCCGAGCCCGAAAGGTGCAATGGCGGAGTGAAGTCAGGCTCACGCCCGGAAAAATACTCATCCAGCCAGCGCACTGCCCCGCGCAAAGCGGGCGTCATTTTATAATCGGGTGCACTCAGCCCCGCGGGATAGTATTTCGAGCCTTCAAACCACAGCCCCGTAAGGCCGATATCGTCCGAGGCGATAAGTATCCTCCCAAGGGGCGAGGCATAGAAGCATGTATCCATCACGCACCCCAGTTTACTATGCAGCTCTTGCGGACGCACACGCCGTCATCGCGGCAGTAAAATGCCCGCACTCCCTCGCCGTCGTCGGTTTTGGACACGACCTCGCGCGCTGTTTCGCTCTGACCCTCGTAGTTTACGGCCGTCGTCTCGACTACTATATACTCCGCGCCGGTCTCGGCATTGAGCTCCCCGGGAAGCTCGGCGGGGTCGTAGGCTACGCTACCAAGCAGTGCGCCGTTTTTATCAAATTGCAGTATCGCCACGCGCGTGGGCGCGGACATGAGCTCGAGCTTAATATCGGCGGTGGTCGTCGTCTGAACGCGCTCGCCGTTATAAACGCTCTCCGTCGTCTCCTCGAGCTTTGTCGAAAATGTGCCGCCGGAGCTCGGAACGCTCACCGCCTGACCTGCCACGGCGTACACCTTGCCGCCGCCGGTCTGATACACCTTATGCGCATAGATGAAATCGCCGTCAAAGCTCGGGCTTACATACAGCGTTGCAGATATGTCGACATTTGCGGCATCGTCGTTTACAACGGTGTAGCCCCGCGTCACATCCGTCAAGGCTTCGTCCGTGTCGCCGACCATGGTATCGCCCCTGAGGGCGACAAAGCAGCTCATCGCCTGCGCACCCGGCGCACATGGGAAGCGGTACTCGGCGTCTATCGTCTCTCCGTCAAGCTCGGCATAAACGCGCTCGGCATCCGCACCGAAGAGCTCTGAAAAGCTGTGCTTTGACAACAGCACACCGGCAAATCGGTCGTCCGTATTTTCACTGTCGCCGCCGGGGAGCTGAGCTATCCCCGCCGCGCCGAGGGCAAATGCGGCGAGCATGACAAGCGCCAAAAGCAGTATTGCGGTCTTAGTTTTCATCTTCGTCCTCCAATACACCGTCAAATTTCAAAATATCGCCCACATCGCAGCCGAGGTAGTAGCAGATCTTGTTGATCGTGCCGAAGCGTATGCCCCGAGCCTTGCCGCTGCGCAAAATCGAGAGGTTTGCCTCCGTTATACCGACAAGCGCGCACAGCTCCTTCGAGGTCATGCCGCGCTGCTTGAGTATCTGGTCAAGATGCACCCTTATCGCCATCGTATCACCTCATATGAACAGGTCGTTATCCTCGCGCAGACGCCTGTTTTCCTCAACAAGACGCGCGGTCAGCAAAACGAGAAGCGTGAAAATGATGCTGGCAACGGGGATATCGGCCGAGATGCTCACCGTCAGAAGCCCACTCATGAAAAGGCTCTGCAGGAGGTTAAACGCCACCGTGCAGCCCATGGGAACTGTCAGCGCCGTGCAGCACAGCTTTGTGAGCTTATCGGTCAGCGGCGCAAGCTCGTCGCTGTTATCGCGCAAAGCGCACAGCAGCTCGATTGCCGAGGCTATGACGGCGATATCCAGCGCATACGGCAGCGCGTCTACGCAAAATCTCAGCACTGCAAACAGCCCATCCAGCGAGTTTTCCGCAATTTTGAGCGCGCTTACGGCATCGTCAATGCAGCCGAGCACCAAGACCGCAACGCACAGCATCGCCGCGATATGCAGCATCGTTTTTATATACCCCAGCAACTTCGGCATATCCCCCGCGCGGAACAGCCCCACGAGGCGCACGACTGCATACAGCGCAATGACAGACCACGCCGTCACGCCAAGCACAGAGCGCGCCGCCGTCAGCATCGGAAGGCGCGGGATAAGGAAGCTTCGCGGCGAGGTCATGCCGTATATGCCAAGCAGCATAGCCGCCGACAGGAGGACGAGCACCCCGCGCTCTGCGCCCGTGCGCCCGCTCGATTTGCTCACAGCCGGTATCATCGGCGCAAGCGACAGGCCGAGCCACAGCGCCATCGCAAGTCCCGCGCCGAGCTTCCCCATGCCTGTGAGCGCCGTGAGCCCCGCGGCTATCTGCTCAAATGGAAATGTCAATATCGTGTCCGCCTTTGGAAACACCGAGGGCAGAAACAGCAGTGCAATGAGTACTGCCGCCTCGGCAAGCAGCAGCACGAAGAAATTATCGCGTTTCATGGTATCACCCCGAATTATTGTTTTTCGATAATTCTACTATAGCACAAAATTATCGTTTGTCAATAATTTTTTATGCAGTAAAAAACGGCATCACTTCCGTAATGCCGTAGAACCGAAATTCATGGTGAAATCCCCGACGGAGATGACGAGCGCCGGGTAAATCGCGCCGTCGGACAGCTGTGTGGTTGATACGACGGCAAGGCCCTCCATGCCCTCTATCCAAACGCTGTAGCACACGCTGTTTGCGGTCGAGTCAATGACCTCATACCCGCCGTAAAAGTACAGGTCGTTTGTCGCGTCGTAGAGCTCCAGCACCCCGTCCTGGGTCGCCGTGCAGCTAACATCGAGCTCCTGCGGCATACCGAGCGCCGCGCCGTCGTCATTGCTTTGCAGCGACACGAGCTTCCACTCCTCGGCCTGCTCTATCGTCACCGCGTGCCCCACCGTGCAACCCGTGAGCAGCAGCATCAGCGCCACCGCCACCGCGATAAGCTTTTTCATCTTCCCTCGCCTCCGATCCTATGCGTTTTTTGCGCTGCCGCCATTATACCACACAGCTTGCGGGATTGCCACCGTCTTTAATCAGCGCATAGAAAAACCACGGGCGCTCGCGGAGAGCCCGTGGTGTGGTATGGCGTTATATCATTTGGCCGGTGAAGCGGTGGAATATCGCTGCTACCTGCGCGCGCTGTGCTCCGGCAAGCGGGGACAGAGTCGTGCCGCCCGTGCCGTTAATTATGCCCGAGCCTATCGCCCAGCTCATGCTCTCGCGGGCGTAGGGCGTTATGCTGTGCGCGTCGGTGTAGCCGCCGAGGTCTGCGTACTGCTCGGTGTTATAGCCCTTGTGGTTTGAGTATCTGTGCAAAAGCGTCACAAGCTGCTCGCGCGTGAGCTCGTCGGCGTGACGGAAGGTCTCATCCTCAAAGCCGTTTGATATGCGCATGTGCGAGCCCCAAAGCACCGCCGCGTAGCAGTAATCTGCCTCGCTCATATCCTTAAACGGATTTTCGTAGCCGGAGACATCGGGCGAGCCCTCAAGTCTGTACAAAACCGTTATTATCATGCCGCGCGTCATGACGACGTCGGGAGAAAAGGTCGTGCCGCTCGTGCCGTTAAACAGTCCGGCGTCGACAACTGCGTCAATATCATCGTGTGCCCAGAAGCTTATGGGAACATCCGTGAAGGCCTTCGTCGGGCAATCATCGCCCATTTCGCAGCTTCCCTTCCACACTGCGTGCACCGTCACGTCAGCCGACGGCATCGTGATGTAATAGCTTCCGTCGCTTTCCTTTGTGACCGTGGCTCCCACCACGCTCCAATGGTCAAGCTCCTTGCCCTCGTCGGATGCGGGGGTGAGCTTAACTTTCGCTCCGGCGGGGTAATTTCCGCTGCCCTCGCCGCCGGACACTGTGAGCTTATACAGCGTCGGCGCCGTGCCGACAGTCCACACGGCCTGAAGCGTTCTTGACTCATCCGCGGCCGTTTCCGCCGTTATTGCGTCGCCCGTGCTTTTATCTATCCAGCCTGTGAGCACATAGCCGTTTTTGATGGCCGAGGGGAGCGCTCCGTAAGGCTCGTCCTTATCGTAAATGACCACGCGGTTGCCGCCCGTGAGCGCACCGCCGTTTGCGTCGAGTATGGTGTACACAAAATCGGTGTTTGCCATATCGTAATCGTTATACAGGAAAATTTCGACCTCGTTTATGCGCCGCCTGATGAGACCGGGGAGGATATCGCCGCCGGCTGAGCACAAAACGCCGAAAGCGTCCGCAAGCTCAAGCTCGGGCAGAGGTACGCCGTTTGCGTCCTTGAAACCGGCCTGCACATATCTTGCCAAACGCCAGCTCGAGCCGTAGTATTCCACCCAGCTCGTTCCGAAATTATATGTAAGGCTGACCATCGCATCGAACTCGTTTTGCGTAAGCTCGAGCGAATATTTTACGTTCCAGCGGTTTACCGCATCCTCGAACTGGACGATGTCCTCCTCGAAAAACGCGTCGGCCTGCTCCTGCGTGATGACCATATCCTGCGAGACATCGGGGCCATAGTGACCGTAGCCGATGGTCCAATGCTCCTCGCTCGGATGCGCCTTGTAAGCGTAAAGCACGCAGCCTTCGTATTTTTTTATTGTCGCCTTGAGCTCGTCACTGGTTTTCAGACCGGGTTCGGTCTCCTCCGCGAACGCGGCAGCCGGCACGAGCGTTATAAGCAAGATGAGCACAAGCAGAATTGATAAGCACCGCTTCATGTTCGATCCTCCAATGCCGTGAAAAGTGAAAATAAGTTTAAAAATCAATGGCAAAATGATTACAGAATGCATTTTATCAAAAAAACTCTGAAAAATCAAGGGTTTTCTTGTCGAGGGCTGTTTTTGGCAAAATATCAAACAGAATAAGAGTAAAAGTTGACTAAACAAAGGGCATGTTAGCAGTCTATTTTGTTATAGCCGCTTATTGACACGGAGGCGGGAATATTATAAAATTTATTGTCTGATTTGTGTGATTTGTGTGAGTTAAGGAGTTGACTAAATATGCGTGATTACAGTAAGGAATTTGCCGACAGAGTGCAGTATATACGCGAGCTTGTGCAGTCAAGCGGCGTTGACGGCATAGTGTTCGGAAACTCCGGCGGAAAGGACTCTGCGCTCGTTGGCATACTGTGCAAATTTGCGTGCGAGAACACGGTGGGCATCATGATGCCCTGCGCGTCCAAGCGCAATTTCGAGCAGGATATGAACGACGCAAAGGAGCTGGCCGAGCATTTCGGCATAGAAAGCAGGGTCATCGACCTGACCGATGTCCGCCAGGCGGAGATAGACAGGCTTCAGGGCATAACGACGCTGACCAATGCCGCAGTGAACAACATCGCGCCGCGCCTGCGCATGACGACGCTTTACGCCGTTGCTGCAAGCGAATACCGCCTTGTCGCGGGAACGGGCAACCGCAGCGAAAGATACATGGGCTACTTCACCAAGTGGGGCGACGGCTCGTGCGACTTTAACCCCATAGCCGACCTCACGGCGACCGAGATCATTGAATTTCTCAAATGGCTCACGGCCCCGGCATGCATCATAAACAAGGCCCCCTCGGCCGGTCTGTTCGACGGTCAGACCGACGAAAACGAGATGGGCGTAAGCTATAACGCCATTGACACCTACATTAACGGCGGTCAGGTAAGCGACACCGAAAAGCGCATCATCGACCGCTTCCACCGCAACAGCGCCCACAAGCGCACGGGCATAAACGTTTTTAAGCAGATAGATGAGTAAACACGAATTTTACGAAAATCCCCTCTGCGGGAGATATGCCGGAGAAGAGATGCAGCGCCTTTTCTCCGATGACTTCAAGTTTTCGACCTGGCGCAGACTGTGGATAGCGCTGGCAGAGAGCGAAAAGGAGCTTGGGCTGAACATTACCGGCGCCCAGCTTGAGCAGATGCGCGCGCATATCGACGATATCGATTACGAGTCTGCCGCGCGGCATGAGCACGAGGTGCGGCACGACGTCATGGCGCATGTTCTGACCTATGGCGAGTGCTGCCCGGACGCGAAGGCGATAATCCACCTGGGTGCAACAAGCTGCTATGTCGGCGATAACACGGATATAATCCGTATGCGCCGTGCGCTTATCCTTGTGCGCAGAAAGCTCATTGCCGCCATCGCCGCGCTCCGCGAGCTTGCCGAGCAGTACAAGGCCGTGCCCACGCTTGCGTACACGCATTTTCAGGCCGCCCAGCCGACGACGGTGGGCAAGCGCGCAACGCTTTGGGCATATGACCTCGTAAATGACCTTGAGCAGCTCGACTGGCAGCTTGACAGGCTCGAGCTTCTCGGCTGCAAGGGCACGACCGGCACCGGCGCAAGCTTTTTGGAGCTTTTCGACGGCGACGAGGAAAAGGTCATGCAGCTTGAAAGGCTCATTGCCGAAAAAATGGGCTTTAGCCGCTGTGCTCCCGTGAGCGGGCAGACGTATTCGCGCAAGGCAGACTTCTACGTTTTGCAGGTGCTCTCCGGCATCGCGCAGAGCGCAACGAAGTTTTCAAGCGATATACGCCTCATGTCGCACCTCAAGGAGGTCGACGAGCCGTTCGAGGCAAAGCAGATAGGCTCCTCGGCCATGGCATATAAGCGAAACCCCATGCGCTCCGAGCGCATAGCCTCGCTTGCCCGCTTTGTCATAAGCGATCTGCAAAACGCGGCAATGACAGCGTCCAATCAGTGGCTTGAGCGCACGCTGGACGATTCGGCAAACCGCCGCCTGAGCATCCCCGAGGCGTTTTTGGCCGTTGACGGCATCCTGAACCTGTATATAAACATCGCCTCCGGCATGAAGGTGTATCCGGCAGTGTGCAAAAAGCACCTTGACGAGGAGCTCCCCTTCATGGCGAGTGAAAATATCCTCATGTACTGCGTGAAGGAAAAGGGCGGCGACAGGCAGGAGCTGCACGAGCGGATAAGGGTGCACTCTGTTGCGGCCGCGCAGGAGGTAAAGCTTCGCGGCGGGAAAAACGATCTGCTCGAGCGCATAATGGCTGACCCCGCGTTTGCTCTCACCCCCGATGAGCTCAACGCGCTGTGCGACCCCAAGGGCTTCACCGGCATGGCAGAGCATCAGACCGAGCAGTTTATAAGTAAGTATCTTGACCCTGTCATCGACGTCAACCGCGACTGTCTCGGCGTCGAGGCAAGTGTAAATGTATAAAGGAGCGTAACTAATGTTAACAGCAATCGTAGGAACCAACTGGGGCGATGAGGGCAAGGGCCGCATGGTCGACCTGCTCTCGGAAAAGTACGACGTCGTCGTCCGCTATCAGGGCGGCAACAACGCCGGCCACACCGTTGTAAACGACAAGGGCAAGTTCATCCTCAACCTTCTGCCCTCGGGCATCCTTCGCGATGATACCGTGAACGTTCTCGGCCCGGGCATAGTCATCGACCTTGAGCATCTGTTCAACGAAACGGCACGCCTGCGCGAGGGCGGCATAAATATAAGCCCCGCAAACCTCAAGATCAGCGACCGCGCAACGATCTGCATGCCCTATCACAAGCTCCTTGACGGACTGGAGGAGGACAGACTCGGCGATAAGAAGTTCGGCTCGACCCGCCGCGGCATCTCCCCCGTATATTCCGATAAATTCATGAAAAAGGCCCTGCGCATGGGCGACCTCAAAAACCTTGACCATCTCAAGGGCCGCATTGCCGATATCCTTGAGTGGAAAAACCTCACCGTCGCAGGTGGCTACGGCCACGAGCCTATCGACGTTGACGAGATCATGACCTGGCTTGAGACCTATGGCAAGCCCTTTGCCGACTATGTTTGCGACACGACGGTGTATCTCACCCAGTCTGTAAAGGCCGGAAAGTCCGTCATGTTCGAGGCTCAGCTCGGCGCCCTGCGCGATATCGACTTCGGCATTTATCCGTACACCTCCGCATCCACCACTCTGGCCGCATACGCGCCCATCGGCTCCGGCGTTCCTCAGCTCAAGCTCGATGAGAGCATCGGCATCATGAAGGCGTATTCAAGCTGCGTCGGCGAGGGCCCGTTTACCTGCGAGATGTTCGGCGATGAGGCTCACGCCCTGCGCGAAGCAGGCGGCGAGTACGGCGCGGCGACCGGCCGCCCCCGCAGAGTCGGCGGCTTTGACGTCGTTGCCTCCCGCTACGGCGCAATGATGCAGGGCTGCACCTGCATAGCGCTCACGAAGCTGGACGTGCTCAGCTATATGGACAAGATTCCCGTCTGCGTCGCCTATGAGCTTGACGGCAAGCGCATCGACGATTTCCCCGGCAACATCGAGGAACTTGAGCGCGCAAAGCCCGTGTACGAATACGTTGAGGGCTTTAACTGCGATGTCTCGGCCTGCCGCAAGGTCGAGGATCTGCCCAAGGCCGCGCTCGATTATATAAAGTACATTGAAAAGGCAGTCGGCTGCCCGATAAAGTATGTTTCAGTCAGCGCCGAGCGCGAGGGCTGCATAGAGATGTTTTAAGGAGGACGTGTAATGCGCAATCAGAGAGTATTGGTTCTCGACTTCGGCGGCCAGTATAATCAGCTCATCGCGCGCAGAGTGCGCGAGTGCAATGTCTACTGCGAGGTAAAGCCCCACAGCATGACGATAGACGAGATAAAGGCCTACGCACCCATCGGCATCATCTTCACCGGCGGCCCGCAGAGCGTTTATGCGGCAGGCTCGCCCCAGGTCGACCCCGAAATATTCACCCTCGGCATCCCCGTGCTGGGCATATGCTACGGCTGCCAGCTCATGGCGCACTACCTCGGCGGCGAGGTCACTGCCGCCCAGTCGGACACCGCCCGTGAGTACGGCAAGACCCCCACATTTTTCGACACCTCCTGCAAGCTCTTTAAGGGCATCCCCGAAGAGAGCGTCACATGGATGAGCCACGGCGACTATATGGCCAGGGTTCCCGCAAGCTTTAAGCTCGTCGCGCACAGCGCGGCCTGCCCCACCGTCGGCATCTGCGACGAATCCCGCGGCTTCTACGGCGTGCAGTTCCACCCCGAGGTCAACCACACCGAGTACGGCCAGGCGATGCTCCGCAACTTCCTGTACGAGGTCTGCGGCGCAGTCGGCGATTGGACGATGGGCGACTATATGCGCACCTCCATCGAGTCTATCCGCGCCAAGGTCGGCGACGGCAAGGTGCTGCTGGCTCTGTCGGGCGGCGTCGATTCCTCCGTTGCGGCGGCGCTGCTGGCCGAGGCTGTCGGCAATCAGCTCACCTGCATTTTCGTCGACCACGGCCTCATGCGCAAGGATGAGGGCGACGAGGTCGAGGCTGCATTTAAGAATTGGGACATCAATTTCATCCGCGTCGACGCAGAGCAGCGCTTCCTCAATAAGCTCGCCGGAGTCAGCGAGCCCGAGGCAAAGCGCAAGATAATCGGCGAGGAGTTCATTCGCGTTTTCGAGGATGAGGGCAAGAAGATCGGCGCTGTCGACTATCTCGCACAGGGCACCATCTACCCCGACGTCATCGAGTCCGGCACGAATGTCGCAGCCGTCATAAAGAGCCACCACAACGTCGGCGGTCTGCCCGACTACGTCGACTTCAAGGAGATAATCGAGCCCCTGCGTCCGCTGTTCAAGGATGAGGTGCGCGCGCTCGGCCGTGAGCTCGGCCTGCCCGAGTATCTTGTCATGCGTCAGCCCTTCCCCGGCCCCGGCCTTGCCATCCGCGTCATCGGCGATATAACCAAGGAAAAGCTCGATATCCTGCGCGATGCAGACTTCATCTTCCGCGATGAGATAGCCAAGGCAGGGCTTGAGGGCACGATGAATCAGTACTTTGCCGTGCTGACGAACATGCGCTCGGTCGGCGTAATGGGCGACGGCAGGACCTATGACTATACCCTCGCGCTGCGCTCTGTCACGACCACCGACTTCATGACCGCCGACTGGGCACGCATCCCCTACGACGTGCTCGACAAGGTCTCCGTGCGCATCGTAAACGAGGTCAAGGGCATAAACCGCATCGTCTACGACATAACCTCCAAACCCCCCGCAACTATTGAGTGGGA
>CAZWJM010000004.1:0-45919 GCA_964634435.1 uncultured Oscillospiraceae bacterium | reverse complement strand
GCGCTTAAAAACCTCGCCCGCCTCCTCGGCGTCGAGATCTGCGAGTTCTAACGCGTCGGAAAAACGATACAGGGTAATGAGCTTTGGCAGGGGAAGCGGCGGATTTAAACATGGGCACAATCGGGGGCTTGGATATCGTCCTGCGAATTGGTCTTTCGGTATGTTGCTATCGGCTGCGATAGCTGATAAACTGGACACATAATTACGATCCGGAGGTATGCCCATGAAAAAGCTGATTTGCTTTGAGGAGCACTATTCATCACAGGCGATAAGAGAGAAGATCCAAAAGCTCACCGGAGCGGAGGGAACGCTTACGGAAACAGATCGCCTGGCACGAGATGCGGGAAGCGGTCGCATTGCGTATATGGATGAGTTCGGTATCGACACTCAGGTTTTGAGCTGTGCCGATGAGTATCCGTCGCTTCTGCCTCCGCAATATGCCGCTTCTCTGTGCAGCGAGCTCAATGACGAGCTGCACCGTATCGCGACAGAGCACCCCGGTCGCTACTCATACTTTGCCTCGCTTCCGCTTGGCAGCCCCGAGGCTGCGGCAGAGGAGCTGGAACGCTGCGTCAAAGAGCTGGGCGCGGTCGGCGCCATGTTTGTTGGGCATTACGAAGGCCGCACATATGATGACGAATGGTATTTCCCGATCTTCGAAAAAGCCGCCAAGCTCGGCGTTCCGATCTATATGCACCCGTGCTGGGTCGATACCGCCATATCGGAGCGGTATTACAAGGGCTCATGGTCGCCGCAGGCTGCAGCGCTGCTCTCCGGCTTCGGCATAGGGTGGCACTATGATGTCGGTATGCAGGTTGTCAGAATGATGATGGCAGGTGTTTTTGACCGGCTTCCGGAGCTTAGGATCATTATCGGACATTGGGGAGAGGTCGTGGCGTACTACATGCATCGGATGGACGAGATACCGCAGTCGGTCACCGGTTTGAGCAGACCCATAAGCAGTTATTTTAAAGAGAACATCTATGTAAATCCCTCCGGAATGATGTATGAGGAGCAGTTCCGCTTTTGCCTGGACACCTTCGGTGCCGAGCACATTCTGTGGGGAGAGGACTATCCCTATCGCAGACCGGAAAATATCCGCAGCATGCTCGAGAACTTTGACATATCCGATGAAGATCGCAGCAAGATCGCATACGGCAACGCAGAAAAGCTTTTTCATTTGAAATAAAAGAAAGCATACAGCTTTGACAGGCTGATAAAAAAAGAGGAACATACAAACATGTATGTTCCTCTTTTTTATATTCTCAGAGCAGGTTTTCAAAGAGCGGATTCTTATGCGAGAACATATCCCACATTCTCTCGGCATCCGCCATTGCAACGCTGAAGGTATACTCATCTTTGAGTGCAAGCTCGGAGTTGGCAAAGCCGATCTCCTCAACGTCTGCTGCCAGCTTTGCTATGACCGCATCGGCAAATTCGTCGACATTGACACCGTTTTTCTGCTGACCGGGGCCTGCAAGATCCGTGTCTACCATGGGCGGAAGTATCTCGACTACCTTAACGCCTGTATTGCGCAGCTGCATACGCAGTGAACGTGTGAAGAAGTGGATACCGGTTTTGGTGGTCGTGTAGATCGGCACCCAAACCGCAGGCATGATACCGAGACGGGACGAGACATTCACTATCGTACCGCCGTGCTTTACAAAATAGGGCGCAAAGAGCATGGAAAGGTGGATGGGTGCCTCAAGATTGGTGTTGATCTCGGCCTGAACCTTGGCAAAATCATTATCTTCAAGGCTCAGATTTATAGGACGCTGAATGCCGGCGTTGTTTATTACAACGTTGACCTCGGGATATTCCGCGGTCATCCATTTAAAGAGCTCCTTGCGCTCCTCGGCATCGGAAATATCACAGCCTCTGATGATGAGCTCGGGGCACTTTTCCTTTGCTGCTTCAAGCTTTGCGACATTGCGGCCGACGATGATCACCTTGCTGCCCGCAGCAGCCAAGCGACTTGCAAGAGCAAAGCCGATACCGCTGCCGCCGCCGGTGAGCAAAACGGTGTTACCGGAAAGATTCATCCCTCAGACCTCCCCATCGTAATTGTATACGGGAAGCCCCATCTTCTTCAGCTCTCTTGCGATGTGATCTTCCATGGTGTAGGCAGGACGACCGAGCAGCCACTCGAGCACGTTCTTGTTCGCGGCAAAGCCGTACTCATTGTAAACATCGCGTATTGCAAGAGCGCCGCGACGGGAGTAGCTGTCGTTGCTGCTGTTGATAAAGTTCTCGAAAACGCCGGAGAACATATGCTTGCGATCATACCAAATAGTCTCGAAGTCCTTGCCGGACATCTTTTTGAGCATATCGGCGATCTCGTTGATAGAGAGGTAGCTCGGGCCGCACAGCTCATAGGTGGCAAACTGGTGCTTATCACCCTCACGGAGGACAACTGCCGTTGCCTCTGCAACGTCCAGAACGTCGACATAGCCGAGCTTTCTGTCGAGCGGCTTCCAGTTTTCGTACTTACCGGAGTTGAGGATCAGCGGAACGATGACGTTGTAGGAATAGTGGAGCGGCTGGAGGATGGTGAAGTTCCAATTGTTTTGGAAGCCGACGAGCTTTAAATGCTCCTCGATGACCAGCTTCTTCTGATGCTGCAAAAGTCCGGAGAGATTCGGGTGCGTAACGGAGAGCTGCACGAACTGCTTTACGCCTTCGGCAAGAGCACAATCGATCGCAAGGATGCCCATCTCGTCCTCATCATAGAGCATCATCGGCGGAACATATGCGACCTGATCGCAGCCGCGCATAACACTTCTGAGGAATTCTTCATCACGGGCATCGCCCACTACTACTTCCTTGATACCCTCTTCGAGAAGGCTCGTTGCCTTGGGATTTATATCGGTCGCACGGACCTCAAAACCCTGCTTTGCAAGCGTGGTAGCCACAACGTGACCGACCTTGCCCATTGCACTTGTTACCAATACCATGATATAAAACTCCTTTCTCAGTTACCGAATACGATTTTTCCGCCAACGGCGACAGTCTTGATCTTTGAGATATCCGCAATATTCTCGGCGGGATCGCCGTCTATGAGAATAAAGTCAGCGTACTTACCGGGGGCGATACTGCCTATATCGGTAAAGCCATAGCTCTTTGCGGCGATCTCGGTAGCGCCCGAGAGTATCTCAAGAGGCTTTAAGCCGGCTTCCGCCATGAGCTGCATTTCGTAGTGCAGACCCTTGCCGAACTTGACCCAGGGCAGGAATATGATGTTGCTTGCATCGGTGCCCACCATAAGCGGAACGTCTGCCTCGTGGAGCATCCGAACGCAGTTGACAGAGTTCTGATAGTCTTCCTTTTTGTAGCCGTAGATGGGGATGTCCGCAAAGCCCTTCATCATTGCAAGAGTCGGGACGACAGGAGTCTTGCGGGCTGCGACCTTATCCACCATTTCGGTGCTCATCGTTGCTTCCAGCGGCACATGAACATGAATATCAACGCCGGCTTCGATCGCCACCTCCATGGCAGGTACGGATACTGCATGGCAAGCTACAAGCTTTCCGTGCTTGTGAGCCTCCTCAACAACGCCTTTTACCACGTCATCGCCGATGATCGTCTTTGCCATCATGGGCTTATGCTCGATGATGATCTTGATATAATCGGCATCATTCGCAAGCTCCTTTTCCACAAATGCCTTGGGGTCGGTGACAAAGCCGAGCGCACGGTCATAGGTGGAGTAGATACGCATACTGTCGGTCTGGCGAATGGCGGCCGGCGACTGAATGGTCATGGCGCCGGTAACGCCTCGCTCAAGGTTTGCACGGATATTACGCTGCTTTGTGACATGGCAGTGGCCGTCGATAAGACCCGGCATCATAAATGCACCCTTGGCATCAATGACCTGCTCTGCCTTGCACTCCTCGACGAAACGGTCACCATCGATGAAAACCGTCGTCTTATCGCTCAGCTCTTTTCCGTCGAAAAGCCGAACATTGGTGATTGCTTTTGTTTCCGGCATATAAAAACTCCTTTCCCGGTATGTATGTATGTTTTGGCTATGTTTATTTTATAACGATCATGCGGCTTTGTCTTTATACCGGAAACGAGAATCGCGGAGGGTATTTTTCTTGCTTTTTTGTGATGAAAGCACTACACTGTATATGTGAATGGAGGTGTGCGCCGTGAAACTTAATTTGTGGGCAATTGCGGATCGATTGAAGGATTTCACTGTGGTTCCGTGCATTGAAGAAGCTTCCGCCGATATCGAGGGTATGCGTGTTGCGGATTCGGGCGTGACGGAGCTTGAATCACGCTATGTTTATTTGTGCTCCGAGCCCGATGGAGTGCGTTTACGAAACGGTGGGGATGAGGTGTTCCTGCCGAATGCGGATATGGCTGCGGTCGTAAATTCTGTTCTGCACATATTTGAGACCTTCGATGCATGGGAGGCTGAGCTCAAAAGCTCCTCGGCGGAGGGGGATCTGGAAGCGCTCCTGAACATCGGCGGAAAGCTGCTGGAAAATCCGCTGCTGCTGTCGGACGCGGCAGGCAGCGTTCTTGCCATGAGCGAGCGGTTCTATGCGGAGGAGATAAACCCCTTCTGGGTGACTGCAAGAGAAACGGGACACGTTCCCCTTGAGGTTTTAAGTGCCCCCATGTATGACGAAAACGACTGTCTTCATTCATGGAACGATGCCCCCACGCTTTTCCACACTCAGGATGGAGATAAGCTCATCGGCTCATATATCTCCGTCGGCGGCAAACGGGTTTTGGGTCTGGGACTGTGGGAGTACAGCCGGCCTATCCAGCCTGCCGATATGCTTCTGTTTTCCGTTCTCTGCGCTGCGATAGCGTCGGCTTTCTGTGAGATGGAAACGGAGAATGCGGGGCGCGCGGTAACGGATATTTTCCGTGATATTCTGGACGGAAAGAGGATAGAAAAGGGGCTTTTGTCGAGAATAGAAATAAGCTGCAAAAAGCCTTGGCGGTTTGTCGTGATAGCAAATCCCTTCCGCGCCGACAGCATATATAAGCAGAGCCTTATCCACCGGCTTGAGCGGTATCCGAGAAGCAATCTGAGCTTTCTTTACGATGATTATGTGATGGTGCTGATAGCGGATAAGGATGCCGGACTTTTGGCTGATTCCATATCAAGCGAGAACGGAAAGCTGTATTACCAGATAGTTTTATCGCTGCCCTTTGAGAGACTTGAGGATATGCCTGTACGCTACCGGCAGTGCGTTTATGCAATGGAGCAGACGAAGCGGCAGCCGGGTGTTTACCGCGGTGAGAAGTATGCACTGCCATACCTGCTTTCGCGTTTTGCGCTGCTCAACGAAGAGCAGGCACTTTCGCATCCGGCGCTGGATATCCTGCGCCGACATGATGCGGAGAAGAATACTGAGTATTACAAAACGCTGTTTGTTTATCTCCTTCACGAAAGAAGCATACTGCTCGGGGCATCGGAGCTGCACATACATAAAAATTCTTTCCTCTATCGCATCCAAAAAATCAGGGAAATGATAAATATTGACCTTGACGACCCGCGGGAACGCAGCTACCTTTTGCTGTCGTTCTATATGGAGGAGGGGAAATAAACTCGGCTTCACAGCTTATGCAGGGTTCTGCTCCGTAAAAAAAACGACCTTGCAAAAGCAAAGTCGTAGTTTGATCCCCGCCGCAGGAACTTCACGATGCGCAGCATCGCTTAACTAAAAAAAGTCCAAGTCTTTCGACTTGGACTTTTTTCATGGTGCGCGAGGCGGGACTTGAACCCGCACGCCCGGAGTGAGCACTAGAACCTGAACGCTTTATGCGTATGGATAATTATCGAATCTTAGAACAGTATAGTAGCATTTTCGACGATAAACTAACGCATAATCACCGATGAAAGTATATAAATTGAATTTGGACATGTTTTGGACATGTCGGGCAGACTGAGCCGTTACAATGTAGATATTATAATTTGTTAAGTGCATTTGTTGAGTGCGTAAAGCTTGTGTTTTGTGCATTGAACAAAGCATAATCTTCACTTTTGAAATTTGCCCTGCATATTGAAGTGTGCAGGGCTTTGACATTCTGCTACGATGGTATCAAGAAAAACGAACATTAAAGATGATACTGAAAACAGGCGTGAATATGCGCTGTTTCGCTCAAAGATTGATACTAAATGCGGACAGGGTTAAATTGATACTGACAGGAGGATATGATATGATATACGGCTATTGCAGGATAAGCACGCGCAAGCAGAACATTGACAGGCAGATACGCAACATTCGCAGCGCGTTCCCCGAAGCTGTCATAGTTCAGGAGGCGTATACGGGTACTAAGCTCGACCGAAAGGAATGGAACAGGCTGTACAAAGCTGTCCGAGCGGGTGACACAGTGATATTCGACAGCGTTAGCCGCATGAGCCGCAACGCCTCCGAGGGCATGGAGGCATATGAAGCACTGTATACGCGCGGTGTAAACCTTGTGTTCCTGAAGGAACGGCACATTGACACGGACACATACAGACAGACCCTTCAAAGCAGTGTGCAGCTCACGGGCGGGGATGTGGATTATATTCTCGAAGGTATCAACCGCTATATGCTGGCACTGGCAAAAAGACAAATATGCATAGCGTTTGAGCAAAGCGAAAAAGAGGTTGCAGACCTCCGCCAGCGCACGAAAGAGGGTATTGAAACTGCCCGTCTGAACGGCAAGCAAATAGGCCGTACAGCGGGAACGACAGTCACGACAAAAAAGAGCATTGAAGCAAAGCGGCTGATTGCCGAGCACTCCAAGGACTTCGGCGGTAGTCTAGACGATGCACAGATGATGAAGCTTGCGGGGCTTGCGCGGAACACCTACTACAAGTACAAGCGTGAGCTTCGAGCGGGATGTTGACAAAAATCAAATACCTGAGTATAATAAATATGGTCGTTGATCCGTTGCGCTGATTTGGGCAGTGCGCGGGGAGGCTCAAATGGGTTAGTGTTAAGCCAGTCCCCAAATAGGCTATGCCGAAAATAAAAAGCACACTTAAATGAAAGTGAGTGCCTTGGGTTTCTAAGGCACTTGTTTTCATGCATGGGGCTGTTTTGCGTATGATAGAGATAGAAAAGATTCAGAATACTATATAACAGGTCAAACGCTTTTATCATGTAACATTACATGTATTCCGCATAGGTCTAATGAGCTTGTAGGCGCTGGATGTTGAACGGATAAATTCAAGAATTGTGCGATTGACACAATGTGAATTTGTGCTATAATAAAAAACACAGAGAGGGCTTGCGGCTAACAAGCACCTCCCTGCGGTGGAAGCCAACGGTTGCCACAGATACATCAAACTACATTGGATTGTGAAGCTATGCTTCACGCAAACCAGTGAGCCATCTGTTTGCGGCAGACGGCTCACTTCTTTTTATCGCGCAAATACAGCACGAGAGAAACTATACTGGCAACAGAGCCGACAGCGCCGAGCACAGCAAGTATCACAGAAGTAATATGTATCGCCTCCCTTCGAGAAAGAGTTCCCGCGAAAGCTATACACATTTGCCTCCATTCCGCTTTCACGGGATGACAGGCAACCGTCTTTTACCGCCGCCGTCTATAAAGGAGTAAAATTCAACTTTAGACGGTGGATTCCACAAGCACTATTATACTGGCAAGTCGTATTTTGTCAAATGCAATTTTCGGCGGAGGGATACCCCTCCGCCGTTTTCGTTTCTATGCTGTTTTTGTACGTAAATTACTGTGTGTTTGCGGCCTTGCCGCTTGGGTGGTATAGGTATACTACCTGATACCCAACGCCGCGAAAACGTTGATATTTGCTTGATGTTTTGAGAGAATAAAAGAAAGCGGGGATTGCTCCCCGCTTCCCTGTGTTGTTGACACTGCCATCAATCAAATCAATACAGGTATAGGTTTTCGTATTTTGACAACGCACTTCCAAAGCTCACAAAAACATCTACATCTAGGGCGTTATCGTACACACATTCTTCGGGAATCGCAAAAGTTACATATTTTGAATCCCCGGCGTTTAAATCAAATGTTCTGGCAATAGGTATTTCGTCATTCAGGAGCAAAGTAATTGTAAAATCAGAGAAATCCGTTGATGCAGTATTCTGTACGTCAAAGCTCAGGTTAACCACACCATCGTTATCGTCATCAATATCGAAGTATTGATTAATTAAATCGTATCGCACTTCGCTTTCAATTGTTAAAGCTTCGTATACACTTCGGTATTCCTGCGGCAGATCAAAGACGCCTTCGTCGCTTAAGGCAAGTATAGCTATAGCTCGAGAATAAGCGGTATATTTTAAGTCATTATACTCAAAATCATCATACAGCAGCTGCTTAATACGTTCAGTACGTACTGAATCGATATAGTCACTATACGCAGTTTCTATACTGGAATCATCAATTTGAAGCCCTCCTATATCTAACATATGTTTTTCGCAGGTAAACAAACGCTTATAAGCGTCATCATCCATGCTGTCGACATTTTCAGCCACAAATTCCCACCGTTCTTCAAGGCCGGTCATTATAGCGTAAGAAAGAGCTTCCAGGACTTCTTCTTCGGAATGCTTCGAACTGTTGTCTAAAACTTTTATGGCATCGTCCAAACGTCCGTTACCAAACAGCTGAGATGCTAGCTCGATTAATATAGCAAGTACAATAGCAGCAACGACGAAAGGTATAACCTTTTTAACTACCGTTTTAATCCGCCTTTTTGATTCTGCCGCATGCTCAGCTCGCTCTTCAGCGGCTTTCCGCTCTAACTCCAGCCGCTCTTCCCTCTCCATTTCGAGTTTTTGCAAGCGCGCTTCTCTACGTGATTGCAAGAGTTCCTTGTCCACACAGCCAAAAACCATCTCTTTCTGCGCCCGGCAAAACCGACAGTCATCAATTTCGTTGCTATTCGCACATCCGCAAGAGCATATCCATAGGTCTTTATATTCGGTAGGCACAAACATGGAAAACTGCGTGGTGTCAATTTTGTATTGTCCCACTAGCTCTTCATCAAGGCTGCTAAACAGCGATTCTGATGAAGGGATAGGTTCATACACACCATCAGGCGGCAGCGTCCACATACTGCCATCATCAAAAACAACTGCCGTACACTTTACGGAAAATGAGCGAGTAGTCGCATCCGGCATGATAATCGGCTTCGTTTGGCCAAATTCTTCATCGAAGCCCACACGCAAATCTAAATATTGAAATTCTTCTATTCCCTCCAGCTGATTCCCTGTTACATCTCGTGCGGCAACGCTTACTTTAACGGCTACGATTATCTTATTTGATATGTTTACAAATTTCAGCTGGGCAATAGTTCTCCCGGTTGTGTTGTCTTTTAGTAGGGCGCCCGCCTCAATTATCAAAGGAGACGTTTTTGTGTATAGCCTAGTAGCAAGTGAGAAAAGCTTTGTGTATCTATCAGTCATAACGTCTTCCTCACAGTTCAGGTAAATCAGAGAAATCAGGACTTGACGGAGAAGCCTCGTTGCTTCCAAGCATCATTATTATCTTGCTTTGCTTATCAATAATTTCTTGAAGCAGATTAATGATCTCGGCAAATCCAATAAACATCAACCCTGATATGGCGCCAGCAATAAGCCATGTCCACGCCCCTGGCGCTTCGGTACATAACATAATGAGCCACAAAAACGCACCGCCTGCGATATCTAACGCACCCACAAACCATATTATTGATGCCACAGTGTTGTTACTTCTACCCATTGTATTCTCCTCCTAAGTTATAAAAATATGATTTTGCTGGATTTTAATGATATATTATCATCAAACCCGCAGGCAAGTCAATATATCATTGACTAAAATCTATGAATCATTTACCGCCTTTGAAGTAAACTACATTTAAGGCGGTGATAGTTTTGATTTACTCTCAGTTCGGCGAAAAGCTAAAGCAACTCAGAAAAAGCAGAGGGCTCACGCAAAAGGAGCTTGGCGCAAAAGTAGGCCTATCTAAGGCAGTTGTCAGCAAGTACGAAAATGATTTAGGCTATCCGTCGCTGGACGTCATCGTAAAAATCGCCGCTTTCTTTAATGTTACGACCGATTATCTTCTTGGCGCAAAGCAGGGAAAAACTTTGGATGTAACAGGGCTGACGGATACTCAGCTCGCTATAATCAATCAATTAATAACTGAATTTAAAAAGAAATAAGCTCCGCCGGTGCAGCGGAGCTTTTGCTATATTGCTGTACCTTCCTTTTCGTTGTATGTCAATCGGTGAATCCCATGTATCGACCCAAAATGATTGCAAGTATACCAGCCGCTATAGGGCTGACACACATAATAATCAAAAGCAGTGTGAGCAGTATTAAGCTATTGCCTTCGTTTAACATTGCGGTTATTCCTTTCTATCTGCTGGCTATTGCTCTAAAGAGCTTCACGCCGTATTCTGTCAGTATGGCCTTTATAAGCTTTGCTGTGAGGTACACAGCGGCAATTAGTATTCCAATATCCATTGTGCGCCCTCACGTCTCTATCATGGTGCGCATACAGTCGCCGCATATAAGGTTTATTCTGCGTCCTGCTCTTGCAACTGCGCCGCATGAAGGGCAGACAAAGCGGTGATTGTGATTTACTGATACCTTGGGTGTTCCGTTGCCGCCTATGGCGCGTGTGCCGTTTCCTGTGCCGCGCTCTATGTCCAGTCGGTTAATGTCTATCTCACGCAGCCCGTGCTCTATGCACCATTCTATAAGGCTGTCGGCGGGGCTTGTGTGACAGTAGCCGTATTTGTCGGAGCGGGTGACATTCAGGCCGTGCGCCTGTGCTGTATCACGAAAACGCTTGTTGTGGTACGTCCCGCCCCTGCTGGCATCCTGAATGTTGAGCACTTCGTTGTTGTATATGTGGCACATTTCATGTACCAGTGTACCGATAGTATCTTCTATTGGTCTGCTTAGTGTACCTGTTGCAATGTTCAATTCGCGTCTGCGTTCGTCCTTTATGCTCCATATTGGAGCGGGGACGTAGTGTCCATAGCTTCTGCTGGATGGGATAAGGGTTATAATAGGCCGCTCCAGCTCACCGCCAAACAGGTCGGTATTGAGCATATCAAACAGCTTTTCGAGGTATGCCGCAACACGGCTGTATTTTGTCATTTCTTTCATTTGTACTGCTCCCTTGTATTTTGGGGAGTGAGCGGTTATAATGTATTTACCCACTCCCTTGTGTTGTGTGGTCAGGCTCTTTGCGCTGTGCTTTGGTCGGCTGTAGCGCAAAGGGCTGTTTTTTATGCAATGCTGAAACGTCGGCTTGTGGTCTGCTTGGTGTACAGCTTGTACATTTCGCCGTGCTCTTTCTTGAATGTGGTGGTATCGAAACGGCTGGACAGTACAGAAGTGAATCGCGCTATATATCTTCCCGCTTCCAGTTCTTCGACGTTGCGCGTTATCATTTCTGCCTTGATGCTGTCCTTGATGGCTTCAACCTCTGCGGCGGCTTCTGCCGCCAGTGCTTCCCATTCTTTTAGGGCTTCAATTTTGCTTACCAGTTCGATGCTTGACATTTGTACATTTTCCTTTCTTTCATGGACGGCGGCGGGTGGCGTTAAGTTTATCTGCTCCCTCAGGTAGTCTTTCTTATCCGTTCCCGCTCTTGTGTGGCGTTCTTGCTTCCCTTTCGGTACTCCGTCCGCCTTCGCTCTGCCCGTTTGTGTTGTTGTCCTTGCCTGTGAGTATATGATACTACGTACGTAGGGCAAATGTCAATATGGCATGTTCGACAAACTATGTACGTAGTTTTTGTGCAACATGCACTATGTACGCAGTTGGCGCAATATGATATAATTAATTTATCAATGTACAGGGGTGATTAACGTAGCAGATAACAAGAAGGAATTGTCCGCTAAAACGCAATATGATATTGCATATGCAAAGACGAAGCTAAAGCGTGTGCCACTGGATATGCAATTGAGTGAATACGACAAATTGAAAGAAGCAGCCGAAAGAGCAGGGGAAAAGGTAAATACATATATCAAAAAGGCTATTGCGCAGCGCATGGAGCGCGAGGGGTAAGCGGGGGATAGTTTTGATTTTTCTCCCCTTTTATATCTGAGTATTGTGGTAGTCGCTATTTCTCTACGCACAAAAAAGCAGACAGTTACCTGTCTGCGCGTCAGCATATCTATTTTTCCGTTGGATAATTGCGAGATGCGCTTGACAATATATCATAAAAGGAATATTATAAACACAGACAGAGGGTGCGGATATGTTTGAACTTGAATTCTATAGGCTGCCTAATGGTAACGCTCCTGTAGAGGATTTTTTGAATAGCTTAGATAAGAAAATGCGAGTTAAAGCGCTGCACGGGCTTTCAATTCTCGAAGAATTCGGGAATACGCTTAGAGAGCCGCATTCCAAGCCGATCGGCAATGGCTTGTTTGAACTGAGAATCAAATTTGCAAGCGATATATCAAGGATATTCTATTTCTTCGTAGTAGATAATAAAATCATTCTGACAAACGGATTTATTAAAAAGAGCGCAAAAACTCCAAAGGCCGAAATTGAACTTGCCAAAAAGTATAAAGCGGATTATGAAAAGAGGGAACATTATGAATGACTATAAAAAGTACCTTAGTGAGCAAATGAAAGACCCTGAATTTGCAGCAGAATATGAAGCCATGCGCCCTGAGTATGAAGCTATCCGCGCCGTCATTGCCGCGCGGCTGGAAAGCAACATGACACAGAAGGAACTTGCTGAAAAGACAGGAATTCGACAGTCTAATATCAGTCGCATAGAAAACGGAACGACAAGTCCCACTATTGATACACTGGCTCGTATTGCAAACGGAATCGGAAAACAGCTTAAAATCGAGTTTGTGTAATACGGTTTGTCATATAGCCATCTTATAATTAGCAGTTGTAAACACTTCGACGCGAAACTTGTAACTTTGGTTATGGGTTTCGCGTTTTTTGTTTTGTCCACGCTTGCCGAACAGTGAATTCCGTCCCAACACTTGCGGTTAGTAGTGAGATATTTTTGTCCCACCCTTTACGGTATATAGGGAGGGGGGCTTACGGTATATATAAAGGGACAAATTTCAGATAGAGAGGTACACTTGCGGTTAGTAGTAGAGCCTTGTGGTTTTACCGTGCTTTTTCCTGCCTTGAACCGCAATATCTTGTGGGAGGCAAGTTGCGGTTAGTAGTGAGTGGACAGACCGCCCGTTTCATCCCTTTTGAACGGATAAATTCAATACAAAAAACGAGCCTTCACCATGCAGTGAACGGCTCTTTTTTATACTTCAAAACTGAGAGGAGCTGGATAAATTGACAAATGTACAGCCTCCACCAGCGCAAAATCACTCGATTTTGTATGAAATTTTATCATAAAGGAGACAAATGCAATGAAAGATTGTACTTGCGACATTTGCGGGAAGGAAGATTCCTTCCTATCCAGCATCGCATTAAATGCTAATTACGGCTCTGAGCACGACGGTGAACGGCTGACAATTGCCCTTTGCGGCAGATGTTTTGACAGGCTGTTTGACTTGGTGCTGGATATGAAGCCGTGGAGCGGAAGCAAATATATAAAAAAATAATGGAGGTAAATTAAATGCCAACAATGAAAAAAGGTTCAAGCTCTAAGCACACAGACCGAGAGGTACGCAAGCAGGGAGACTATATAGTGTGCAAATATGTGGGGACATATGAACAATATCCCGCAAACCATTTCACATACAACGACGAATTAATGAAAATATTGCGCTTAAATAAATTGGGCGTACATCGCCAACGTACCCACGAAAGAATTGAATTTCGTATTCGCGAAAATAGAGGCGGTGAACAAATTGTAATAGCGGCTTCGCATTTGGCATACGGCTGTTATCACGGTATGATTCACGAAAAGACACTGGTCAGCGATATAAAGGCATGGAAAGAGCATTGCCGTGCTAATGGACTGGTAATTGACCACTTGGACGATAACCCCAATAATAACACAATACTAAATCTGTCTGTTATGACAGGGGCGCAAAACAATAGAAAGCAGGATATCGTCTCCAAAATCAAAGAGCCTCATGCCTGTATGCTTGCGTATGTGAACGGTGAATACCGCATACGGCTGTATCGTTGTGCAAACATGGGCTATGTTCTACAAGAGTGCTTCGCCAGTCCTGAGCGCAGGGCGGCATTGTGTGCGGCATCTACAGCCGACTCCCCTCCGCATCGAGGTTGGTTTGAGGAACGGTATATATGTCGTAATGCTGATGAGCTGTTAGCGTGCTTGTACCGTGAAGCAGTTAAAAGCAAACCGTACACTGTACCTTTGAAAGTGCGTAAAGGACGGACTAAAGTATGGCGTAAGACATTTTCCAATGAATATTGGGGCAGTGATATAAAATACGCCCTCGGCCGTCAGAATGAAATTGCCAGTATGGACTGGTCAGATGCAAAGTCTGTAATGGTTTTGCACAGAGGCAAACAAAATAAATATTTAGAATATCTTAAAGGCAGAGTAACGGGCTTAGCCCGTAAAGCTCTGCCTTTTGGAATATATCACATACAGGAGGTTAACGTATGATGAAAGTCAAAGTTATCGATGCGCCGTGTGGCGCGGGTAAAACCACATGGGCGATACAGGAAATGTGTCATAACACGGAAAGGGAGTATATATACTGTACTCCCTTCCTTGATGAGATAACCCGCATACGCAACGCTTGCGGGAAGGACAGGTTCTACGAGCCTGTAAACTTCGATTGCAGTAAAATAGAAAGCTTTAATGAACTGCTACAGGAGCGTTGCAGCGTTGCGGTGACACACAGCACGTTTCTGAATACTACACCCGAAACTATAGACTATATATCCAGTGGCAAATATGTATTGATACTTGATGAAGTGCTGGACGTTGTGCAGCAATTTAATGATACACAGCTTGTTCAATCTGATATAAAGCAGCAAATATCCGATGCGGATATCGATATGCTTATAAATCAAAAGCTGATATCCATAGATGATAACAAACTTGTACACTGGATAGGAAACAGCTATGAGGGAGGTAAGTTTTCCGTTGTCGAAAGGCTTGCCAAGCTCAAACGCCTGTACTATCCCCGTAATACTCTGCTTGTCTGTGTGTTCCCGCCCGAAGTGTTCAGAGTGTTGGATGAAATCTATGTTATGACATATAGATTCGAGCACTCAACACTACGGGCTTATTTTGAATTGTTTGATATACCGTATGAGCTGGCCAGTGTCCACAAGGACGATGAAGGTGAATACTGCGTCTGTGACTACGATGATTCGATAGACATAGCCTACAGGCGTAAGCTTTCATCACTGGTGACAGTACGCGATAGCTGCAACTTTGACGATATGCAGGAACGTGTGCCGATCAGTAGGATGTTTTGCACTGCATGGTGGCAGGATAACAAACGGTCTAAGCCTGAGACGTTAACGCAGCTGTGCAAGTATATAGATAGCTTCATAGAGGGTCTAAGGAAGCAATATGGCAATGTATCTGTTAAAGATGAAGCCATAATGTGGACTTGCCCCAAAGACGGAAAGAGTAAACTTAAATACGGGAAAAGATTCGGACGTGCTAAAACACTTTCAACTATGTCCAAAGACGAATTTAATCGTCTTGATGATAAAGTAAAAGCTGCTAAGCTCGACAGCTTTGTCCCGTGTAATATGAAAGCATCCAATATATACTCCAATCGCTGGGTACTTATATACCTGTGCAACTTGTTCTATAACCCCGTTATAAAGGGATTGTTTGTAGATGATAATCCGACGCGGATAGCAAACGGGCAACGGCCTATAATACTCGACGATGACGAATTCGCGCTATCCGCTCTTATACAGTGGATGTGTAGAAGCAGACTTAGAAATGACCAGCCGATACAGTTATATTTGCCCTCCAAGAGAATGCGTAATTTATATTTCAGCTGGATAAATGAAGCCTTGGAGTTTGAACGACCCGCATAAAGCATGGACGGCAAAGGTAATCCAATGAGAAACGCGCGGATGGTTTGAGCGGGATTGTATAGCGTGCATCATTGCTGGATATCTGCCACTGTATAGGCCGTGAAACACTGTAGCGTCAGTTTGCGTTTCGAGTGGCAAAAATAGCAGTTTCCCATTTCAAATGGGATTTTGCCGAAAAAAGTCCTGCATTTTCAATGCTTTGCGGCGTCGTCTCTTAAAAGATAAAGGGATATATAATTATACTATAAAAACATCTAACTTTACCCTACTGGCAATAGAATTAATCAACATATTATTTTTATAATTTTAATACTTCATTATCATAATGGCTCTTTATTATTATGCGTCAGCAAAGAAAGCGCGTGAAACGCGCGTGCTGACGTTGCAAAAATCGCGAAATTTTAGTTAATGTTATAACAATCTTTTTTCGGTGATATGCCCGCTCAGCATATCAACATTTCAATTACTCAAATTATTTATCGCACAAAGTCAAACATTTTGTGCATTAATTAAAAGCGTTGATAAATCAGCATTTTTTGGCTGCTGGCCAACAACAACTTGATTGCAGCAAATGTTGATAATCACGATATATTTTATAAAGATAGGTAGAATTGAAATTTATCATTTAAAGATATTCAAGGTTGTTTTTGAATGTGGCTATACTTTTTGACTGTATTTGTATAGCTATGTGTTGTGCTAACTTGCCTTTTGTGGTATAATTAGTGCAAATATTTTAAGTATTATGAAAGGGATGATATTTATTAGAAGTGTCTCAACGGTGCAAACAAATGTTATACCGTTCTCCGTTATTAAAGGAACAGCAGCGGTAGACATTCAGAATGAAGAAGGATATAATACTATCCGTAACGACTCAGCTTGCCTACGAAGGGAGGTTAACCATATGGCAAGCCCAATAGAGGTTAAAGTATCTCTATGGAACAACGGCGGTATTTGGACAGCAAGAGGAAGTTATTACGACCCCGATACACATGAACGTAAACGGCTGTCAAAATCGCTTGAATTAAAGGTTGCAGATAATACCAAACGTAAAGCGCAAAAATTGTTGCCTAAAGTAAAATCTGAGTGGGAGCACAGTCTAAACAGTACAGCGATCAACGAAAACTGTTCTTTTGAAGAATACGTGAGGCGCTGGCTAAAAGAACGAAGCGCAAGCATAAAAGACAACACACGGCAAAACTACACATACAGCGCGGAACGCTACATTATCCCTATGCTGGGCAATATAAGTATTTGCGATATAAGCTATAACGATTTACAGCAATATTGTGATACGCTTGCAGAAACATTGTCCGCTGATACTATAAAAAAGCACTTTGCGGTTATCAACGGGACAATAAAGGACGCTATCCGCAAAGGGATTATTAACAGCAATCCTGCAAACCTTGTCCAAATGCCGCGTAAAAAGACAAAATTTCACGGAAAAGCACTGACAGCCGAACAGGCGAAAGCGCTTTTAAAAGCGGCTGAGAAGGCTGGTGAGCCAATACATGCCATTGTTATTCTAGCTATGGTTTACGGGTTGCGGCGTTCTGAAATATGCGGTTTGCGCTGGCAAGATATAGACCTTGATAGTAAAACACTACACATATGCAATACATATGTGCGAACACGGGGTGAATGTCTTGAAGAAGAACGCACAAAAACTGAACGAAGTGACAGAGTGATCGCGCTGATGGATTTTACTGTGCCATATCTGCAAACGCTAAAGGACAGTCAAAGTACCGCGGGGGTGAAACTCGATAAAGTTTGTTGTTGGAAAGATGGTAGTAATGTAAGCCCCGAATATGTCACAAGAATTATACCTAAATTGTCCGAATCTTGCGGGTTGCCGAGGGTAGGGGCACACGACATGCGCAGAACAGCCGCAAGTCTCCTAATAGCTAACGGCGCAACTCCGCAACAGGCACAAGAGTTTTTGGGGCATGAGGATATTGCAACGACCATGAACATATATACACGATGTTTTAATGAGACGAAAAAGCAAACTTCTGAGCTCATGAACAAAATATATATTTCTTGAATTGTGGACATGTTTTTGGACATGTTTTAGTGTGATGCCGATACAGCCATTTTCGAAAAGGTCTAAAAATGCAAAAAAAAGACCCAAAAACTTGCATTTTCGAGCCTTTTCATGGTGCGCGAGGCGGGACTTGAACCCGCACGCCCGGAGTGAGCACTAGAACCTGAATCTAGCGAGTCTGCCAATTCCACCACTCGCGCATTTAAGTGCCTGATAATAATAGCATTCCCGCGCCGTCTTGTCAAGATAATTATTTTACGATACAGCCAATATTTTTTTCGCGCGGGTATGTTATTTTATGCGGGAAGATGATATAATCAGAACATATGTATGAAGGAGGTTCATGCAATGGACAGAAAGCAGCTCAAGGCGCAGTCAAAGCAGCTTATCAGGACCGCCCAGCCCAAACCGGTCGTGATGGCGATAATATACCTGCTCATCATAGCGGTGCTCAACTTCCTATCCTTTAAGCTCGTCGGCGGATATAGCGCGGACGATATGAGCGCTCAGTTTGAAGCCGGCTATGAGGCGGGCTACGATTATAATGTATATGGCAATGTCGACCCCGACATGTTCGCGTATGTTCTCGAGGACGCGCTGGAGGATGCGCTTCCGTCGCCGGCCGCGGCTCTGCTGGACCTGGCGATAGAGCTTGTAAGCATCATGCTCGGTGCGGGCTTCATCATCTTCTGCCTGCGCACGCTTCGGGGCACAGGTGCAAGCTATTGGAACATTTTCGACTCCTTCGGCATGTTCCTGCGCATTTTGTGGCTGTATATACTCATGGCTGTGTTCGTGTTCCTGTGGGCGCTGCTGTTTATCATACCCGGCGTTATCGCGGCTTACCGCTACCGCATGGCGATATACCTTCTGCTCGAGCATCCGGAGCTGAGTGCGCTTGAGTGCATAAGAGAAAGCAAGCGCCTTATGGCGGGGCACAAGTGGGAGCTCTTTTCGCTGGATATAAGCTTCATCGGCTGGCTGTTTCTCGTCGGCGTTGTCGACTATCTCGGCACGCAGATAGGTCTTGTCATGCCCTCTGTGGCGGTCGTCATGAACGTCATCGGCCTTGGTGTTATAGCGCAGTTTTTCGTTTTCCCGTACATGGAGCTTACCGTTGCCGGCTACTACAAGCAGCTTGTCGAAGCCGACAAGACGGGCAATCCCTTTGGCGACGGCTGGACACCGGAATTGTGATTAAATAAATAATCGACAGCCTCAAGCGGCATCTGTTAAGATGCCGCTTCGGCTTGTCAAAAAAGCCCGTGCGGGACTTTTTTGACTTCACTTTCCCGCCGAGCATTTTGAAAGCGTTCAAAATGCTGCTTTGCCTGAAAGTCTTGTTTGCCAAGCCTTTCAGCGGCGGCCTATCTCATTTCGAGCGGGGCCTTTGCCCCCTCGAGCTCCCCTCGCTGCTCTGAAATTTGCACAAAAGCGTATATTTTAGACAGTACTACGCGGCATCTGTTAAGATGCCGCTACTTTTTATCGGTATTTACAAGAAATTCATTGACTTTTTCGCCCGAGCAACTATAATTGGATGGCAACAAGCGAGAGGAGATCACGCATGAACGAAATTTTTGTAGTCGGCCACCGCAATCCCGACACCGATTCCGTCGTCGCGGCAATGAGCTATGCGGCGCTGCGCAATGCGCTCGGCGACAGGGAATACACGGCGGCCTGCCTTGGACATATAAGCGATGAAACGCAGCGGATGCTCGATAAATTCGGCTTTGCCGCGCCGAGATTCATAAAGGACGTGCGCACGCAGGTGCGTGACCTTGATTTCGATACGCCCCCGGCGCTCAGCTCGACCGTTACGATGGACAGAGCATGGCACACCATGCGCGAGCAGAAGATATCCGTCATCCCCGTCTCGAACGAGGACGGGACGCTTTACGGTACGCTCTCTGCGGGCGACATTGCGTCGTACAGCCTGCTGACGATGATAGACCCGCACATGGACGAGGTGCCGCTGTTTAACATCCTGAGCGTTCTTGAGGGCAAGATACTCAACGAGGACGGCAATATATTCGACTGCATCTCCGGCAACGTCGTCATCGCCCTGCCGCAGAGCTGCCAGACCCTGCTGTTCAATGACCCGGACAGCATCGTTTTGTGCGGCGACCAGCCGGATATGATAAAGCGCGCGCTGGATATCGGCGTAAGCTGCATCGTTTTGTGCCAGACCGAGGCGCGCGAGGAGTGGCTGCAAAATGCCGGAGGCACATGCATCATATCCACGCCCTTTGACGCGGCGCGCGTTGCAAAGCTCATTTATCAGGCAATCCCCATATCCCGCCCCTGCCACACGGAAAACACGATATGCTTCCATTTGGATGACTATATCGACGATGTGCGCGAGGAAGTGCTCAAAAGCCGCTACCGCTGCTATCCCGTGCTGGACGAAAACGAAAAGGTCGTCGGCACGCTGTCAAGATACCACCTGCTGCGGCCGCGCCGCAAGCGCGTCGTGCTCGTTGACCACAATGAGCGCTCGCAGGCTGTCGCGGGGCTTGAGCAGGCGGAGATACTTGAGATAATCGACCACCACCGCCTTGCAGATATTCAGACCTCGCAGCCTATTCGTATGCGCAACGAGCCCGTTGGCAGTACGACGACGATAATCTGCGGCATGTATCAGGAGCACGGCGTCATGCCCTCCCCGGCGATGGCGGGACTGATGGCGGCGGCGATACTGTCGGATACGGTCATGTTCAAATCGCCGACCTGCACAAAGCGCGATATCGCCCTTGCCGAGCGTATGGCGCGCCTTGCAAATATTCCGCTGGATGCGCTGGGCAAGGAGCTTTTCTCCGGAAGCGGCGATAATAAGCCCGCGGTCGAGCTTATAAAGAGCGACTTTAAGGAGTTCCACATCTCAGGTCAGATCCTTGGCGTCGGTCAGATAACGACGCTTGACTCGGCAAAAATGCTCGAGCGGCGCGAGGAGCTCATGGCCGAAATGCAGCGCCTAAAGCGCGATAACGGCTATGACATGGTAATCCTCATGCTGACGGATGTTCTGCTTGAGGGCACGCAGCTGCTTTACATAGGAAGCGACGACACCATCCGCCGCGCATTTTCCGCAGAGCCTAAGGATAACACCATCTTCCTGCCCGGCGTTATGAGCCGCAAAAAGCAGATAATCCCCATGCTGACGGCTTTGTGGGGTTAAAAGCTACAAAAGCGCGCGTTAAGGCGGCATAAATTTGTTCAAAAGCGGCAATTGACAAGCAATCGGCAAATGGGTATAATTTATTCATCATTCGGAAGAAAGCGAGGATACGGATATGACCATGCGCAATGCTGCTAACACTGTCTCCGTGTCTGAGTCTGTCCGCAATGGTCTTGCTATGTCCTTTTATAGCGCAGTACGATTTTATGCGTACTGCGTTTATTATTATTTTGGCGCCTGCCATGCCCCGCAAAGGACGTAACAATGCATTTTCACTGCCGCATAAGCGGCAAATAGCAATATGCCATTGAATGCGGTTTCCTTTGGGGAGCCGCTTTTGTTTTGCATAATAATAATCTAAGAGGTACAGAAAAATGAACAAGCTCCAGGAATCCAGAAACGAGATCACACGCATAGACAGCGAGATGGCAAAGCTTTTCGAGCAGCGCCTGACCGTCTGCGCCGACATCGCCGAGTATAAGCGCGCCCACGGCCTTTCGATAAGGGACGAGGCCCGCGAGCAGGAGGTCATAAAGCGCAACCGCGCACACATTGACAGCCTCGATGTTGAGTCGTACTATGTTAAATTTATAAAGAACACCATTGAGCTTGCCTGTGAGTATCAGTCGCGCCTACTCAACGGTATGCGCGTCACCTACTGCGGCGTTGAGGGTGCGTTTGCGCACATGGCCGCACGCAGGATGTTCCCCGAAGCCGAGCTTACGCCCTTTGCAGACTTCAAGGACGCATATCAGGCAGTCGAGCGCGGCGACCATGACTGCGTCGTGCTCCCGCTTGAAAACAGCGCAGCGGGCGAGGTCGGAACGGTCATGGACCTCATCTTCTCGGGCGATCTGTTCGTAAATCAGGTCATCGATATGCCGATAGAGCACAATCTTCTCGGCGTCGAGGGTGCAACGCTTGAAGGCATAAAGACCGTCATCAGCCATCCGCAGGCGCTTGACCAGTGCAGCGAATACATCCGCGCCCACGGCCTTCAGACGCAGTCGTTTTCCAACACGGCGCTGGCAGCGCAGTATGTCAAGGAGCTTAATGACCCCAGCGTTGCCGCCATCGCCTCGGATGAGACAAGCGACGTTTTCGGCTTGAAGCTCATCGACAAGGTCATAAACGACAGCAAGAATAACACCACACGCTTTGCAGCCCTCTCCCGCGCACAGAACCGCCCTGCATCGCAGAACCGCCGCGAGGACGAAAACTTCATCCTCGTCTTCACCGTTCAGAACGAGGCCGGTGCGCTTGCGCAGACGCTTAATATTATCGGCGCCCACGGCTTTAACATGCGCAACCTCCGTTCGCGCCCGATGAAGGACCTGCAGTGGAACTACTACTTCTACATCGAGGCCGAAGGCAATATAAACACTGAAAACGGCCAGGATATGCTCCGCGAGCTGTCGGCGATATGCGCAAAGCTCAAGCTCGTCGGAACCTACTACTCAAATCTTAAAGTCGGAGAGTGATAGCAATGCTCATCCCCGTTAAAACAGATACATGGGATTACGATATCGTGCTCGAGTCGGGCGCACTTGGCAAGGTCGGTGAGCTTTTAAACTTAAATCGCCGCGTTATCGTCGTAACAGACAGCGGAGTTCCCGCGCAGTATGCCGAGACGGTTGCCGGTCAGTGCAAAAGCGCAAGGATAGTGTGCATCCCGCAGGGCGAAAAAAGCAAGTGTTTTGACATGCTGCAAATGATACTGCGCGAAATGCTCGAGGCAGGCTGCACGAGAGGCGACTGCGTTGTCGCCGTCGGCGGCGGCGTTGTCGGCGACCTGAGCGGCTTTGCAGCCTCCTGCTATATGCGCGGAGTGGATTTTTACAACATCCCGACGACGCTTTTGTCGCAGGTCGACTCGTCTATAGGCGGCAAGACCGCTATTGACTTCGAGGGAGTTAAAAACATCGTCGGCGCGTTTTATCAGCCAAGGCGCGTTATAATCGACCCCGACACGCTCAATACCCTCTCACGCCGCCAGCTCATGGCGGGGCTTGCCGAGGCGATAAAAATGGCCGCGACGAGCGACGCGGAGCTGTTTGAGCTCATAGAGTGCAGCGCTGACCTGTCCGCCGACCTGCCGGAGATCATTCGCCGCGCGCTTATGATAAAGCGTTCGGTCGTCGAGCAGGATGTTCACGAAACGGGGCTGAGAAAGATATTAAACTTCGGCCACACCATCGGCCACGCGGTCGAGAGCTTTAACGACGCAAGGCTTCTTCACGGCGAGTGCGTTGCCCTGGGCATGATACCGATGGCGCAGGGCGCGGCGAAGAAGCGCATTGAAAGCGTACTTAAAAAATACGGTCTGCCGACTGTTATCGAGCAGACGCCGATAGAGCTCCGGCCATACCTTGTGCACGATAAAAAGATGCAGGCAAACGGCATCACGGCAGTCACCGTGCCGGAGATAGGCTCGTTTGAGCTTAAAAGCATGACTGCTGATGAGATACTTTCGCGTTTGGAGGCGGTAGAATGAAAAACAGCTTCGGCCAGAGCGTGACGCTCACGCTTTTCGGCGAAAGCCACGGCCGGGCCGTCGGCTGTGTGCTCGACGGACTGAGCCCCGGTGTTCCCGTGAGCGAGGAGGCCATCGCGCGGCTGCTGTCGCGCCGCCGCCCGTCCTCGGCGCTGGATACGCCCAGACGCGAGAAGGACGAGTTTCAGATACTCAGCGGCGTGTTTAACGGCAAAACCACCGGCACACCGCTGTGCATCGTCATCCCGAACGAAAATGTGCGCAGCGGCGACTATGCCTACGGCCTTGCCCGCCCCTCACATGCCGATTTTGCGGCAAGCTGCAAATATCACGGCTTTGAGGACTATCGCGGCGGCGGCCACTTTTCCGGCAGAGTGACGGCGGCGCTCGTTGCAGCAGGCGGCGTGCTCATCCCGGCGCTCGGCGCAATGGGCATTGAGATAGGCACGCATATTTTAAGCTGCGGCGGCGTGCAGGACCGTGAGTTTGGCGAAATTGAGGATGACGTAAAAGCGCTTGGGGAGAAATCCTTCCCCGTTTTGGACGATGCCAGGGGCGAGGAGATGGCGAAAGCTATACTGAGCGCACGAGAGGCGCAGGACAGCATCGGCGGCGTTACGCAAACGGCTATATCCGGTCTCCCGGCGGGGCTTGGCGAGCCGTGGTTTGACAGCGTTGAGAGCCTTATATCCCACGCCGTGTTTTCCGTCGGCGGGATAAAGGGCATTGAGTTTGGCGCGGGCTTTGACTGCGCAAAAATGCGCGGCAGCGAGTTTAACGACCCTCTGCGCATTGAAAACGGCGCTGTTAAGACTGCGACCAACCACAACGGCGGCATAAACGGCGGCATAACAAACGGCATGCCAATAGTGTTTAACTGCGCAGTTAAGCCCACGCCGTCGATCGCGCAGCCCCAGCAGACCGTGGATTTCGTAAAAAACGAAAACGCGACGCTCAGCATAGTCGGGCGGCACGACCCGGCGATAATCCGCCGCATCTGCCCGGTCCTCGACAGTGTGGCGGCGCTTGCAGTGTGCGACCTGCTGGCCATGCGCTTTGGCACGGATGTTCTGACGAAAGGAGATCAGCTTAAATGAAATACGGACTTATAGGTGAGCATTTGACGCACAGCTATTCGTGCGAAATACATGCTCAGATAGCCGATTATGAATACGAGCTGTGCGAGCTCAGCCCCGAGGAGGTCGGCCCCTTCCTCGAAAAGCGCGATTTTTGCGCGATAAACGTGACGATACCGTATAAGCAGACGGTCATGCCGTATCTTGATGAAATAAGCGAGACTGCGCAGAGGATAGGCGCTGTGAACACCATCGTAAACCGCGGCGGTGTGCTCTATGGCGATAATACGGATTTTGCCGGTATGCGCGCTCTTTCCGAGCACATTGGCGTTTCTCTTGCCGGGAAAAAGGTGCTCATCCTCGGCACGGGCGGCGCGTCTAAAACCGCGCAGGCGCTTGCAAAGTTCATGGGCGCGGAGGAATATTACTGCGTCTCGCGCTTCGGGCGCGACGGCAGCATAACCTATGAAAAGGCGATAGCAGAGCACTCGGACGCGCAGGTCATAATAAACGCAACGCCCGTCGGCATGTTCCCGCGCAGCGCGGGCAGACCTATTGACATTTCCGCCTTCCCCGCGCTCGAGGGCGTGCTTGACGCGATATATAACCCTCTTAGAACGAACCTTGTGCTCGATGCGCAGGAGCGCGGACTTCCGGCGGCGGGCGGACTGTACATGCTCTCGGCTCAGGCGGTGCACGCTTCGGCGGTGTTCCAGGGCATTGAGGTCGAACCGAAGCTTATAGATAAGGCATATAAAAGCGTAAAGACGGCAAAGCAGAACATTGTCCTTGTCGGTATGCCCTCAAGCGGCAAGACCACCGTCGGCGGCATCCTCGCTGAAAAAACGGGGCTGGAGCTTGCCGATACGGATGAGTATATCGTCAAAAAGATAGGCATGCCGATAGCCGACTTCTTCGCAAAGCACGGCGAGGCGGAGTTCAGGAAGATAGAAAAAGAGACTATCGCAGAGCTGGCCGGCACGGGCGGCAAGGTCATCGCAACGGGCGGCGGCGCGGTTCTGGATAAGGACAATATCCGCGCGCTGAAGCAAAACGGCGTCATCGTGTTCTTGGACAGGGCAATTAATAATCTCGTTGCGACGGACGACAGGCCGCTCTCATCCGAGAGAGATAAGCTCGAGCGCCTTTATGCCGAGAGATACGACATTTACAAGGCCTGCGCCGAAGTGCACATCGATGCAAACACTACGCCCGAGGCCGAGGCTGAGGCGATTTTGGAGGCGATTTAAATGAAGCTTCTCGTTTTAAACGGGCCGAATATAAACATTCTCGGCATCCGCGAGCCGGATATCTACGGCAGGAAAAGCTATAAGGAGCTGCTTGCCATGATAAGCGCACACGCAGTCGAGCGCGGCGTCGCGGTGGATTTTTATCAGTCAAACCACGAGGGTGACCTCGTCGACGCGATACAGAAGGCGTATTTTGACAAAATTGACGGCATCGTGTTTAACCCCGCGGCGTATACGCACACCTCCGTTGCAATTGCAGACGCTGTAAAGGGCGTCGGCATACCGACGGTGGAGGTGCACATCTCCGAGGTGTCAGAGCGTGAGGCTTTCCGGCAGGTAAGCTATATACGCGATGTTGCGGCGAAAACCATCTGCGGCCACGGCCTTGAGGGATACCTTGAGGCGATGGATTTCCTTATCGATAATTACGGAGACAAAAATGAAGCTTAAAATTAGCCCCTCGCGCGTAAATGGTGAAATTACCGCGCCTCCGTCAAAAAGCTATGCCCACCGTATGCTCATTTCCGCGGCTCTCGCCGAGGGGGAGAGCATAATCCACGGGGTGTCGGAAAGCGAGGACATGCTCGCAACGCTCGACTGCATAACTTCCCTCGGCGCAAGCTATTCCCGCGAGGGCGACATGATAAAGGTCTGCGGCGCACAGGGCAAGGTGCCCGAAAACGCGGTGTTTTCCTGCCGCGAGAGCGGGAGCACGCTCAGATTCATGATACCGCCGGCGCTCACCGGCGCGCGCGTGAGATTCGAGGGAACGCCGAGGCTTTTAGAGCGCGGCATCGGCATTTATGAATCGCTGCTCGGTCAAAAGGGCATAAGTATCGAAACGCGCGACGGCGGAATCGAAATGTGCGGCGAGCTTAAAAGCGGCGAATACGTCCTGCGCGGCGATGTCAGCAGCCAGTTCGTGTCGGGGCTTATGTTTGCCCTGCCGCGCCTTGAGGGGGACAGTGTGATAACTCTGCTGCCGCCTGTTGAAAGCAGAGCATATATCGACGTGACGATGGCCGTTCTCGGCAAATTCGGCGTTATCATTGAGGAAAAAGAGGAGAACCGCTTTTTCATAAAGGGCGGGCAGCGATACCTTGCCCATGAGGATACCGTTGAGGGCGATTGGTCGAATGCAGCGGCGCTTTTTGCCTTTAACAGCCTCGGAAATTCGCTTAAAGTGGGCGGCCTTAATTATGACAGCATCCAGGGCGATAAGGTCTGCCTTGAATATTTAAAGCGGCTGGATGAGCCGGGCGCAGTGCTCGATATATCAAACTGCCCGGACCTCGGCCCCGTGCTGTTTGCAGCGGCGGCTGCAAAGGGGCACGGTGCGCACTTCACCGGCACGCGCAGATTAAGAATAAAAGAAAGCGACCGCGCGGCAGTCTCCGCCGAGGAGCTTGCGCACTTCGGCGCACGCCTGACGGTCGGGGATAACAGCGTGACGGTTTTGCCCGGCGCAATATACGCGCCGACAGTGGAGCTTTCCTCGCACAATGACCACCGCATGGTCATGGCGCTGACCCTGCTTCTGAGCAGGCTCGGCGGCACGATAGACGGAGCAGAGGCCGTGCGCAAAAGCTATCCCAACTTTTTTGAGGAGCTTGAAAAGCTCGGTTTGGAGGCAAGCAATGGAGCTTAATGAAAAAACGAAGATACTTATCGCCGGCCTCGGTCTGATGGGCGGAAGCTACGCCGAAGCGCTCACAGCGCGCGGCTTCGAGGTCGGCGGCCTTGCAAGGCGTCAGGAAGCGATCGACTACGCCGTGGAGCGAGGCATAATAAAGCACGGCAGAAGCGATATCGACCCGGAGTACATCGGTCAGTTTGACCTTGTGGTGTTTGCGATGTATCCCCACGCTTTTGTCGAGTGGATAGAGCATAACCAGCAGCATTTTAAGTCCGGCGCCGTTATAACCGACGTCACGGGCGTAAAATGCAGCGTTATATACAAGGTGCAGGATATGCTGCGCGGCGACGTTGAGTACATCGGCGCACACCCCATGGCCGGACGCGAGTGCAGCGGCGTTGAAAATGCGCGTATGCAGATATTCGAGGGCGCAAACTACATCGTAACGCCCACGGAGAAAAATACGCCCGAGGCGATAGCGCTCTGCAAGCAGCTTGGCGAAATAATGGGCTTTAGGAAGATCGCCGAGCTCACGCCGGAAATGCACGATGAGATGATAGGCTTCCTTTCGCAGCTTGCGCACTGCATCGCGGTGTCGCTCATGGTGTGCAAGGATTCGCACCACCTTGTCGACTACACGGGCGACTCGTTCCGCGACCTTACGCGCATTGCGAAGATAAACGACGAAATGTGGAGCGAGCTGTTTTTGCTCAACCGCGATGTGCTCGTCGAGCAGATGGATCTGTTCAGCGAAAAGTTCGCGCTCATGCGCGACAGTATTGCAAACGGCGACAGGGAAACGATACGCGATATGATGCGCCTGTCCACCGAGCGCAGAAAATACTTTGATGTGTGAGGATATAAGCTATGAACATGGAATTTAAGAGAAAAATGCCGACGCCGCAGGCGATAAAGGACATGTACCCCATAACGCCGGAGCTCGCAGCGCGCAAAAAGGCGACGGATGCCGCCCTTGAAAAGATATTCACAGGCCAGGATAACAGGCTCGTCCTCATAATCGGCCCCTGTTCGGCTGACCGTGAGGACTCGGTGCTCGACTATATCTCCCGCCTGCGCACCGTTCAGGAAAAGGTCGAGGATAAGATCGTCGTCGTCCCCAGAGTTTACACCAATAAGCCCCGCACGACGGGCGACGGATACAAGGGCATGCTCCATCAGCCCGACCCCAACTCCTCGCCGGATATGCTGCGCGGCCTTATAGCGATAAGAAAAATGCACATGAAAGTGCTCGCAGAAACAGGCTTTTCCTGCGCAGACGAGATGCTGTATCCCGAAAACCACCACTATCTTTCGGACATGCTCTCCTACGTTGCAGTCGGCGCAAGGTCTGTCGAAAATCAGCTCCACCGCCTCACGGCAAGCGGCCTTGCCCTGCCTGTCGGCATGAAAAACCCCACAAGCGGCGACCTTTCCGTCATGATGAACTCCATCACCGCCGCCCAGCATCCGCACACCTTCGTCTACTCAAGCTGGGAGGTGCAGAGCAAGGGCAATCCCCTGGCGCACGCCATCCTGCGCGGCTGGGCAAATAAATACGGCAAGACCGTGCCCAACTATCACTATGAGGACATCATGAACCTGTGCGAGCAGTATGACAAGGCAGGGCTCAAAAACCCCGCCGTCGTCATCGACACAAACCACGCAAACTCCGGCAAGCAGTGGGCAGAGCAGCCGCGCATTGCCAAGGAGATACTCCACAGCACCCGCCATTCCAACGATATCCTGCACCTTGTCAAGGGCATGATGATAGAGTCGTACATCGAAGACGGCAACCAGAAGCCCGACGGCGGCGTTTACGGCAAGAGCATAACCGACGCCTGCCTCGGCTGGGAAAAGACCGAGCGGCTCATATACGAGCTTGCCGAGCTCAGATAAAGGAGCGACAGCCATGATAGCACAGAAGATGCTCTCCCTCGGCACGGGCGGGAACGCGATACGCGATATCGCGGCCTATGCCGATGCACGCGCGGCCGAAATAGGCGGCGAAAACGTCTTTAACTTCAGCATCGGAAACCCCAATGTCCCCGCACCCGAAAAGGTGCGGCAGACGCTCATTGAGCTTTTGCAGAACGAGAGCGCCCTTGAGCTTCACAGCTATACGCCCGCGCCGGGACTTATGTCAGCGCGCACGGCGGCGGCAAGGGCAGAGAGCGTCCGCGCGGGGTATGATATACCGGCTGAGTGCGTTTACATGACTTCGGGTGCGTCGTCCTCACTGTCCATTGTCCTTGCGGCTATCTCCGGCGAGGGTGAGCGCGTTGCGGCGCTTGCGCCGTTTTTCCCGGAATACCGCGTGTATGCCGAAAGCGCGGGAGCGGAGTTTGTCACCATTCCGCCTGCGGACGTCAGCATGCAGCCGGATATGGCGGCATTTGAAAAGGTGGTCGAATCCGGTGTTGCGGCGGTTATGATAAATTCGCCGAATAACCCCTCGGGCGCGATACTGAGCGCGGATACGCTGACCAAGATGGCGGAGATACTCAATGCCGCTCAGAAAAAGCAGGGCAGGAGCATTTATCTCATCGCCGATGAGCCGTACCGCGAGCTCGTTTACGGCGACGTGACCGTCCCCTTTGTTCCGAATTTTTATGATAACACCATCGTGTGCTACTCCTACTCCAAGTCGCTCTCGCTTCCGGGCGAAAGACTGGGCTATATCATGGTGCCGCCCTGCGTGGAGAACAGCAAAACGGTGTTTGCGGCCATAAGCGGCGCGGGTCGTGCGCTGGGCTATGTCTGCGCTCCGAGCCTCATGCAGCGTATGCTCACCCTGTGCGCTGATGTAAAGCCCGATATAACGAGCTATGCCAATAACCGCGAGACGCTGTACACGCATTTGACAAACCTCGGCTTTGAGTGCGTAAAGCCGGACGGCGCGTTTTATCTCTTCGTCAAAGCGCCCCGGAGCGATACGGCCGCGCAGTTTTGCGAAAAGGCAAAGAGGTTTGAGCTGCTGCTCGTCCCGTCGGACAGCTTCGGCGTCCCCGGTTATGCCCGCCTTGCCTACTGCATATCCGAAAAGACCGCACAGGCCTGCCTTGCCGCATTTACAAAGCTTGCGGCAGAATACGGACTGTGAGGTTAGAGCATATGGAATTTAGATATGCTGAAAGAAAGGATACCGGGCTTATCCTGCGCTTTGTAAAAGCGCTTGCAGAGTATGAAAACATGCTCGACGAAGTCATAGCAGACGAGAAAACGCTGGAGGAATGGATATTCGACAGGCAGAAGGCCGAGGTCATTTTTGCCCTCGAGGGCGATACAGAGGTCGGCTTTGCTCTGTTTTTCCACAACTTCTCCACATTTCTCGGAAGAGCGGGTCTGTACCTGGAGGATTTGTTTGTGTTGCCCGAGCACAGAGGCAAGGGCTATGGAAAGGCAATCCTCAAAAAGCTCGCGTCAATTGCCGTCGAGCGCGGGTGCGGCAGACTTGAGTGGTGGTGCCTCGACTGGAATAAGCCGAGCATCGACTTTTACCTTTCCCTCGGCGCTCGGCCGATGGACGAGTGGACGGTTTACCGCCTAACGGGCGATACGCTCAAAAAGCTTGCAGAAGAATGAATAAAAAATCCCCTAACCTGATGGGTTAGGGGATTTTTTTATTTGCACGCGAAGTTTTTCCACGCGCTGTCGTTTGCAAGTGCTCCGCCGGGGGCAAACACCGCGCAGGCGGTACTGTCGCCCTTGAGCTGGCAGTCAAGCCAGGGCACGGCGTATTTGAGTATCTTGGCGGGGCTTATGATGCAGCTTGTGTGTATCCCGCCCTTTAAGGAGGCGTACACGGCGTGGCCCTGAGAAGCCTCATACGCGGGCTTTACCCACATGGAGGACAAAACGATCATGTCGGCAGAGCCTGTCATGAAAAACGCGGGGCAGGTGAGGCCCTTTGCCTCGCTTTTGAAGCTTGAGCCGGCGATGGACAAAACGCATGTGACCCTATCGTCGGCAACGGCGGCGTTTACTGCGCTTCGGCCGCCCTGCGAGTGACCGGCCGCGCAGATATTTGCAAAGTCGACCCTGCCGAAAAGGACGCTTTCGGCGTCGCCGTTTTTTGCGATGATGTAGTCTATCGCGTCTATCTGATCTGTCCCGTCGGCAGACATTACGGTCGTATCGGCGACGACGATGTATCCGGCTTCGGCAAAGCCGCGCAGAAGCTCATAGTAAAGGCTCGTCACGCAGCCTGTTCCGTTTGCCCAGACAACGACGGGGTACTGTGCGCTGTTATCTTCAAGTGCCTTGGGGTAGAAAACTATTTTGCCCGAACCGAGGGCGTTGGTGTCCTCAATGCAGACGACGGAGTCGGTGCTGCCGTCGACGCAATAGGTGTCTGCCAGTGCGCTTGTGCTCATGAGCGAAAATACGAGCACAACGGCCAGCAGAAGCAATATTATGCGCTTTTTGTTCAAGTAAAGTCCCTCCCTGCGATAAATTTATAACAATATTATCATGGGTATGGGAGCTGTGTCAATCACAGATACATGAATATTCTGCTGCCCTTTGTGTCGAGCCATTTTAGCTCAAAGGCGGAGACGATAAGCAGCACGATCGACGCGAGCAAAAGGAACACGCCGCCCGAGAGCTTGGTGCACAGGAAAAAGTACGCAACGCCAATGATGGATGCAAGCACCCAGCCGCCGAAGAGGGCAATGAGCACGCCTATGCTCTGCTTTACGGGTACGGTCGGGTCCTGCCAGTTAAGATTCGGGCGCAGGAGGTTGATGATAAGGCCGAGGGCCGAGAGCATCAGGAAAAACACACAGGGCAGGATGACGCACATTATGCCGGTGAGCACATCGGGCTTAAACAGGATGACGACGCACACGGCGCAAAACAGCGTGGGTATGCCGCCGACAATGAGGCTCATATCGAGCTTTACGCGAAGCACCTGCTTTGCCGGAACGGGGAGCGACTGGGCTATCCATATGCCCTTGCCCTCAAGGGAAACGGAGGGCGCCGTGAGGTCTACCATGGACGATATCATGCATAGGCCGATGGAGAACATGACCGGCAGAAATTCCGGCGGGAACTGAAGCATTTCGGCAAGGGCATTAAACTCGCCGCCGTATATGAGTATTGCAGCGCCGGCAATGATAAGCAGCGGCGTGCCGAGGGCGCAGTTTAGCATATATGTCGCGTTTCCCAATAGGTGCGTAAGCTCGCGGCCGAGCAGAGCCGCGCGCGGGGAGCGCACCTTTGCGGCCTTTTCGCGGTAAACGCGCTTTGCAGTCTTGCCCGATGCTGTTGCAAGCTTTAAAAAGCTGCGCTCAAGCACGCGGTAGGTGAGGTAAGCAAGCAGCGCAATGACAAGCGTTATGACAAGAAGCCACAGCCAGTCGCCCGTGCAGGCAGCGCCGAGGACGTAGATGATATATGCCGAGCCCATTATGCTCTCGCCGATGGTCAGGGCGTTTACGATAAGCTCCTGGATAAGCTCGTAGGCGTTAAAGCAGACGAAATAGTAAAGCCCGAGAAACACGAGGCAGAGCAAAACGATGATGAGCGATTTGCTCTTTATGTGCGTGCTTACAACGGCGACCACCCAGCCGAGCGCACACGAGAGGATGAACACGAAAACGCTTATAAGAAGCGTCATCCACAGCGCACCGAATACGCCCGCAAAGCCGGGGCGCGCAACGACGAAATACACGATATCCGCCGGTAGCATGACCACCGCACTGAACATGAGACCCATGAGGTACACGCCCAAAAGCCGCGCAGCGAGGATATACTTTGTCGGCACGGGGAGCGAGAGCAGGAGGTCATTGTCCTTGGCCTTGTAAAGGCTTGCGTAGGTGTTGAAAACGCTGCCGAACACGCCCAGCATGAGAGCGACGAGCACCATTATGTCAAAATACAGCCACCCAAGGCCAAGCCCCATAAAGGGCTTACATAAGAGAACAGACAAAAACGTGAACGTACCGCCGAGCACGCCGACCATCAGCACGATATACATGATGATAAACGCGGCGCTTGAGCCCTTCGAGCGCATTTTGCCGCTTTTGTGGTCGTAGAAAAAGCTGCGGTTGAGGTCAAGAAGCTGCTTTTTTATAAGAGTTTTCAGCATGACGTATCCTCCAGCTCGAGGAACACTTCCTCAAGGCTATCGTCGCCCTTGACTTCGCTCATGGTGCCTGCGCGGATGAGCTTGCCGCCCTTTATGATGGCGACCTGATCGCAGAGCTTTTCGGCGACCTCAAGAACGTGGGTCGAGAAGAATATCGCGCCGCCCTCATCGCATAGCTGCCGCATCATGCCCTTTAGGATGTGCGCGGCCTTGGGGTCAAGGCCGACGAAGGGCTCGTCCATGATGATGAGCTTCGGGTCGTGCAGCCAGGCAGAGATGATGGCAAGCTTCTGCCTCATGCCGTGCGAGTAGGAGGCGATGGGCTGGGCAAGGTCGTCTGTAAGCTCGAAAAGCCCGGCGTATTTTGCTATGCGCTCGCTGCGAACGGCGCTGTCAACTCCGAAAATGTCGGCAATGAAGTTTAAGTATTTTATGCCGGACATGTAGTCGTACAGATCGGGGTTATCGGGGATGTAGGCGAGCTTTTTCTTGCAGGCGATGGGGTCGGACGCGACGGATACGCCGTCAATGAGTATCTCGCCCTCGTCAAAATCGAGTATGCCGACGCAGGCCTTGAGCGTCGTCGTTTTGCCCGCACCGTTGTGGCCTATAAAGCCGTAGATCGTGCCGGGGGCAATGTGCAGCGAAAGGTCGTCGACGGCCTTCTTCTCGCCGTAGCATTTCGTAAGTCCTTTTATTTCGAGCATGTCAGTTCTCCTTTCTTATCTGTCCCCATAGCGGGGTCTGCAAAAAATGTTTATCAGCACATATGCCGCGACGATGACGAGGGTAGAGCCGAGGATTATGGCATACATCGCGCTGTCTGAAACGAGCGTGCCGCCGAAATAGAGATTGCAGTCAACGCCGTCGCGCATGCCGTCAATAAGCTCCTGCGGAAGCCCCGAGGCGAGCATTTCGTCAAACGCGCCGCGCATCCAGTGGTTGTGCATAAGGCTCGTGCCGTAGCTTCCCGGCAGGAAGGACAGCGCCTTTTGAAGTCCCACGGGGAAGTTTGACATGGGCATGTACGCGCCGCAGATAAAGCCGTAGCCGACGCTCACCAGCGTGCCGACGGCGGACAGCTGCCCCTGCGTCGTGAGGAAATAGTGCAGGCAGGACGAAAGGCCTGTGCCGAACAGGGTCATGATGATAACGTCACAGATTATGAGCAGCACGTCGACGCCCGACAGGAACCACCCGGCCTTCAGCATGAACGCAAAGCACAGCACCGTCGCCGTCAGGCAAATGATGAGCGTAACAGCGGCCGAGGAGAAGAAATAGCCCAGCGCAAGGGTACTGCGCGGCACGGGGCTTACGGTGAGGTCGCGCACGCTGCCTGTGACCTTGTCCTGTATCATCAAAAGGTTTGAGCAGAAGGCAATGGTCACGCAGCATACGGCAAGCAGCGAGGATGACAGTTGGCCGATGACCAAAGCGTCAAGCGCAGTCTCGCTTATCGAAAAGCTGTCAGGGATAGCCGACAGGAAGCTGTCGCGGTAAATGCCGGACAGGAAGGTGACGTACAAAACAAGCAGTATGACGGGCGTTACGAGGGAGGAAAAGAACATGGCTCCGTCCTTGAAAAACAGCTTGCAGTTGCGTTTTATAAGTATCAGCAGTGTTTTCATGCGTCAGCACCTCCGGCAAGGGATTTGCCCGTCACGGCGAGAAACACATCGTCCATCTTGCCCTTGACTATCTCGTAATCGCAAAACAGCTCCGGGTGCGCTGTTATAAGCGCCGTTGCAGCGGCAGTGTCGGCGACCTCAACGCGGTATCCGTCGCGCGTTTTTATAGGTTCAAGGCCAATTGCACGCAGGGGCTCCGGCTCAATGCCGTAAAAGCTTATAAAGTCGCCGGTGTAGCGGTTTTTAAGCTCAAGCGGCGTGCCCTCGGCGGCTATGCGGCCGCTGTCGAGAATGACGACGTAGTCTGCGTCGGCGGCCTCCTCCATGTAATGCGTCGTGAGGAAAACGGTCAGCCCGTCTTTTTTGCGAAGCTTATGCACAACGTCCCACAAAAGCTTGCGCGTCTGCGGGTCAAGCCCTGTCGTCGGTTCATCGAGGACGAGGATATCCGGTCTGTGCAGCAGCGCGCGGGCGATGTCTATCCTCCGACGCTGACCGCCCGAGAGCTTACCCACGGGGCGGCCGAGCAGGTCTTCAAAGTCGAGAAGCCGGGAAAGCTCCTCTGCACGCTCGCGAAAGGCTCTGCCCGTTATGCCGTAGAGTGCGGCGCGGCTTTCGAGGTTTTCGAGCACCGTCAGGGGCTTATCGAGCACGCTGTCCTGAAATACGACGCCGAGCCTGCGGGTCATCTCCGCTGTCGAGTGCTGCGCGTCAAGGCTGCAGATAGTTATCCTGCCGCTGTCGGCGCGTTTTTCGCCGCACATTATCGATATCGTCGTCGATTTTCCCGCGCCGTTAACGCCGAGGAATGCGAACAGCTCGCCGCACCGAACGTGAAAGCTCAGGTCGCACACGGCGTGGATATCGCCGAAGCTTTTATTCAGGTTTTCAATTTCAATTATGTTTTCCAAACTATTTATCGCCTCTTTTTATTCTCAGCACTGCGAACAGCGCAGCGTACAGTATGCCGCCGACGGCCCAGATGAGCCAGCCCGACTGCGGCTGACCGTTTCCGTTCGGCCCAAAGGTGTACAGCAGGAACACGGATGTGACAACAAGCCAGTAGCACAGGGTTATCGCACCGTTGCGGCTGCTGCGGCGCTTATTTTCGCGCGTGTAGTCGCCCTCCTCGAGGAGCTTATCCAGCGCGGCGGTGTATGTTCCGGCGTACACGAAATCGTAGCAGCCGAAGGCGACGAACAGCAGCAGAAGCCCGACTCCGACGGCGCAGAGGATATCCTCAGCGTTAAGGCCGAGGGCGTAGTTAAAAATCAGTGCGCCAAACAGCGGCAGCAGCGACAGAATGCACAGCACCGTGCCGAGGGTATTCATGCGCGAGGCCGTATCCTTAAAGGCGCGCTTGCGCTCTTTCACCATGCCGGACACGCCGTATTCGGTTTCAAACGGCTCTTTTTCAAGAAACGCAAACTCCGAGACGCGGTTCGAGCAGCGGATGAACAAAACGACGGCGGCGGCAATAAGGCACAGCATCACGCACATGCCGATGCCGGCGGCGACAACGTCGCGTATGCCGATGTAGGGGCTTTCGCTCAAGGCGGCCATGACGATGAGCGTGATGGGCGATACGACGCACAAAAACGTTGCCAGCGCGATCTTCGACGCGTCTGCCCTGCGTATATCGAGGTAGGTCGAGGCCTCCTCCATGCTCACGCGGCGCACTGTCGTGTCCGGCTCAGAGGGGGCATACTCCTCGGCCTCAAGCTCGTCTTTTAATAAGTAGTCGGTCGTCACGCCGAAAAGACGGCTGAGCAAAACTATGCGCTCCATATCAGGCACCGACTGCGCGCCCTCCCATTTGGACACCGACTGGCGCGTGACGTTAAGCTTCTGCGCAAGCTCGTCCTGCGACCAGCCCGCCTTTTTGCGCAGGGTCATTATTTTATCTGCAAGTATCATTGCTGTATCCTCCTTGATGAATGTGGTGTAAGACTACCACTTTCACCGGTTGCAGGCTATAAAGCAGGCTCGGAAATGTGTCAACCGGCGGTTGCTATTTGCCTTTTTCCGCGTTTTCCGCCGCTTTTATCGACTTTATCGAGGCGGTAAACTGCTCGGTGAGCATTTGGCTTAGCTCCTCGTCGGAGAAAACGCACATGCCCGTGGCGCACAGGACGCTCAGCCCGTAGGTGAACACCCAAAGCTGCTTAAACAGCGACATTGCCGCATCCTCCGTAAGACCGTAGTCACGGCGGATAAAGTCAATGCTCAGCGGCGCCGTATCGCCGAGGGAGGCGAAAACGTCGGCAAAGTCGTGCGCGCTTTCGCACTCGTGCATGAACAGCAGGCTAAACAGCTTCGGCTGCTGCTTTGCGTAGCTGAGCATGAGCTGACCGGCGGCCTTGAAGGCGGGAACATCGGTCTGGTCGGAGGCCTTGCGCACATGCGCGTCATACTGCCTCTGCGCTTCCTCGCGCACGGCCTGCGCCACCTCGTCCATGCTCGCAAACACCGTGAATATCGGCCTTGCCGAGCTTCCGAGCCTTGCGCCAAGCTCACGCGCCGTGAGCGCGTCGATGCCCTTTTCGCGCACGATATCCAGCGCGGCGGCGATGATCTCGTCCTTTGAGAATTTAGGTTTAGGGGGCATGATATGTACCTCTGCGTTTTAAAATCAATGTTTTGCAACGTGTGTTTTAGATTATAAGCGCCCACGGCGCATTTGTCAATAGGCAAAAGATAATTTTTTAACGCATGGGAGCAAAAAAGACATGCACTCTTTCGAATGCATGTCTTCTATGGGTTTATATCAGCCGCCGAATACGGACAGCAGGAAGCCGGCCGCGATAGCCGAGCCGATGACGCCTGCGACGTTGGGGCCCATTGCGTGCATGAGCAGGAAGTTTGTCTTGTTATACTTTCTGCCGACGTCCTGGGAAACGCGCGCGGCCATGGGAACTGCGGAAACACCGGCAGAGCCGATGAGCGGGTTTATCTTCTTGCCGGAGGTGTAGTACATTACGACGCCGCCGAGCAGACCGCCGATGGTGGAGATAGCGAATGCGCACAGGCCGAGGATGATGATCTTTATCGTCGAAGCGCTCAGGAAGTTCTGCGCTACCATCGTTGCGCCGACGGAGGTGGCCAGGAAGATGGTGACGATATTCATCAGGGCGTTCTGCGCCGTGTCGGACAGGCGGTCGGTCACGCCGCACTCACGGAAGAGGTTGCCGAGCATGAGGCAGCCGATGAGCGGAGCGGTCGAGGGCAGAAGCAGGATGACGAAGGTGGCAACGACGATGGGGAAGATGATCTTCTCGGTCTTTGAGACCTCGCGCGCCTGCTCCATCTTGACCTTGCGCATTTCCTCTGTTGTAAACAGCTTCATGAGAGGCGGCTGGATGAGCGGGATGAGCGCCATGTAGGAATACGCCGCTATCGCGATGGGGCCTAACAGATGCGGGGCAAGCTTTGTTGTTAAGAATATTGCCGTCGGGCCGTCCGCGCCGCCGATGATGCCGGTGGATGCGGCCTCGGGGCCTGTGAAGCCCAGGGCGACTGCGCCGAGGAACGCGGCGAAAACGCCGAGCTGTGCCGCTGCGCCGAGAAGCAGGCTCTTGGGGTCGGCAAGCAGGGGGCCGAAGTCGGTCATTGCGCCGACGCCGAGGAATATGAGCGATGGATAAATGCCGGCTTTAACGCCGATGTAGAAAAAGTCGAGCAGACCAGCGTTTGCCATGACATGTCCGTAGCTGTGATAGTACGGGCCGGTCTCATCGAGGAAGGCCTCCCACAGCTCGGGGTGATACAGTGCATTCTCGCCCATGCCGACGAAGTAGCTGAGGTTAGTCAGCAGACAGCCGAAGGCGATGCCGCACAGCAGCAGCGGCTCGAACTTTTTGACTATGCCAAGGTACAGCAGTACGAAGGCGATGATTATCATAACGAGGTTTTTCCAGCCGCCGTCGGTGATGAAGAACGCGGCGAAGCCGGATTCCATCGCAAGCTTTTGGAGAGTACCCAGAATGTCCATCCGTTACCTCCTTATGCGATGACAACAAGAGGAGCACCGGTCTCGACTACTGCGCCCTTTGCCGTGACGATCTGAGCGACGGTGCCGGACTTGGTGGCGACGATCTCGTTTTCCATTTTCATGGCCTCAAGGACGATGAGCACGTCACCTTCCTCGACATGCTGACCCTGAGCCACGGATATCTTGAGTATGTTGCCGGGCATGGGGCTTTTTACGACCTCGCCTGCGGCAAGGGCTGCACCTGCGGGGGCTGCGGGAGCAGCGGCGGCAGCGGGTGCTGCCACGGGAGCGGCTGCAGCGGCAACGGGTGCGGGTGCTGCGGGCGCATATGCCTCGTATTCGTCGATGAGCATGGCCTGACCCTGCTCGACCTCGACCTCGTAAGTCCTGTTATTCAAAGTTACCTTATACTTCATCTTCCTTGACCTCCTTGATGGAAATAAAGCGGAGCTCGTTAATGGGCTTGCCGAGCGTGTCGGCTACGATGGCCATTATCATTGCCGCGTCTCTGGGATCGGTGTCGTAAAGCTTCAAGTCACCGGCCGAACCGGGAGCGACGGGCTTTTCGACCACCGGGGCGGGTGCTGCTGCCGGAACAGGCTCTGCCGCTGCTGCATCCTTCTTTGCGCGGCCGACCATGATTTTGCCCATGAAAATGACAACATACATCAGCAGCACAAGGCCGAAGAACACGACGATATAGCCCAAAAGAGCGGACAGGGCAGCGTCGCCGAAGGAGATGTTTATCATATCGTTCATCTCTTACCCTCCTCAGGCCTCGGTAATGGTGTAGCGCACTACCTTTTCCTCTGCCTCGCGGCGCTTTTCAAAGAAATTCTCCGCGACCTGCGGGAATGCGATATAGCTGAGCACGTCCTCCTCGCAGCGGGCAGTGTCACCCAGATGCTCGGCGGCCTTTTCAAAGGTGTCGTTGGGAAGCGTATCGGCGTAGCGGCCCTCGATGGGCTTTTCGCCGTTTAGGATCTTTGCGCGGATCTCCTCGTCGATGGGAGCGGGCGTTCTGCCGTATTCACCGCGGCAGTAGGCCTTTATCTCGGCGCCGACGTTCTTGTATCTTTCGCCGGCCAAAACGTTCTGCACGGCCTGCGAGCCGACGAGCTGGCTTGTCGGCGTGACAAGGGGAGGATAGCCCATGTCCTTGCGGACTCTCGGCGTTTCGATGAGCGCGTCCTCAAACTTGTCCAGCGCGTTCATCATCTTGAGCTGGCTGAGCAGGTTCGAGAGCATGCCGCCGGGGATCTGATAGGTCAGGCACTGCGTGTCGGTGCTCATGGAGATGGGGTTGAGGGTGCCGTCGGCGAGGTAATCGTTGCGGATGGGCTTGAAGTAGTTTGCCATCTCGATGAGTATCTTCTCGTCAAGCTCGACGTCGTAGCCAAGCTCCTTGAGCGTGTAGTAAAGCGTCTCCGTTGCCGGCTGCGAGGTGCCGCCGGAGAAGGGGGATATTGCCGTGTCGATAACATCGGCGCCGGCTTCGATGCCCTTGAGGTAGGTCATGAAGGCAAGACCCGTCGTGCAGTGCGTGTGCAGAACAACAGGCAGGTCGACCGCGTCCTTTATGCCGGATACGAGGTCATACGCCTTCTGCGGCGTCATGATGCCGGCCATGTCCTTTATGCAGATAGAGCTTACGCCCATCTGCTGCAGCTCCTTGCACATTTCGACGAATTTTGCCGTCGTGTGCACGGGGCTTGTGGTGTAAGAGATCGTGCCGGAGGCCATTGCGCCCTGCTTTACCGTCTCCTCAATTGCGACCTTGAGGTTATCGGTGTCGTTGAGCGCATCGAAAATACGGATGATGTCGATGCCGTTTTTGACCGAGGCGCGCACGAAGCGGCGCACGGCGTCATCGGGATAATGCTTGTAGCCGAGGATGTTCTGGCCGCGCAGCAGCATTTGAAGCTTGGTGTTGGGCATTTTTGCGCGGATCTTGCGCAGACGCTCCCAGGGGTCCTCGTTCAAAAATCTCAGGCAGACGTCAAAGGTCGCGCCGCCCCAGCATTCGACGGAATAAAACCCCGCCTTATCCATCTTCTCGAGGATAGGCTCGAACTTGTCGTAGGGAAGCCTTGTCGCGATAAGTGACTGGTTGGCGTCGCGAAGCACGGTTTCCGTAAACTGTACCTTCTTCATTTTTTCCTCCATATTCAAAAATAGGTTTCACGGTGTTAATACAATGTTTAGTATAGCACATTTCCAGTTAAATTCTATATCAAAGTTGTGCAAATTTGCTGTTAGATTAATAACAATCAATGTTGCATTATCGTTATGGTTTTTTAATAGCGCTTTGGGGCTGTCCTTATACATTTTTTTGCGGTGTCCCGGTGTCGAAACTGCCGACAAGTTTTGTAGGGAACAGGTTCACCTGTTCCGCATGTAATCATCTGCGGCGCAGTCGAAATCAATGCTGTTTGCGACGGCTTCCACCAGGCCTTGTAGGGGCGGGGCTTGCCTCGCCAGTTGTTGCGTCTTGCTTTGCACCAAATTGGAACAATGAGATGGCCGTTAATTAATGATGCGCTACGCGCGATTTAATCCACCTCATCCGTCGGCTACCGCCGACACCTTCCCCTCAAGGGGAAGGCTTTTTTCGATACAAAAAAACCCTGCTGCGTAATTCAACACAGCAGGGTTTGCGGATTTATTTGTTTGCCAAAGCTCTTTCGAGCCAGACGCTGGCGACGTCCATGGCCGCCCAAAAGCCGTCCTTTTCGCTTTTCTTGACGACGCGGTCGCGCGATTTGACGGAGGCGTCGGTGAGCTGGAGCTGAACGGATACCTTGGTGGCAACGTCGAGGTCGTTGACCTTCTTCGTGTCCATGATCTGGAGCATGATGATGTATTTATCGGCCATGCTGCCGTAATAGACGATGTTCCCTGCGCGCTGCAGCGGATGTCCCTTGTATTCAAGCGGTTTGTTAGCCATAATGCTTCCTCCTGTCATTAATTTCGTCTCAGAAGAGGTCGCGGAAGTTGGAGAAAACGTCGTCGATGATGTCGCCGCCTTCGGTGCCGCCGCCGTTGTTTTCTTCTTCCTCCTGCTTCTTCTTATCTTCCTCTTCCTGCTTCTTCTTTTCCTCGCGCTCTTCCTCGGTCAGTGCCTGCTCCTCAAGCTCCTCCTTGGTGCCGAAGATGCCGGTCGCCTTGCCGCCGTAGGAGATGCTGAAGCTCTTGTAATCAAGACCCTCGTGCACGGAGGCCATGATGGTGCGCCAGATCTGCGCGGCGGGGTTGCCGCTGAAGGACATGACCTCGGGTATATCGTAGCCCGTCCAGACTGCGCAGGTGTAATACGGCGTATAGCCGCAGAACCAGCGGTCCTTGTTATCGGTCGTCGTACCGGTCTTGCCGGCGACGGGCATGTTGCTGAGCACTGCCTCCGAGCCCGTGCCGTAGGTTGCGGCATTGTTGAGCATGTAGGTCATTGTGCGTGCGGTCTCCTTCGAGAAGGCCTGCAGCGTTTCGGGCTGATTATCGAGGATTATCTTGCCGTTGCGGTCTTTTACCATGGTGTAGCTGCGGGAATAGGTGAACACGCCGTCGTTTGCCAGTGCGGCATAGGCCTGAGCCATTTCGCGCACGGTCATGCCGTAGCTCGGCTGGCCGAGGGCGAGAGCCGCATAGTCCGCGTCGGAGTCGAGCAGGCTCGTAACTCCAAGGCGCGAGCGCAGGAAGTCAAGCGACGCGGCGGGCGTGAGCTTATCTATTATCTGCGCGGAAACGGTGTTCTTCGATTTCTGCAGCGCCGTGAGTATGGTGATAACGCCGTCATACTTATTCGGCGAGTTTTTCGGGAACCAGTCGGTGTGCGAAAGCTTGATATGCTCACCGTCGGCATCGAGCACCAGCGTCGAGGGGCTTATAAGTCCGTACTCAACAGCCGGGCCGTAGACGGCGATGGGCTTGATTGACGAGCCGGGCGGACGCGTCGTGCCTGTTGCACGGTTGAGTCCATAGCTCATGGTCTTCTCGCCCGTGCCGCCGGAGAGGGCTTTGATTTCGCCCGTTGCCTGGTCGATGATGACTATGGCGCTTTGAAGCTGGCTGCTCGTGCCGCTGTAGGACTTGGGCAGCGCTTCGAGGTTTTCGTATATCGCGTCGACCTTCTCCTGCATGTCAACATCGATGCAGGCGAAGATCTCATAACCGGCGTTGTGCACGAGCTGGCTTGCGGCCGTGCGGCTTATGCCCTTGGCCTCGGCAAGATCGGTGATGACGTCGGAGATGACGACTTCTTCATAGTAGCTGTACGGTCGGGAGTCGCTCGGGCCGTTTTCGCCGCGGACAAAGTCGAGCTCCTCGGCAAGCGCCTTGTCGTACTCTGCCTTGGTGAGATAGCCCTGATCGTACATTTCGTGCAGGATATCCTCCTGACGGGCCTTGTTGTTCTCAACGCTGTAGAACGGGTCGTAATACGTCGGCAGGTTCGTTATTCCGACGATGGCCGCAGCCTCCGCAACGGAGAGATCCCATGCGTCCTTGCCGAAATAGGTCTGCGCGGCCGTCTGTATGCCGTAGCAGCCCTCGCCGAAGTAGACCGTGTTGAGGTACCACTCCAGTATCGTGTCCTTATCGTAATTCTTATCAAGGTCAAGCGCCTGGAATATCTCAAGCAGCTTACGCTGGACGGTTATATCGTCCTGCTGGGTGAGGTTTTTGATAAGCTGCTGCGTTATCGTCGAGCCGCCGAAGGTCGAGCCGCCTGTGAACATGTTCAGCGCGGCGCGCGCCGTGCGGAACCAGTCGACGCCGTTATGCGTGTAAAATCGCTTATCCTCAATGGCGACGAGCGCGTCCTTGACATGCTGAGGGATCTTGGCCCCGTCGATGACTATGCGGTTTTCCTCGCTCTGCACCGTCGTCAGCTTTTTCTGATCGCCGTTTGCATCCGTATAGTAGATGATGCTCGACTGCTTGAGCGTGAAGTCTTCAAGGTCAAGGTCGATGCTCGGCGTGATGCAGGTCTTGACGTAGAAGGCAAAGATGCACACGAATATAAGAGCCGTAACAACGCCGATAAGCAGGATAGTCCCGATTATGCCGAGGACCTTTCCGGCCTTTCCGCCGCGCTTTTCGGTGCGAGGCTCTTTTGCGATATTCACTGTTGTTCACACCTCCTTACGAGTGTCAAAGGTGAAATGCCATCTATATAATAATAGCAACACTTAGCGGATTTTATCTGAATTATCATTATATCATGTTATGTCAAGTAGGAGTGGATAATTTGTTAAGTTTTCGGGCCGGATGAGATTTATTTTTCGCGCAATGGGGAACAATTGCACTAAAAGGAGTGTGGATACCGTGAAAAACACGTTTAAAAAGCTTTTGCTGTGCTTCATGGCCGTATCGGCGGTGGTCATGAGCTCTGCTGCCGTCATCGGAACGGGTGCGCAGGAGGCGCTACCGCCGGATACGGTCGATGTGGCCGCGGCGCAGGAGGCGGGCTATGTCCTGCGCGACTGGCAGGGCTATATCGCCGTGTTCGAGGCATCGGGCGAGGTGCCAAAGCAGATAACCGATATCCCGACGGAAACGCTCAATTCCGTCGACCGCGAAAAGCTCCGCCGCGGCGTCAATGCCGAGTCGCGCGAGGCGCTTTTGAAGCTCATGGAGGATTTTAGTTCTTAAGCAAAAGCAACGTTATCCGAACCGTTTTTAAGCGGATATTGCCGCGCCAGACTTCGTTTTGCTCAATCACAATGCGTCAGCATTCCTCAATCGCAAAGCCTTGCCTGACAGGGCACTCTCTCACTTAAAAATCTACGACCTCTGCAATAGAGATTTTGCCCTTAGTCGAGGCAGAGGACGCGGGAATACTGGCGTATTTCAAGGACGATAACGAAGAATAAGGGCAAAATATCATTGCAAAGGCGGTTTGTATAGCGTTGCTTTTGCTTAATTAAACTTGATTTATCCTGTGCGGTAGAGTAGAATAAAGGCACCACGATACAGGAGGAAAAACCATGAGCGAAGAATTCGGCAATGATTTTGTTACCATAGTTGACGACGAGGGCAACGAGTTCGAGCTTGAGATGCTCGACACCATTGACTATAACGGCGAGTCCTTTGCGGCGTTCCTGCCGACGGATATGGATGAGGATGATCCCGAGTACGGCCTTATCCTGCTGAGCATAAAGCAGGACGAAAACGGCGATGAGATATTCGAGTCGATAGACGACGATGACAAGCTCAATGAGGTCTATGAGATGTTCATGACCATCTTCGAGGCCGAGGACGAAGAGTAAGACGCTTATCTTCGGCATATGTTCCGCCTTGGCGGAATACAATATTAATTAACAAAGCATCCTGCCGTGTTCGCGGTGTCATAATGACGTTCAGGTCCGTTAAACCCACATTTTTAATAAGGGATGCTGATTTGAATCTGCGGATTGCAGGCCTCCCGGCCATCGGCCGGACGTTGGAAGCAGCGAAACAGAACTTAGGCGACCCACCTGCTACTTTGTGCAGGTTATAACCGGACCCCAACGGCACGGCGGGAGATGCACGACGATGAAAATCGTCGTGCATTTTTAATGGCGATTTAGCGCACCTACGGATACGCATATTGCGGTTGCCCGGTTCGAGAATTCCGACGAAACCGCGCCTCGCCGGC
>CAZWJM010000003.1:0-47038 GCA_964634435.1 uncultured Oscillospiraceae bacterium | reverse complement strand
CTCTATATAAGTGTCTGAAACGAAAAAACAGGACAAAATTTTCGAAAATTTTTTAAAATTTTTTCTTCACGTCTCTTCATACGTCATGTTATCACCAAATTGTGAATTCACTGTGAATGATGGCAAATAAAATCCTTACACACAAATTTTCTCCAATCTGCACAAAAATCACTTGACAAATATGTGAAAAGTGCCAGTCTTTTGAGACTGGCACAATTAAATCTTATATCATGAACACATCGCCGTAGGGATAGGGGTTCCCCTGGTTTTCGGTCATCCAGGCGATGAAGCCCGCTTTGTCACGCACGACCATGCCCGAAAGCCGCGCAATGCCAAGCTTTTTCAGCTCCGGACACAGCGGCGTCGTCGGCCCTATGATGATGCTCTGTGCGTTTTTTGAAAGCTCCAAAAGCCGCGGCATGGTCTTGTTCACGGCGGCGCTTGCCGTCATGATGACGATATCGCAATCGGGAAGAATGTACTCGCAGGCTGAGTCGGGGTAGTCCCCGTCCTTTGGCGCGCGCTCGAGTATAACGACCTCGCGCGCACCGTCGAGCGCGCCCGGCTGCAGGCTCAGATGCCCGATGAGCGCGATTTTTTTGCCCTGCGTGACCATGCCCTGCGTGCAGCGCTTGTCGTATCCGCATTGCGCGCCGAGGGCGGCCATGTGCTCCGGCGTATTGTAGTAAGCATTTATGACGGCCATACCCTCTGAGGCTTCGGCAAGGTTCCACGAGCGCACGGCCTTGGCCGCCTCATGAGCCTTCATGCCCTCGAGCGACGCAAAGCGGCGCGGGCGCGTCTGAGTCTTCTCTGCAAGCGCGATGCCGAATCGCCCGTCGCTGAGCTCCGCTCCCGTCCACGAAAGGCCGCGGATGATGCGCTTTACGGTAAGCGGCTGTGTGATGCCGTTTATGAGTATGTCGTAGTAATCCATTAAATTCACCTCAATGTGTATATTATAACATCCCTTGCGCGGAGATAGCAAGTGATGATATAATTCCTGTAACGGAGGTATCGCCATGATATTTGACACTCACGCGCATTACGACAGTTCGGCATTTAACGCCGACAGATTTGATATACTTGCAGCCATGCCCGAAAATAACGTCGGCCTCATCGTCGACCCCGGCTGTGACCTTGTAAGCAGCCGCGCAGCGATTGAGCTTGCGGAGCGGTTTGAGCATGTTTACGCTGCCGTCGGCTGGCATCCGGAGGATATCGACAAGCTTACGCCCGAGGCATTTGAAGAGCTTGCGGAGCTTTGCCGCCATCCCAAGTGCGTCGCCGTCGGCGAGATCGGCCTCGATTATTACTGGGACGCCGAGCACAAGGCGGAGCAGAAGGAGCTTTTTGCCCGCCAGATAGAGCTTGCACTCAGCCTCGATAAGCCCGTCATCGTCCATGACCGCGAGGCGCACGGCGACTGCTTTGATATGGTCTGCCGATATCCGGAACTCAGAGGCGTGTTCCACTGCTTTTCCGGCAGCGTCGAGATGGCGCAGGAGCTTTTAAAGCGCGGCTGGTACCTCGGCTTTGACGGGCCGGTGACGTATAAAAACGCGCGCAAGGCGATAGAGGTGCTGCAAATGTGCCCGCTTGAGCGCATCGTGATAGAGACCGACAGCCCATACCTCACGCCTGTGCCAAACAGGGGCAAGCGCAACGATTCGCGCAACCTGCGCTATGTGATAGACAAGATCGCCGAGGTCAAGGGGCTGAGCGCCAAGGCGGTCGAGCAGGCGACCTTCGAAAACGGCAAAAAAGCTTTACGGATTGGAGCGGTAAGATGTACGAGCCTAAGATAATATTGCAGGGTGCGCCGAACGCGCGTGACCTCGGCGGGATAGAGACAAAAGACGGTAAGCGCGTAAAGCAGGGCCGGCTTATTCGCAGCGGGATGCTCTCGCGCCTGACGGATGCTGACCTTGCGTATCTGCATGATATTGGCCTGCGCAAGGTCGTCGATTTTCGCACGGAGGCAGAGCGGCGGCAAAAGCCCGACCGTCTGCCCGAGGGCGCGGAGCACATCATCTGCCCCATGCTTGAGGATAAGCTTGAGGGCATAAGCCGCGATAAGCCCGAAACGGACGACGAGGAAGCCGAGCGCACGGTGAAGATGGCGCACAGGATAATGCAGCGCGGCCGCGATGGGGGAGAGCAGATGAAGTCGCTCTATCCCGTTCTGGTGACGCTGGAGCACTCTGTTGAGCACTATCGTGAGTTTTTCGATATCCTCCTGCACCACGAGGAGGGTGCGCTGCTGTACCACTGCACGATGGGCAAGGACAGAGTCGGCACTGCAACGGCGCTGCTGCTGTCTGCCCTCGGCGTCGAGCGGGAGACCATATATGCCGACTATATGCTCACGGCCGAGCGCTGTGCGCCGGGCACGGAGCGGCTCGTCGCGGCCTGCCGCAGCTACACCTCCGACCCCGAGGTGCTGGAGTTTATCCGAATGCTCGACACTGTGCGCCCCGATTACCTCGACGCGGCGTTTGACACGATTGACGAGCACTACGGCAGTTTAGAGGCGTTCCTGCGCGATAAAATGTGCCTTGACGATGAAAAGCGCGCCCGCCTGCGCGAATTGTATCTCGAGTAAAAAAATACCGACTGACCTGATATCAGGCCGGTCGGTTTTTAAGTTTTCGCTCTGCAATTATTCCGACTATAAGCGATACAAGATAGACTGCACCCCAGATCGCCCAGCCGTAGTGCGACTGTCCAAGCGCCGCACCCGCCGGATTCGGGCCGAGCAGCATGCCCAAAATTATGCCGAGCACAAAGCCGGCAAAGCTTACAAAGGAGAATTTATAATTCCCCCAAAGTGACGGAAGTACCGATATGATAAGCGCCGCCCAAAACAGGCCGCTGCTTAAAAGCCAGCCGTAAAGATAGCTGTGCTCGCCATTGGGCTTGGCAGATATAAGCCAGCCGATAACGCTGCTTTGCGAAAAATCGCACCAAATAATGCGCCCAAGCAGATAGATAGCGACATACCCGCCGAGGACGATGAGCGCCGTCAGCGCGTTCTTTTTAAGCCTGCCGCCTTTGCACGCAGCATTTTCGCCGGGGTTGAGCAGAAGATCCACCGTCGTCCCGAATATCTCGGCCAGCTTGAAAAGGTTTTCCGTGCTCGGAGCAGACTGCCCCGTTTCCCACTTGGTCACCGCCTGGCGGCTTACGCCGACAAGCTCTGCGACCTTTTCCTGCGAAAGACCGCATTTTTTGCGCTGCTGCTTTATCCTTTCGCCCAGCATGTTCATCACCTCAGACCCATTGTACAAAAAACTCTGTGCACATTCCACCAACTATACGGCAACTATCGGTTGCCGACGTCAGTCCTGAAGCGATTGCGTGTAGCAGTCGCAGGTGAGGCAGCCGGAAAGCTCCGTGAGTATGCGCTGCATGTCCTCGCTGCCGTATTCCGTGGGCGAGACGGCAAGGCTGCTGTCGGCCTTGACATCGTAGCCGAGCATCACGCGCACGGAGGTGCCCTGACCCTCGCCGCGGCTTTCGATGATTATTGCGCCGTTATGCAGCTCCGCGATGCTTTTTGCGACGGCAAGACCTATGCCGCTGCCGCCGGAGTGGGCAAGGGCTTCGGGCTGCTTGTATTTTGCAAACACCGAGGCAAGCTCCTCGGGCGCGATGCCGCAGCCGTCATCGTCGACGCATATGACGAAGCTGCTGCCTGTTTTGAGCAGCGACAGCGAAACTCTGCCGCCGCGCGGACAGCTCAAAATGCTGTTGGCGAGCAGGTTCAGAACAAGCTGCTGCATAAGCGCGCGGTCAGCCACAAGGCGCAGATGCTCCTCAGCGTGGAACACTATGCGCACGTCCTGCTTGCGCGTGAGGATATCCACGGTGTCGGCAAGGTCGCGGCACAGCGCCGTCATGTCAAGAAGCTCGGGGTGAAACGGCAGGGCCTTTGACGCGATGCCAGAGAGCGTTGAGAGGTTATCTATGGTGCGCTTTATCCTGTAGTAATTGCGGTTTAGCGTTGAGATATAGTCGTGCAGCCTTGCGTTATCAAGCTCCTCTGCGATGCCCGAAATGCAGGCAACGGAGAATTTTATATTTGACATGCACGAGCGCAGAGTTTCGAGCACAGTACCGGTCACATCGACATGCACAGGCTCGCATACAAAAACGTGTATGCGCATATCCTCGACTGTGGTAACGCGCACGGTGCAGCTTTTTGTGCCGACAAAGGCCGTGGTTATGAAGCTTGCCGACTGGTTGTTTGCAACGTGCGACGGCAGGAGCAAGTCCTGCGCTCTGCCGGTCATATCGCTTCCGGCCAAAAGAATGGCGGCGGGATTCATGTAAATTATCTTGCCGCTGCGCACGACGGCGACGCCCGTTTCGAGCATCGAGAACGCGGCGGGGAAAAGGCTCAGATCTGACATTTGGGTTACCTCGCAACAAAATTCGCTTATATTCTATCAAAAACAAGCATTTTATACAATAGCGGCCCCGAAAAAGCCGCTTTTTTAACGAAGATTTGGGCGTATCGAAACATTGATTTTTGAACATAGTATATGCTACAATAAAATCAAACAGCAAGCAATGTTTTCCGCTGAAATTAACTTATGGAGGAACATAAATATGATCAAAGTTGCTATCAATGGTTTTGGCCGTATCGGCCGTCTGGCATTCAGAGCCGGCATCGTCGCTGACGATATCGAGATCGTTGCCATCAATGCTCCGGATAAGAGCCCGGCACAGCTGGCTTACACCGTTAAGTACGATTCTGTCCACGGCCGTTTCCAGGGTACCGTTGAGTATGACGATAATTCCATCACCGTCAACGGCAAGCGCGTCGCCGTCGTCGGCAACCGCAACCCCGCCGAGCTGCCCTGGGGCGAGATGGGCGTTGAGTACGTCCTCGAGTGCACCGGCGCTTTCCTGACCACCGAGAAGGCACAGGCTCACCTCGATGCAGGCGCACAGGTCGTTGTCCTGTCCGGCCCGTCCAAGGACGATACCCCGATGTTCGTTTGCGGCGTAAACCTCGACAAGTACACTCCCGACATCAAGGTCGTCTCCAACGCATCCTGCACCACCAACTGCCTTGCTCCTCTTGCAAAGGTCCTCAACGACAACTTCGGCATCGTCGAAGGCCTCATGACCACCGTCCATGCTGACACCGCAACCCAGGAAGTCGTCGACGGCTTCTCCAAGAAGAATTGGCGTCTCGGCCGCGGCGTTCACGGCAACATCATCCCCACCAGCACCGGCGCTGCAAAGGCTGTCGGCAAGGTCATCCCCGAGCTCAAGGGCAAGCTGACCGGTACCTCCATGCGTATCCCCAGCGCCGACGTCTCCATCGTCGACCTGACCTGCCGCCTCGAGAAGGGCGCAAGCTATGACGAGATCTGCGCAGTGGTCAAGGCTGCAAGCGAAGGCCCCATGAAGGGCGTTATAGAGTACGTCGATGAAGAGGTCGTTTCCTCCGACTTCATCACCGATCCTCACACCAGCATCTTCGACGCAAAGGCCGGCCTCGCGCTCAACGACAACTTCGTAAAGCTCATGGCATGGTACGATAACGAGTGGGGCTTCAGCTGCAAGATGCTCGACCTCACCCGCCACATCGACAAGGTCCGCAAGGCATAATTTGAATTAAGCTTAATAAAAAATCCGTCCCATCGGGACGGATTTTTTGTTTATCATTATTACCGCTCTTCTCGGAAATATGCAAGGCCGAGTGCAGCGGGCGGCTCGTTCTCGCGCTTTTTGCGCATGGAGGAGATGACGAGCACGATGATGGTGACGATGTAGGGGAGCATCTTGTAAAGCTCGACCATGTAAAGCTGGGTGCCGGCGGGAATGTAGAGATACACGATGTACAGGCCGCCGAAGAGTATCGAGGCGATTATCGCAAGGTTCGGCCTCCATACGGAGAAGATGACAAGCGCGATGGCAAGCCAGCCGCGGTCGCCGAATGCGTCGTTTGACCAGACGCCGCAGGCATAGTCCATGACGTAGTACAGACCGCCGAGACCGGCTATCATGCTGCCGACGCAGGTGGCGATGTACTTGTAGCGGTTTACGTTTATGCCGGCCGCATCCGCAGTTGCGGGGCTTTCACCGACGGCGCGCAGGTTAAGGCCGACGCGGGTCTTTTTAATGATGTAGGACGTGATGACGGCGATGATAACGGCAGCGTAGGCCAAAAAGCCGTAGCTTAAAAACATCTTGCCGAACCAGCCGAGGTCGCCTGCAAAGGGGAGGGACTTGCTGAAGTAATTGCTTGTTGCCGACAGGGCGATGGAGGGGACCTCAGCGCCTGTGAGCTTAATGAGCGAGCCGCCGAGGAAGTTTCCGATGCCGATGCCGAAGGTGGTCATTGCAAGGCCGGTGACGTTCTGATTTGCGCGGAGCGTTACCGTGAGGAAGCAGTAGATAAGTCCCATCAGAAGCGAGCCGAGCAGACAGCAGATGACGGGGATCGCTATTGCGAGAAAGCCGCTCATTTCGGCAGCGGAGGATAGTGACTGCTCGTACAAAAATGCGCCGATAACGCCGCTAATTGCGCCGACATACATGATGCCGGGAATGCCGAGGTTGAGGTTGCCGGACTTTTCGGTGATGATTTCGCCAGTGCCGCCGAACAGCAGCGGTATGCCCTGCATGACTGCGCGCGGGAAGAAGGATACTATATCAAACATTGTCCGCCGCCTCCTTTCCAGCAGCCTTGCGGAAGCTGAGCTTGTAGCTTATGAAGAACTCACAGCCGATGATGAAGAACAGGATTATGCCCGTGAGTATATCCGAATAGGAATGGTTCAGACCGAAATTCGTGGATATCGCGCCAGCGCCCTTGTCAAGGAAGGCAAGCAGCATGCTCGCGCCTATCATGACGATGGGGTTAAACTTTGCAAGCCAGGATATCATGACGGCCGTAAAGCCGCGTCCTCCGGCAAGCGAGGTCGTCAGCGTGTGATCCGTGCCTGTTACGAGCAGGAAGCCGACTACGCCGCAGATTGCGCCGGACAGCAGCATCGTGCGGACGATGACCTTCTCGACCTTGATGCCGACGTAGCGCGCCGTGCGCTCGCTTTCGCCGACGACGGACAGCTCATAGCCGTGCTTGGAGTAGTTGAGGTAAATGTACAGGCCGACGGTCAGCAGGAGAATGACGATGACGTTGAGCATGTACTTGTTGCCGCCTATCTGCGGAAGCCAGCCGATCTGCGTCGACTGATTGATTATGCCTATCTGACCTGCGCCCTTGGGGACCTCCCAAATGATGACGAAGAACGCAACGAGCTGGGTCGCAACGTAGTTCATCATAAGGGTAAACAGCGTCTCATTGGTGTTCCACTTTGCCTTGAATATGGCCGGAATGCCCGCCCATACAGCGCCGGCTGCGATGGCCGAAACTGCCGAGACAGCGATAAGCGCGGCGTTGGGGAGCTTATCGGACAGGGTTATCATGCACGCGGCCGCTGCAAGGCAGCCTGCAAGCACCTGACCCTCGCCGCCGATGTTCCAGAACTTCATCCTGAACGCCGGGGTAACGGCAAGCGATACGCCAAGGAGCATTGCCGTGTTCTGCAAAAGCACCCATACCTTGCGCTCGCTTCCGAAGGAGCTGTCTATCATGGTGGCGTAGACCTGGATGGGGTCTTCGCCTGTGACTATCATTGTTACGAGGGCGCACACGATAAGCGCGATGACTATCGCCGCCAGGCGTATTGCCCATGCCTTGTACCACGGCAGTGCGCCGCGCTTTACTATGTGGAGCAGCGGCTCCCGACTGTTATTCTTCATCTGCACTGCCTCCTCCGAGCTTAGTCATCATCATGCCGACCTCGCGCTTCTTCGCGCCCCTGCCGGGGACGATGCCGCTGACCTTGCCGCCGCACAGCACCAGTATCCTGTCGCACAGCTCAAGCAGCACGTCAAGATCCTCGCCGACGTAAATGACGGCAACGCCCTTTTCCTTCTGGCGGTTTATGAGGTCGTATATCGTATAGGACGAGTTGATATCAAGGCCGCGCACGGCGTAAGCGGTGAGCAGAACGGTCGGCGCCGAGGCGATCTCGCGTCCGACGAGCACCTTCTGAACATTGCCGCCCGAGAGCCTGCGCACGGGGGTGCTTATGCCGGGGGTCACGACCTCCAGCTCATCAACTACGTCCTGGGCAAGCTTGCGGGGAGACTTGCGGTCTGTGAATATGCTCTTGCCCTTTCTGAAGGAGCGGAGCATCATATTATCGCCAAGGTCCATGTTTGCAACAAGACCCATACCGAGCCTGTCCTCTGGAACGAAGGACAAAACAACGCCGAGGTCTGCGATGGAAAGCGGGTCTTTGCCGAGAAGCTCCTCGCGGCTGCCGTCGTCTTCGATGTAGCTTATGCTGCCGCCCTCAGTCGGCTGAAGACCGGCGATGGCTTCAAGAAGCTCCTTTTGGCCGCAGCCGGAGATGCCGGCAATGCCGAGTATCTCGCCGCTGTTTGCAGTGAAGGATACATTATCGAGCTTTATTATGCCGTCAATGCTGCGAACGGTCAGATCCTTGACCTCAATCCTGGGCTTGGGGTCAACGGGATCGGGGCGCTCAATGTTGAGCTCAACAGGGTGGCCGACCATCATGTTGGTCATTTCCTGGGCATTGGTGTTCTTCGTGGGCATGTCGCCGATGAACTGGCCGTGGCGCAAAACGGCAACACGGTCGGACAGCTCCTCGACCTCATGCATCTTGTGCGTTATTATGACTATCGCCTTGCCGTCGTCGCGCATGTTGCGCAAAACGGCAAAGAGCTTATCGGTCTCCTGCGGGGTGAGGACAGCCGTCGGCTCGTCAAGGATGAGGATATCCGCGCCGCGGTAGAGCACCTTTACTATCTCGACCGTCTGCTTCTGCGAGACGCTCATTTCGTAAATGTGCTGGTCGGGGTCAACGTCAAAGCCGTATGCGTCGCATATCTCGCGGATCTTCTTTGCCGCTGCCTTGAGGTCGAGCTTGCCCTTACCGTCGAGGCCGAGAATGATATTCTCCGTCGCGGTGAGGACGTCGACGAGCTTGAAATGCTGGTGGATCATGCCTATGCCGAGGCTGAGCGCGTCCTTGGGCGAGCGGATGACCACGGGCTTATCGTCAATGGATATCTCGCCCTCGTCGGGGAAATAGATGCCCGAGAGCATGTTCATAAGGGTCGTCTTGCCTGAGCCGTTTTCGCCCAAAAGCGCAAGTATCTCGCCCCTGTAGATATCGAGCCAAATCTTGTCGTTTGCTTTTACCGTGCCGAAGGATTTGCTTATGTTCCTCATCTTCACGGCGGCAGTTTTATTATCCATCTCATATCTCCCAATGTGTAATAGTGACAGTACAGGAAAAAACGCAGAACACATGCTGTGTTCTTTCCTCTAAGGTCAAAAGGAAGCCCCGTTTGCGCGGAGCTTCCTTTTTAAGTTTAAGCTTTTATTCGACAGGTGATCAACCGAAGTTTGTGTCGAGGAGGGTGATGCCGTCGATCTTGAGATCGAAGTAAGGAGCGGAGCGGAACTTCGACTCGCAGAATGCGCCGTTCTCAACGACCTCGGTGTCGGGGGTGTAGTCAGCGTCGGTGTCGACGTCTGCCATGTAGCTGTCAAGAGCCTTGCCCTCGACGGTGAAGGTGGCGGTGTCGAATACGCTCAGGCTGCCGTCCTCGAGCTTTGCCTTGGTTGCTGCGAGGGTGTCAGCGGTGCCTTCTGCTGCTGCCTGCTCGTTTACGTCGGTCAGGACGACAGAGCCGGTTGCGAGGGTGCCGGTCCAGTCAACGTCGATTGCCTCGCCGTTCTGAACTGCCTTGATTGCGTACTCGTAGTAGGGAGCCCAGTTGATGCGGGAGGAAACGATAAAGGTGTTGGGGCAAGCAGCGACGGTGCTGCCGTTGTAGGAAACGTTGGGAACGCCTGCGGTCTCGCATGCGGTGGGAGCGCCCATGGAGTCAGCGTGCTGGCTGACGAGCTTGCAGCCGCCGGAGATGAGCTTGTTGGCTGCTTCCTTTTCTGCGCTTTCATCGTACCAGGAACCGGTGAAGGTTACGTCCATGGTGACGGTGGGGCAGACGGAACGTGCGCCGAGGAAGAAAGAGGTGTAACCGGAGATAACTTCAGCGTAGGTGAATGCGCCGACATAGCCCATCTTGGCCTCGTCTGCGGTGAACTCACCGGCGGCAATCATCTCGTTGAGCTTAAGGCCTGCTGCAACGCCTGCAAGGAAGCGGCCTTCGTAGATGGAAGCGAATGCGTTGTGGTAGTTGTCAAGGCCCTCGGTGTGAGCTCTGGTACCGGTGGAGTGGCAGAACTGAACATTGGGGAACTCCTTGGCTGCCTCGATGAGGAAGGACTCATGGCCGAAGCTGTCAGCGAAGATGATGGTGCAGCCGTCATCGACGAGCTCAGCTGCGGTCTCGTAGCACTGCTGGCTCTCGGGGATATTGGTCTTGAAAACGTACTGGCTCTCGTCCAGGCCGAGGTTCTCGCAAGCTTCCTTAGCTGCGTTCATGAAGTTAAGGTCGTAGGTGGAGTTTTCGTCGTGCAGGAAAATGAAGCCGACCTTCAGAGCGGTCTCGTCATTGTCCTTGTTGTCGTCGCCGTTGCCGGCGTCATTGCCGCATGCGCACAGTGCAAATACCATAACGAGCGCAAGAAGCAGAGCGGTGATCTTCTTCATCTTTGGTTACCCTCCATAATAATCTTATATATCAAGCCTTATGGCGTTGATACAAAACAAAAAGCGCCGGACACATGGATCTGTCTCCGGCGCATAAAAATCAAAGCCAAGAAAGAAGACGGGCTTCTTTCTTTATATAAAACTTCGATAGTCCGGTCATTTACGGCGTCCGGGTAGAGACTTCAAATCCATATCATTTGCTATATATCGAAAATATTCTGTTGTCTCGGAACAGCTTTAGCATATCAAGACCGTACCCAAAAGTCAAGCCTTGTTTTTAGCCAAGTTTCACATTTTTGCACCCTCGTTTTTGTGCAAAATTACTCATAAAATTCGATGCTGTCGTCGCCCATCGACTTTATGCGCGCGAGAGACTCGATCCTGAGGCCCTTTGCGCGGAGCTTTTCGCCGCCGGGCTGGAATGCCTTCTCGATGGCTATCGCTGCGCCCACGACCTCGGCGCCGGCCTGCTCGACGATGCTGCACAGACCTTCGAGCGCAGCTCCGTTAGCAAGGAAGTCGTCAACTATAAGCACCCTGTCGCCGGGGTTGAGGTAGCGCTTTGAAACGAGCACCTGCTTTGTGACCTGGTGGGTGAAGGAATACACGGTCGTTGAATACACATCGTCGGAAAGATTTATCGTCTTGCTCTTTTTGGCGAATACCACGGGGCAGTCAAACACAAGACCCGTCAAAACGGCCATGCCTATGCCGGAGGCCTCGATGGTGAGGATTTTATTGACGCCGGCATCCTTAAAAAGCTCATGTATTTCCTTTGCCATGTCGTAGCTCAGGCGCGGGTCGATCTGATGATTCAGGAAGCTGTCCACCTTCAAAACTCCGCCGGGCTTTACCACGCCGTCGCGCTTTATGCGATCTATAAGCTGCTGCATTTTGCCTACCTCCAATAATAATGCCTTCATTCTATCCGATATCGCCACGTTTCGCAACCCGAAAAATCGAGAGTTTTCCCGCCGCTGTTTGTGCACCCTCAACAATTTCCTTGCCAAGAGTTCGATATACTGTTAAAATGGAAGATACATTCATACGGAACAAAAAAATAAGGAGAAGAGTATGGAAGACCTTAAACAGAGGAAGAAAAACCTCATAATGTTCCCCCTCGGAACAGTGGGCAGAGATATGATATATTATCTGTTCACAAGCTGCATAATCACCTTTGTCCTGTTCACGCGAAATCTTACGAACACGCAGTTTGCCGCGATAACCGCCATCGTCGTCGCAGCGAGGATATTCGATGCGCTCAACGACCCCATCATGGGCAATATCATCGAGCGCACGCGCACGCGCTGGGGTAAGTTTAAGCCCTGGCTCGTCATCGGTATCCTCTCGACCTCGGTGGTCGTGTACCTTGCCTTCAACACCGATCTCCAGGGCTGGAGCTTCGTTTGGTTTTTCGGAGTTATCTACTTTATGTATTCCATAACCTACACGATGCACGATATATCCTACTGGGGCATGGTGCCTGCCCTGTCGACCGATGCAAACGCGCGCAATCAGTTCACCTCCCGCGCAACGCTCTTTGCCGGCATCGGCGGAACCATCGCAAGCGTCCTTATCCCGATGCTCACGGTCGGCGACATGGCCATCGGCGGCAGCACGACCATTGCCTATGGCAAGATCGCGCTTATCATCTGCATCCTTGCGCCGCTGTTTTTGTGCTTTACCATCTTCGGCGTGCGCGAAAACCGCGTTTACACCGACGCGCCGCCCATAAGCTTCAAGAAAATCTGGACGACCATCACCGGCAACGACCAGCTTTTGTGGATAAGCCTCATTTTCCTCATTCAGCAGATAGGCAACGGCCTTATCGTCGGCGGCCTCGGCTCGACGTACATTTACTTTGACTTCGGCTACGAGGGCGGTCTGTTCTCGCTGTTTTCCATCGTAGGCATGTCGGTCACGGCATTTCTTATGATATTCTATCCCGCCATCTCGCGCCATATTAAGCGCAAAAAGCTCATGAGCATCCTTGCCGTCATCTCCGTGACGGGCTATGTGCTGATGCTCGCGGCCGGACTTCTGCTGCCGTCGACGATGCTCAAGTTCTGGGTCATCGTTATTGGCTATGCGCTTTCAAACTTCGGTCAGTACGGCTACTACCTCATCATGATGATATCCATCATTAACACCGTCGAGTATAACGAATACCGCACCGGCGAGCGCGACGAGGCGATAATCACCTCCCTGCGTCCGTTCCTTACGAAGTTTGCCTCGGCGCTGATAGTGCTGGTGACGAACATGAGCTACATCATCTTCGGCGTAACGAAGTACACAAACAGCATCTCCGACCTTGAAAATGAGTGCGCACGCAATCTCATCACCGAGCAGGAGAAGATACTGGCTATCGACAACGTCATAACCGGCATCGAGCCCGAGAAAACGCTTGCGCTGCTGCTGTGCATGGTCATCATCCCCTGCACGCTGATGCTGCTGTCCTACTTCCTGTATAAAAAGCACTATAAGCTCGATGAGGACGAGTACGAGCGCATATGCAATGAGATAAGCGCACGCAAGGCGGAAAAAGCATGAGCATAACATCTTTTGCGATAAAATTCGCCTCGCCCCTGCCTCAGCTCGAGAGCTTTGAAAGATACCTCTTTGTCGGCCCGCACCCGGATGATATCGAGATCGGAGCGGGAGCAACGGCGGCAAAGCTCGTGCAGAGCGGAAAGCAGGTAGCGTTTTTGTGCTGCATTGACGGCAGGTTCGGTTCGGAGACCATAGCGCCGGAGGAGCTTATCGGCATCCGCCAAAAGGAAGCCCGCGCAAGTGCGGCGGCGCTGGGCGTAAGCGATGTGCGCTTTCTCCCGTTTTGTGACGGCGGGTTTTACGATGTGCGTGAGCTTACCGACGCGATCGCCGCGGCAGTCGGAGAATTTAAGCCCGATGTCATACTCTGTCCCGACCCAATGGTGAAAAGCGAGTGCCATGTTGACCACCTGAACGTCGGCCGCGCCGCGTCCGAGATAGCGTACTTTGCGCCCTACGCGGGGATAATGGAGCGGCATGGGGCAAGCCCTGCGCCCGTCAAGGCCATAGCGTATTTCATGACAGCCTCGCCAAACCGCTATGTCAAAACCTCAAAGGAGCTGCTGGGTCGCCAGCTTGACGCGATATTCTCCTGCCACAAGAGCCAGTTTCCCGGCAGCAGCGGAGACGCGATAAAAATGTATCTGAAGCTGCGCTCTGCGTCCTTCGGCATAAGACGATTGTGCGCACACGCCGAGGGCTTCAGAATGCTCGACACTGTGCGTATGCACTGCCTCCCCGAAGCGGGGAAGTGAACCGAATATAAAAAAGCTCCCGTCTTTTGACGGGAGCTTTTGATTTTAATTAAATCACTCGGAGCAATGCTCACAATCGTGGACCTTGTTGAACTTCTCGGGATCGTATGCGATGCCGTTGCGGTCGTAGTAGTCCTTGACTGCCGCTGCAACTGCCTCTTCTGCGAGGACGGAGCAGTGGATCTTGTGTGCGGGCAGACCGTCAAGAGCCTCGACGACAGCCTGGTTGGACAGCTCGAGAGCCTCCTCGACCTTCTTGCCCTTGATGAGCTCGGTGGCCATGGAGCTGGTCGCGATAGCGCTGCCGCAGCCGAAGGTGTTGAACTTGCAGTCAACGATGACGCCGTCCTCGACCTTGATGTACATCTTCATGATGTCGCCGCATTTTGCGTTGCCGACTTCGCCTACGCCGTCAGCGTCGTCCATCTTGCCTACATTGCGCGGATTCTGAAAATGATCCATTACCTTATCACTATAAAGTGCCATAACTATTTCCTCCTATACAAAACGATGTGTGTTTACTTAAATAAGATGCTGCTTCTTGCCGGTCTCAAGATCTTCCCACACGGGGGAGATGCTGCGCAGGTAAGAAACGACCTCGGGGACGACCTTGATGATGTGGTCGATTTCGTCCATGGTGTTGTATTCGCCTATGGACAGTCTCAGCGAGCCGTGAGCGACCTCGTGGGGCAGGCCGAGGGAGAGCAGAACGTGGCTGGGGTCGAGCGAGCCGGAGGTGCATGCAGAGCCGGAAGAGGCGCAAACGCCCTTCGCGTCAAGCAGGAGCAGGAGGCTTTCGCCCTCGATGCCCTCAAAGCACATGTTGACCGTGCCGGGAACATGATGCTCGAGCGAGCCGTTTATCTTGGAATGGGGGATCTTGCTGAGCTCGGCAAAGAGCTTGTCCCTCATGGGGATTATCTTGGCCGTGTTCTCCTCCATGTTGTCGACGCTTTCCTTGAGTGCCGCTGCAAGTGCGACTATGCCGGGGATATTCTCCGTGCCTGCGCGCTTGCTGCGCTCCTGTGCGCCGCCCTCGATGATGTTAAACAGCGGCATGCCGCCCTTTGCGTACAGAACGCCGACGCCCTTGGGAGCGTGGAACTTATGGCCGGACATGGACAGCAGGTCAATGTTCATCTCCTGCACGTTTATCGGCATATGGCCGGCTGCCTGAACAGCGTCGGTATGGAAGGGGATCTTCCTTGCACGGCAGAATTCGCCGATCTCCTTGATGGGCTGGACCGTGCCGATCTCGTTGTTTGCGAACATGATGGTCACAAGCGCCGTATCCTCGCGCACTGCGGCCTCAAGATCCTCAAGGCGGACAACGCCGTCCTCGTGAACATCAAGAAGAGTTACCTCAAAGCCCTCTTTCTCGAGCTTTTTGAGCGTGTGCAGAACTGCATGATGCTCAAACTTCGTGGAGATGAGGTGCTTTTTGCCCTTGAGGGCGCCGAACTTTGCCATGGAGACGATGGCCTGGTTATCGGCCTCGGAGCCGCCGGAGGTAAAGTAGATCTCTCTGGGCTGTGCGCCGATTATGTCGGCGACGGTCTTTCTTGCGGCCTCGAGCGCTTCCTTTGCGTCCTGCGCGAAGGAATACAGGCTGGAGGGGTTGCCGTACTGGCTCGTGAGATAGGGCATCATCGCGTCGACCGCGGCCTTGCTCACGCAAGTGGTTGCTGCATTATCAGCGTAAACGAACATAATATTCTTCCTTTCACCGTTAAAATCCTATTAAAACTATGGGAATTGTAGCACTTTGGCCTGACCAAGTCAAGACTTATTTCGCCATTTTTCACCCGTGAGCAGGTCATTGAGACTTACAGTGTCGAGATAGGCGTTTGTAATATCGTCAAGCTCCTTCCACATCGGCACCGTCAGGCAGCCGCCGGAGCGGTCGCATTGAATTTCGCCCTCCTTGATGCAGGCGACGGGCGCGAGGTTATCCTCCATGCAGCGGAGAATTTCGCCCACGGTGTATTCCGCGGGGGCTTTGACGAGCTTATAGCCGCCCTCCTTGCCGCGTGTGCTCTGCACAAGCTCGGCCTTTTTGAGGTTTCCGACTATCATCTCAAGATACTTCATTGAAAGCTGCGTTCGGTCCGACACAGTTTTTAGCGATATGAAGCCCTCGTCCTCATGCTGGGCAAGGTCGATCATAATTCTCAGCGCGTATCGCCCCTTGCTGGTCACGTTCATCATATCACCTCCGTAATTCCTATTTGTATACTGTGGTATTAATATACCACCTTTCAGATAGGATTTAAAGTGGATATGACACTTTTTGAGCACTTTTTGCTGTGCGTTTTTTGCACAACAAAATCGTTAGTTTTTTCGCGAAAAGATTGCGATAAAATTAGCAGACTTTGACATAAAGTGTGTTAATTCCACGGGCCTATTATTAACTTGCTTTAGGCTGAAAATGCGAGTAAAATCCGCTTTACAGAGGGAAAGAGAATCGTATTAATTTTATAGAAATTGGGGTGACATTATGGATTACAGCTTCCTCGTCGCGATAGCGATAATCATGCTTTCCACGAAGGTTCTCGGCATGGCAAGTGAAAGGGTCAACATGCCGCAGGTCGTCGGCGCACTTATTGCGGGCCTGCTTTTGGGCCCGAGCTGCTTCGGCCTTGTCGGCGAAACGGACTTCCTTATAAAAATAGCTGAGATCGGCGTTATAATACTCATGTTCAACGCAGGTCTTGACACGGATATAGAGGAGCTAAAGCACACCGGCCTTTCGGCATTCATCATCGCCTGCGTCGGCGTTATCGTGCCGTTTATCGGCGGCGCGGGCTGCTACCTGCTGTTTAATCCGGAGCCCGATACGCTCAAGGTGCTCAAGGCCGCGTTCATAGGCGTTGTGCTGACGGCGACCTCGGTGTCGATAACGGTCGAAACTCTGCGCGAGATGGGCAAGCTCAAAAGCCGCGTCGGCACGGCTATCATGGCCGCCGCCGTCATCGACGATGTGCTGGGCATCATCGTGCTGACGGTACTCACGGGCTTTACGGATGCAAGCGTTCAGCCGCTTATGATCTTCGTGCGCATCATCGTTTACTTCATCTGCCTTGCCATCGTTGCGGTCATCGTGCGCAAGTTCTTCTCGAATATCCACAACAGGCTTTGGGGCAGCCGCCGCCGTATCGCGATATACGCGCTGGCCTTCTGCTTCATCCTGAGCTTCTGCTCGGAGCATTTCTTCGGCATCGCGGATATAACCGGCGCATACTTTGCCGGCCTCATGCTCAGCGACCTGACCGACACGAAGATGTACGTCGCAAAGAAGATAGACGTCATGAGCTATATGCTCTTCTCGCCCATATTCTTTGCTTCAATCGGTATAAAAACAGAGCTATCGGGTCTTGACGGAACGCTAATACTCTTTGCCATCACGCTGACGGTCGTTGCGATACTGACGAAGATCATCGGCTGCGGCATCGGCGCAAGGCTCACGGGTTTTGGCACCTACGACTCGTTCGGCATCGGCCTTGGCATGGTATCCCGCGGCGAGGTCGCGCTCATAGTTGCGCAAAAGGGAAGCCTCGCGGGACTTATATCCGGCACGCTGTTCCCGGCCGTCGTCCTCATGGTCATCGTTACGACGCTCGTAACGCCGCTGCTGCTTAAAGTCGGCATGAAGCGCCCGACACCGGATAACACCGAGCCCGCAGTCGTCTCCGGCTGAAAACTCAAATAGTCACAGGCAAAGCCGCACCTTTCGGGGTGCGGCTTTTTTTTATTTAAATACTAAATAGTAGGCGACATAGTTGTGCAGAAATTGCACAACCAAAATTGCAAAAAACACTTGCTTTATTTCGCTAATGTGTTATTATAGCAGCGTGATAACAAACTAATGAACTCAACCACATGAATTGGAGGAAAAGAAAATGAAAAGGATTATCGCAATGCTCCTGGCGCTGATGATGGTTTTTGCCCTGTGCGCCTGCAACAATGATAGCAATAATGGTGACAACGGTGGCGAGCGCTCGAAGCTCATCATGGGCGTTGACCCTGAGTATCCCCCGTACAGCTATGTCGGCGACGACGGCGAGTACACCGGCTTCGACATTGAGGTCTGCAAGGCTGTATGCGATCTGCTCGGCTGGGACTTCGAGGTATTCGCAGTCAACTGGGATCAGAAGCTCATCCAGCTTGACGCTGGTGAGTGTGACTGCATCTGGTCTGGCATGACCATGCTCGACAGCATGACTGAAGCAGGCTACGTCCTCTCCGATCCTTACTACAATAACTCTCAGGTATTCCTCGTAAAAGCAGACAGCGGCCTGAAGACCGCAGCAGACATTGCCGGCAAGACCGTTGCAGTCCAGCTTGGCACCTCCGGCGAGGCTCTGCTTGCTGATGACCTTGCAGATATGGCAGCAGGCTTTGAAGATCTCATCACCTGCAACAGCTTCCTGAGCTGCTTCACCGAACTCGGCGGCGGCAGCGTTGACGCAGTGTTCGTCGATTACCCCGTTGCAGCAGCATATGTCGCTGAGAACGAAGGCTATGTCATCATCGATGAGGATCTCGGCGCTGAGCAGTACGGCATCGCATTCCGCTCCGGCGATCAGGAACTGTGCGACACCATCGAGGCAGCAGTCGAAGAGCTCGTCGCAAACGGCACCTATGCCAAGATCGCGGCAAACTACCCCGACATCGTCGACAATCTCACCTATCTCAACAAGTAATAACTTATAAAAAATTATAGCTGCACTTCCCGAGAGCGTGTTAGCGCTTTCGGGAATGTGTGCGTTAGCGAGGATAATATATGTCACTTGGAACAATGATAAGCAAAATGTGCGAGGGCCTCGGCGGCACCTGCGCCATATTCTTTCTCACGCTTTTGTTCTCTCTCCCGCTTGGCATGATAGTTGCCATGCTGAGGATGAGCAAGAACAAGATCATCTCCGGCATCACCCGTGCGATAATCGCCGTCTTGCGCGGCACACCTCTTATGCTCCAGCTCATTGCGATAACATACGGACCGTACTATCTTTTCCACGTCTCCGTCTCCAAAATAAAGCTCATCCCCGTGGTCATAGCCTTTGCCATTAACTACGCGGCGTATTTTGCGGAAATATACCGCAGCGGCATTGAATCGATCCCCACCGGCCAGTACGAGGCGGCGGAACTTCTCGGCTATTCAAAGTCGCAGACCTTCTTCCGCATAGTGCTCCCGCAGGTGGCAAAGCGCATCATGCCCTCTGTCACGAACGAGGTCATCACCCTTGTTAAGGATACCTCCCTTGCCTTTGCCGTTTCCTATCAGGAAATGTTCAATATCGGCAAGAACATCGCATACTCGCAGACGAGCTTTATGCCCTTCGTCATAGCCGGTGTATTCTACTTCATCTTTAACGCCATCGTCGACTTTATCATGGGCAGGGTCGAAAAATCCATGGACTACTACGAATAAGGAGGATGTGCATCGTGAACGTACTTGAGATAAACAATATCGAAAAAAGCTTCGGCGAGCTGCAGGTCCTCAAGGATATAAGCCTGAGTGTCAAAAAGGGCGAGGTCGTGTCCATCATAGGCCCCTCGGGTTCGGGCAAGTCCACGCTCCTGCGCTGTGCAACTCTGCTGACGCAGATGGATGGCGGCGAGCTTATATACGACGGCAGATACGCAGCAAAGACCAATGAGGATGGCTTCTGCGTTTATGCCGACAAAGCCGAGCTTAAACAAATACGCGGCATATTCGGCCTCGTGTTCCAGAACTTTAACCTCTTCCCGCACTACAGCGTGCTCAAAAACCTCGTTGACCCGCAGGTGTGCGGCCTTGGCCGCGGCAAGGCAGAGGCAAGCGAGAAGGCAATGGAGCTTCTGCGCAAGATGGGTCTTGAGGAAAAGGCCGAGTCCTACCCCTGCGAGCTGTCCGGCGGCCAGCAGCAGCGCGTTGCTATCGCCCGCGCACTTGCCATGGACCCGGAGATACTGTTTTTCGACGAGCCGACGAGCGCACTTGACCCGGAGCTCACGGGCGAGGTGCTCAAGGTCATAAAGCAGCTTGCCGAGGAGCACATGACGATGGTCATCGTAACGCACGAGATGGCATTTGCCCGCGCCGTGTCCGACCGCGTCATATTCATGGACGGCGGCGTCATCGTCGAGCAGGGCGACCCCGAGGAAGTTTTCGGCGCACCGAAGATGGAGCGCACGAAGCAGTTCCTTAAAAATTACGGCCAATGATGAGTGTAAGCTTTACAAAGGTCGACCCCTCGGGCAATATTACGCTCATCGTCGGAAGCTTTGTGCCGAGGGCAGAGCAGAGCCGCGTTGCGGCAGCGCTCATGCAGCGGGATAAAACCGTTGAGCAGGTGGGCTTTCTCGAAAAGCCGGAGGATGAAAGCTGCGCCGTGCGCCTGCAAATGATGGGCGGCGAGTTTTGCGGCAATGCCTCGCTGTCGGCAGCGGCGGTTATGCTCAAAAACGCCTGCGCGCCGGTGGGACTTGACTGCGCGCTGAGCCTTGAAGTCTCCGGCGCACCGGAGACGGTGCTTATTGACGGGCGTATGGAGGACGGCGAGAGCTTTGCCGGCTCTGTGTCCATGCCGCTTCCGGAATCGATATCCGAGGTGAGCTTTCTTGACGGCTTTGAGGAATATTCCTTCCCGCTGGTGCGCTTTCCCGGCATATGCCACGCGGTCGTGCCCGATGGCGCTCTCGAGCGCGAAAAGGCAGAGCGGCTTATAGGCAAATGGTGCGCGGATATAAAGGCCGAGGCTCTGGGACTGATGTTCCTCAATGAGAGCAAAATGACGCTCACCCCGCTTGTGTATGTCGCATCGACCGACACGGCGGTATGGGAGGGCTCGTGCGCAAGCGGAACGTCGGCGGCCGCGGCATATCTTGCGGAGATCGACGGGGAGATGGCAAGCGTCACGCTCACCCAGCCGCGCGGAAGCCTGAGCGCGGAGGCGACGTATTCCGGCGGCATGGTGCGCTCGCTGCGTCTTCGCGGCAGCGCCGTTATCCGCGCAAGCGAAACGCTCGACTTGATTTTTTAATATTTATCGCGTATCTTATTAGAAAGAGAAAGGCGGTAGATACCGAATGAGAAAAAGACTTATCTGCTGCGTGCTCGCGCTGTGCGTCATGCTGACGATGTGCGCGTGCAGCGGCGGCGGGAAATATAAGATAGCCAAGACCCTCGGCGAGCAGGAGTATTCCATCGGCTTCCGCAACGGTGATTCGACGTATCATTACATTGACAAGGCCCTGCGTGAGCTCTCCTACGACGGCGTTGTGGATGAGCTCAGCTACAAGTGGTTTGGAAGCGACAGCGCAGTCGACTTCCCGTCGAAGAAGGACGCGCTTGCAGACCTCGGCTATGTCGAGCCGCGCACGTTTATAATCGGCGTCGACCTCGATTCTGCGCCCTTGAGCTTTACGGCAGGGGATGAGTATGTCGGCTTTGACGTTGAGCTTGCGCAGGCAGTGTGCGATAAGCTCGGCTGGGTGCTCAAGGTCCAGCCCATCCACTCGGAGGATGCGTATATCGAGCTTAACTCCGGCAACATCGACTGCGCCTGGGGCGGCGTCGTGCTGGATAAGGAGTGCGCGGACTATACGATACTGCTGACGTATATGAAGACGGATATAGTGCTTGCCGGCAAGGGGAGCGAGTCAAGCTCCGTGCGCGACAAGGTGCTGTACATTTCCACAACGGATTCGGCACTTGAAATCATGGACGAGAATCAGTCCGTCAGCCGCAAGCTCGGACAGATAACCCGCGTGTCCGGCGGCGCAGCGGAGTATTTCGCCGCGCTCGATAACGGCAAGTGCGAGCTCATCCTCACGACCGAGGACGCAGTGGATTACTTTAACGCGCATTAAACTTCATATAACAAAACTACCGTTTGCATTGCAAACGGTAGTTTCTTTTTGCTTTATTCCAGATACATTGCTCTCAGGCGGTGCAGCTCCTTTTGGCGAAGGCCGAGCTTTTCGGCAAGGTATCGCTCAACGCTGCCGCAGCTGTCTATGCAGCTTTTGAACATCGCTTCAAGATAGCTCTCGTGCGTTGTGTTGAGCCAATACACGGACTTGAGGATATCCTCATCGTCGGTGAGCGCACGGCATGCGTCGGTGTCGCGCTGGATCTTATCCGCGCAGACGATGCTCGTGTACATGTAATCTGCCATGATATCCTGCATCGAGGCGCCCAGCGCATACAATAGCAGCGCCGCGGCGACTCCCGCCCTGTCCTTGCCCATTGCGCAGTGAAACAGCACAGCGCCGTCCTCGTTATCGAGAACATACTCGAAAAAGCGCCTGTACTCGGCAACGGCATTGCTGCTTTCAACGAGAATGGGGTAGAGCGAGCGCATTTTCGCCATGCCGCCCTCGCGCATATCCTTGGCATAGTCTGCGCGCTTTAAGCCGTCGTAGGGATTCTCGACCGACTCGCGCGTTATGCCCGGAATAAGGTCGGACACTACCGGACAGCGCACATACATAACGCCATCCGGAAGTATGTCTCTTTTCATTTCAAGCTCTGCCGGACTGCGCAGGTCTATGACCGTTTTCAGCCCGATCTCGCTCAGCTTCAAAAGGTCTGCGTCCGTCGTCTGCGACAGCTCACCTGACCTTATCAGCCTGTTGCGGACTATTCTTCTGCCGCCTGCCGCCCTTATACCTCCGAGGTCGCGGGCGTTGGCCTGGCACTCAAGGAAGCTTTCGGGAGCGTAGCTCATAGGCCTGCGTCCATCGCCTCGGCGCGGTCTATGAGCTTCTGCACGAATTCATCGGTCCAGAAGCCGGTGAAATGCAGAAGGTCGATGACCGAGAAGCGGTTGCGCATAAGGTGGCAGTTGGTGATGGCCCAGCGTGCGGTCTTTGCATCGACGGGGTAGTTGAGCTTGGAGTATCTTGTGGGCGCATTTGCCTTGTGCATGCACTCGGATATGTATTCGGGCTTCTTGACCCAGCCGGAAACGGCGGCCTTGAACTCGTCGAAGTTATCCAGGAATGCCTTGAACTCGGCCTTGTGATCGTGCCAGCGCTGCAGCTTCTTCTGATAGTCGGCCCAGCACTCGTTTGCCGCGTTGTGCGTATCGTCCAGCCAGTCAAACGCCTCGCGCACCTTGGGCTCCATCTCCTCGAACGTGGGGTAGCAGGCATCGAGATCGACCTTCTTCGGGTCAAACTCGTGCATCAGCCAGTCCCAAATGATCTCGGACATGATGCCCGACACCGCGACCTGCGTGCCGTGATAGCAAATGCCGGTGTTGCGGCGGCCGGAGGCCATGTCGATAAGATGGCTCATGACGTGCTCGGAGCCGGAGGCGGGGGAGCTTTCGTTTGCAAGGCCCATGGAAAGACCGCTGAGGGTCAGGACGTTTGCAAGCTCGCCGATGACCTTGGCGTCGCCCTGCGCAAGCTTCTCGGAATTCTCCAGCAGCCTGTCGCACTGGGTGCGGATCATGTCGGGGGGAGCGGTGTGGAAATGCTGACCCATGCCGAGAACATTGCCGAGGTACCAGTCAACCGGCGCTGTCCACGTTGCGATTAGGTCGCCGTAGCCGCTGACGTTCATCTCCGCGGGAGCGGCGGCAACGATGTCGAGGTCAATGATAAGGATGAGCGGATAGCGCGAATGAACGGTGCGCTTTACTCCGTTTATGAGCATGACCGAGGAATCGTCGGAAAAGGCGTTGACAGACAGCGCAGTCTGCACGATGACCAGCGGCAGGGGATTTTCGTGGTCGTAGTAATATGTAGCGTACTTGCACAGATCGCAGATCGTGCCGCCGCCGATGCCGACCACAGCGTCCTTGCCCTCGAATCTTGCCTGGATCTTTGCGGCGTTTTCCGGCGTTGCGTGGACAATGCCCGGCTCGCTAATTACGAGCCATTCAACGTCAAACTCCGCGTCAAGATAGGCCTTGACCGTTTCCTTTACGTTCTTTCCGTCCACATCGACGATCTCCGTCGGGCCTGTGACCATGAGGACCTTCTTGCCGGACGTGAGGCTCTTTACGGCGTCGCAGACCTTTTTGGCTGCGCCGTGCTCGATGTGTATCTCATTCATGCCGATATCGCACAGCTTATCTGCGTTCTCCTGAGCGGCGAGTATCTCGCGCAGCTCGTCGAGCTTTGTGGAATCGGCTTCTATCAAACGGTTGTCAAGCATTTTAATTTACTTCCTTTTTACGCTTTGTAATACTTATTGAAAAACGGCTCCATGGTGTAGTAGCACTCATAGTAGCGCTGGTATGCCTCGTCATATGCCGGCTTCAGGCTCAGATCCGGCTCGTAGGTCGCGCCAAGCTCAACCATTGCTTCTGCTGCCTCGTCGAGGTTTGCAAAGTTGCCCTCGGCAACGGAGGCGAGCATCGCTGCGCCTATAGCAGCGCCCTCGGGGTTCTTCGTTGCGACCAGGGGCTTGCCGAGAACGTCGGCCTTCATCTGGCACCAGAACGGGGACTTGGTCGAGCCGCCGACTATGCGGACGCTTGAGCAGTCCATGCCGATCTCTTCGAAGCGGTCGACGTTGTCCTTCAGACCGAAGGAAATGCCCTCGAATACCGCGCGGGAGAGGTCATCGAGCGTGTGGCTGAGCGTAAGGCCGGTGAAGGTGCCGCGTGCGCAGCCGTTCCAGTTCGGGGTCATTGCGCCGCCCATGCACGGCAAGAAGGTCACGCCGTTAGAGCCGATGGGGCTGCGCTTTGCCTGGGTGTTCATAAGGTCATAGTTGGGCAGACGCAGGATGGTGTCCTTGTACCATCTCGTCGAGCCGCCGGATACGAAGCCGGGGTTCTCGATGAGCCACAGACGTGAGTCAGCGGAATGGTGAGTTTCGACAAGCCCCTTCTTGTCGAATACGGGCTTTGCGGAGGTTCCCGCAACGGGCTCTGCCGTGCCGGTGATGTCGCAGACCATGCCGGGCTTTACAAGACCCGAGCCGAGGCATGCGCTGTGCTCGTCGCCTGTGCCGCAGATGACCTTGGTCTTGGTGGTAAGGCCGAGGCGATGTGCGATGGGCTCTGTGAGCGTGCCGACAACGGTCTCTGCCTTGACTATCGTGCCGAGGAGGGCGGGGTCAAGGTCAAACACCTTGGCCATTTCGGGCGACCAGGTCTTTTCGGCGACGTTGTATATCATCGAGGCCGATGCCTGAGCATAGTCGACTGTGGCCGCACCCGTCATCCAGTATACCAAATAACTGTCGGCATTGAGAAGATATTTTGCTTTCGCGAATACTTCGGGGCGATTTTTCTTTATCCACAGCATCTTTGCAGCGGTGTGGGTCGAGTCGAGGTTAAGGCCGGATACCTCAAATACGCGGGCGGGGTCGACGATCTTTGCGATCTCGGCGGTCTCTGCCTCGGCGCGGCGGTCGAGCCAGATGATGCAGTTCATAAGTGCGTGGCCGTTTTCGTCCGTTGCGATGACGGAGTCGTTTATAGCGTCCATGCCGATGGTGCCGATATCGGCGGGGTCAACGCCGGACTCGGCAACGAGCTGCTTTATAACGGTAGTGAAGGAATGAAGATAATCCTCAACGGGCTGCTCTGCCCAGCCGGGATTGGGATAGATGGGGTCGTGAGAGCAGGTCGCCTCTGCGACGATCTTGCCCTGCGGATCGACAAGCAGACCCTTCAGGGACTGTGTTCCGAGGTCAACGCCAATTACATAACTCATAATTATACTCCTTTATGACGATAGCGGCACCGCCATCTGACGATGCCGCTATGGCGATTGATAGCTAATGTTGTGTTAAGCGGGGGACTTACTGATCCTCAGGCTCAACAAGGAATGTACCGTTCTTCTTGCGGCAGACTGCTGCGTAGTAGATCATTGCGATCACGAAGAAGGCAACTGCGATGTAGAACAGAACGCCTGCGGTGACTGCGCTGTAGAGCGAGCAGAATGCAACGATAAGGCAGAAGGGGATACCGATGTAGCCGAGCCACTTGGGGCACTTGTAGGGACGAGGCATGTCCGGCTGGGACTTTGCGAGCTTGATCCAGGAGATGAAGCAGCACAGTGCCATGAATGCCGAGCCCATGTTCGCGATAACGACGATGACGTCAACAGAGCCCATGAGGGTCAGGACGATGCCGATAACGGAAGTGGTGAGAAGAGCATTGATAGGAGTGCCGTTCTTGTCGAGCTTGCCGAGGAAGCCGGGCAGGCACTTGCAGCGTGCCAGTGCGTAGGTCTGACGGGACTGGCCGATGATGATGCCGTTGAGGGATGCGATCAGGCCGATCATTGCGATGATGATGAAGACGATGCTCATGGTGCTGCCTTCGCCGAAGAGGTGATTGATGACGTTTGCGATAGGAGCGTCGTTCTTAAGAAGCTCTTCCTTGGGCAGGATGGAGAAGGTGGTGACGAGCATCAGCATGCCGCCGATGAGCAGTGTGAAGATGCCGACGATGAAGCCCTTGGGGATATCCTTGGACGGGTTCTTGCATTCCTCGGCGCCCATGCCGCCTGCCTCAAATGCGAGGTAGAACCAAACAGCGTAGGGGATAGCAACGAAGATGCCCTTTATGCCGCCGAGCTCGCCCATCTTGCCGAGCAGGCTGAAGTCTGCGTGGGGCAGGCCGATGCAGGCGTAGAATACGACGCCGGCAACGCCGATGACGGTGACGATAAGGCCGATGGTCTGGCCGGCCTCGATGCCGCGCATGTTGATGAACAGGAAGATCAGGTATGCGACGACAGATGCTACAACTGCGGGGCATGCGGGGATCAGGGTGTGTACATATGCACCGACTGCAATGCAGATACCGGGGGTGCAGAACAGGGATTCAACGAGGTAGCTGAAGCCTGCGAAGAAGCCTGCGCCGCGGCCGAAGGCCTTCTCGGTGTATGCTGCGGGGCCTGCGGAGCTGGGGATAGCGGTTGCAAGCTCTGCAAACATGAATGCGAAGGGGATGTAGAACAGGGTGGCTATCGCCATTGCTATGAGACAGCCGGTGAAGTTAGTTTCGGATGCGATGTAGTTCCAGCCGTAGTAGCTGCCGGAAATGACCGCGCCGACCGCAACTGCCCATATACCAGCGGCAGTTAAGGCCTTTTTAAGTTTTGTGTTTTCTTCCACGAGTATAATACCTCCCTAATTTTTATTCAAGCTGTGCAGTGCACAGTTAAATACTCGTTTTCCTGCTTGTTTAGTGTTGCTTACTTCTTTGCCATGTAGTCGACAACGGCGGCGAGGTTATCGCGGAAAGAGCCGTCAGCGACGAACTTCTTCTCGAACAGAGCAGAGCCCATGGTGAAGGTCCAGGGTCCGATGTCGAACATGGTGTCGATGCGTGCAAAGCTGTTTATGGAGCCTGCGATGCAGATCTGAGCGTCAACTGCCTTGCAGAAGTCGTATGCAAGCTTCTCGCCGTCAACAACGTGGCGGTAGGCGAGAATATCAAAGCCCTTGATGCCCTTGGCCATGAGATCCTTTGCGTTCTGGATGATCTCTTCGTTGGTGCCCTCGAGGATGCTGGGGCTGCCGGATACCTTGCCGACGAAGGGCAGGTAGGTCATGCCGTTTTCACGCAGAAGCTTTGCGACGGAATCGTAATAAACAGTGCCGCACAGGTAGTCAAAGCCGCAGTCGATAGCGGTCTGAGCACCGTCAAGGCAGCTTTCCTCATCATAGGTGACGACTTCGAGGAAGGTGGTCTTGCCGGCAGCCTTCATAGCTGCTGCGACCTTCTTCATCTCGTCCTTGGGCAGGCCGACATTCTTAAAGCCCCAGTACTTAACGTCCAAGTCCTTGCACTGCTCGAATACCTCACCTGCGTCCTTAACGGTCACGTCGTGATGTGTTAACATGATTATGATCTCAGGTCTCATTTTTGTTTCTCCTTTTAAAAATTCGAAAAACCGGTTTTCGCTGTTCACGGAATTATAATATTTCAACTTTTTATGAATGTAAACAAAAAATGAGCGCTCAAAAACCATTGATAATGCTTAACTTTCCGATGCTTTTTACATTTTTCTCATTTCGCTCATTTGAGGGCAAAAATGCGCGTTTCAAGCTTTTATTTTTTACGTTTTTCACAAAAATGAGCCGTAAATTTTTACGTCGAAAATCGGCGAATTTTGATACAAAATTAACAAAAACGCGTTAGTTTTTTGACACTTCCTCCAAAAGATTTGCCGTATTGCACAAATATTCCTCAATTGGTTTGTTGAATATGCCGATAAGCAAAGCGATGCTATTATACATTTAAATAAAAAAATAGAGGGGTGGCTTTTACACCACCCCTACAGGAGAAGAATAGAGAAAGAATAAAGAATAAAAAGCAATGAAAATGTTTGGGACTCAGCCTTCGACAGCAGTGCTCAGGCGGCCGTAGCCGTCGTATGCAAACAGCTGCTTGCGGCCATCGTCACCGTAAGCGGCAACGATGTCTGCCACGAAGAACGTGTGGTCGCCGACAACGAGCGTGTCGCTCAGCTTGCACTCGTAAACGACCTTGCTGGCCGCAACGACCTTGGGCGAAACGGTCTTGGCATCAATAAGCTCGATGCCGAACTGCTCGGCCTTGTCGGTATCTCTGCCGGAGCAGCGGCCGCAGCTGAGTGCCGCGTCTTTGAGCTCCTCGGAAACGATGCACAGAGCAAACTCGCCGTTGGCGCGGATATTTCCGCCGCTGTAGCCCTTGTTGCTCAGGCATGCGCCTATCTTCGGGGGACGGTTGCTCAGGTACGTCCACCACGAAACCGCCATCATGTTGGTCTTGCCTGCCTCGTCGACCGAGGTGAGCAGAGCAAAGGGTGCGGGCGTAGTCATGCGCTGAGCCTGTCCGATAGTAAGATCATTCATAAGTCATACCTCCTTGTTTACTGATAAGGTATCACAGTTTTATAGCACTATGCAAGCTTATTTTGCAGCCATGTAGTCGACAACGGCAGCGAGGTTATCGCGGAAAGAGCCGTCAGCGACGAACTTCTTCTCGAACAGAGCAGAGCCCATGGTGAAGGTCCAGGGTCCGATGTCGAACATGGTGTCGATGCGTGCAAAGCTGTTTATGGAGCCTGCGATGCAGATCTGAGCGTCAACTGCCTTGCAGAAGTCGTATGCAAGCTTCTCGCCGTCAACAACGTGGCGGTAGGCGAGAATATCAAAGCCCTTGATGCCCTTGGCCATGAGATCCTTTGCGTTCTGGATGATCTCTTCGTTGGTGCCCTCGAGGATGCTGGGGCTGCCGGATACCTTGCCGACGAAGGGCAGGTAGGTCATGCCGTTTTCACGCAGAAGCTTTGCGACGGAATCGTAATAAACAGTGCCGCACAGGTAGTCAAAGCCGCAGTCGATAGCGGTCTGAGCACCGTCAAGGCAGCTTTCCTCATCATAGGTGACGACTTCGAGGAAGGTGGTCTTGCCGGCAGCCTTCATAGCTGCTGCGACCTTCTTCATCTCGTCCTTGGGCAGGCCGACATTCTTAAAGCCCCAGTACTTAACGTCCAAGTCCTTGCACTGCTCGAATACCTCACCTGCGTCCTTAACGGTCACGTCGTGATGTGTTAACATGATTATGATCTCAGGTCTCATTTTTGTTTCTCCTTTTAAAAATTCGCACCGCCGAAGCGGTGCACTCGATCACGCATTTAAAATAGTCGACATTTACATTTTAGTCAACTCGCAGAACAGGCCTCAAATTGAGCAAAGAAACGCAATTTTCCAAAAGTGCGCGTTTCGCGCAAAAACGATTTGAAATTGCGCGAAATAATCCGAAAAATTTATTGCTTTTTCACAAAAAAACTCTTTATTTTTCTACATTCCCGTCATATAATTAATTAAGAACTTAATACGTATTGGACAAAACGCGAACTTTCTTACTTGGAGTGATAAGCATGAAAACCAGTATTCGAGAGCAAAAAATCATCAGCATACTCGAAAGCCGAGGAGAAATGTCGGTCAGCGCACTGGCAGAGCAGTTGGATATTTCTGTCTCGACGCTGCGCAAGCAGCTTGCGGATATGCAGAACAGACGTCTGATAATACGCACCTACGGCGGCGTCATGTCGGCAAACCGATTTCCGGACGAGACCTTCGACAGCAAGCTGCACAAAAGCGTTGCCGAAAAGCGCCGCATTGCCCTGCGCGCCCGCCAGCTTGTGCACGATGGTGATACCATATCCATCGGAAGCGGCACGACCGTGTATGCGCTCAGCAACCTCCTTGACGATCTCGACTCGGCAACAGTATACACAAACTCCATGCAGGCCGCCGATTTCCTTGCCCACTGCGGCTCGCTCGATGTGCACATATGCGGCGGTATCATCAGAAGTGCCACCGGCACGATAATAGGAAACGAGGCATACAATTTCTTTAATGGCATCTGCGTTGACTACGCATTCATAAGCTGCGACGCTATCGACGACGATGGCGAGGTGTACAGCGATAACATCGCAGTCGCGGCTGTCGAAAGCGCGGTGCTTAAAAACGCGCGGCACAAGTTTATACTGTGCGACTCGTCCAAGCTCGGCAAGCGCTCCGTTGCGCGGATAGTCAACATTCGCGAGTGCGACGCGCTCATCACCGGCAAAAGCGACAGCCTTGTCCCCGATAAGCTTGCCTTCGTTGCGAATATCGACATCGTATGATGCTACATTATTAAATAATAAAAAACCGCACCCGGTCGGGTGCGGTTTTTTATATTCAGATGTATTTATCAAGCTCGGCTTCGACGTAGTCGAATTTTTTCACCTTTGGCGAGCGGATCAGCTTACCGCGTATTACGACCATGTACGGTGCGCGCAGGGTGTTGAGATTCGCGGTCGGGTCGCGCTCTGTGACGATAAAGTCTGCCGATTTGCCGACCTCGATGCTGCCGGTCACGTCGTCTATGCCGGCGATGCGCGCGTTTTGCAGCGTCGCCGTGTGCAGCGCGAAGGAGTTTGACACGCCGACGTGCTTTGCAAAATACGCAAGCTCGCGCCACATGTCGTAGTGGGTGACGAAGGGGCAGGCCGTGTCCGTGCCAAGGCCGACGGGGATGCCGTTTGCCACGGCTTTCTTTGCGCAGTCGATGATGCCGTCGAGGACAATGCCGCCGTTAAACTTGCTCATTTCCGTCGTGTGCGCGATCTCCATGGGGAACTTTGCGCAGGGTATCGCGGGCGAAATGGTGCACACCTGGGCAGAGCCGTGCTCCTTGAACAGGCGGATGTGCTCCTCGCCCATCTTCGCGCCGTGCTCTATCGTGTCGACCCCGCCGACGAGCGCCGCCGTCATGCCCTCGGGACTTTCGACGTGCGCCGCGACCTTGAGGCCGAGCCTGTGCGCCTCGTCGCAGCAGGCCTTTATGAGCTCCGGCGGCATTTTAAGCTCGCCCGGCTCGCCCATGGCCTTGGCATCGAGAACGCCGCCTGTCACCATTATTTTAATAAGGTCCGGCTTGTCTTGCGCTATGAGCTGCACATATTTTACGCAGTCGGCCTCACTTTTGGCCTCATACGCCAGAATGCCCGCCATATGCCCGCCTGGAACGGATACCGCCTCGTTTGACACCAGCATGCGCGGGCCGAGGAGCTTGCCGGAGTTTATATCATTGCGTATGCGCGAGTCGATGTCCCGCAGACCGCCTACCGTGCGTATGGTGGTCACGCCGCTTAAAAGCTCCGTGCGTGAAAATCCGTAGCACATGGCATAAACGACCGAGCGCGTTATTATATTTGACATTAGGAAGTTCACCGATCTGGCGTTCTGCTGCTTTGTGTGCTTGGGCATGCCCGAGCCGGGCAGATGCACATGCAGATTTATAAGCCCCGGCATCAGATACCGGCCGCCGAGGTCGATCCTTTTGACCCTGCCGAAGCGGGCATCGTCACGCTCGATGGCCTTGATGACCCCGTCCTCGACGAGCACCGCGGCACTGTGCGGCTGCATGCTTTCGCTTCCGTCAAGCAGCATCAGATTTGTAAGCGCATATCTCATTTTTCTGCCTCCCTTATTAAATACGTGTAGCATTATACCGTTTTCGATGGCCATATTCAAGCGTTACAGAATTAACGAAGTGTTAAGCCAATTAACGTGCCTTTGGTTAAATTGTTAATAGTTCGTCCATTTCTCCACTCGATTTTGACCTATTTTTACCCGAGATATGAACAAACCATTACCAAAATCCAGTGAAATCGCGTAAATTGCCGTAAAGAGATATATAACTGCCGTTAAGGATAAGTTAATATCGGCCTCAAGGTATTGTAATCAATTTTTTAACAAATAAAATAGGGTTCAGCGACAACTTTTTATAAAAGGAGAGAAAGTTATGGAAAACAATCGCGACTCTTTTAGCTCCAACTTTGGCTTTATCATGGCTGCTGTCGGTTCTGCAGTCGGCCTGGGCAACATTTGGGGCTTCCCGTACAAGATAAGCGCAAACGGCGGCTTCGCCTTCCTGCTCGTTTATCTTCTGCTCGGTCTCTTCGTAGGCCTCGCCGTCATGGTTGGCGAATTCGTCATCGGTCGTAAGACCGGCCTGAGCCCCATCGCAGCTTACAAGAAGATCAGCGCAAAGTTCACATGGATGGGCTACATAGCAGTTCTTGTCCCGTTCATCGTCCTGTGCTTCTACTTCGTCCTCGGCGGCATGGTCATGCGTTATGCTATCGGCTACCTGACCGCTATCTTCGGATGGGACACCTGGGGTGTTGCTAACATCTCCGACTTCTTCGGAACCTTCATCCTCAACGGTGGCTCCATGATCCTGTGGACTGCACTGTTTATCATCTGCAACGTCATCATCGTCGCCGGCGGTATCGGCGAAGGCATCGAGAAGTTCTGCAAGGTCGGTATGCCCGCCCTGTTCGTCATGCTTCTCATCATCATTGTTTACGTTGCATTCCAGCCCGGCGCTTCCGAAGGCTACAAGTTCATCTTCGTATGGAACCTCGAGCCTCTGAAGGAGAACTTCTTCAAGGTCGTCAGCGTGGCGGCAGGTCAGATGTTCTTCTCCCTGTCCCTCGGCATGGGCGCTATGATCACTTACGGCTCTTACCTGCAGAAGAAGGAGAGCATCCAGAAGAACGCACTCATCGTTGTTATCAGCGATACCACCGTTGCTATCATGGCAGCCATGATCGTTGTCCCCGCTTGCTTCGCATTCCTCGGTGGCGACGTCGGCGCCGGCCCGGGCCTGCTGTTCAAGTCCATGCAGGAAGTTTTCCTCCAGATGGGCTACGTCGGCAACATCATGGGCTTCCTGTTCTACACCCTCGTTTTCATCGCGGCGATCACCTCGTCTATCTCCCTGCTTGAAGTCCTTACCGCTTACAAGGTCGACAAGAATGTTGAGCAGGGCAAGGCACCCGGCCGCAAAAAGTATGCTATCATCATGGCAGTTATCATCTTCGTATTCTGCCTGCCCACCTGCCTTGACGGCCTCGGCGCCGGCGTGAACGATGGTGCAGCAATCGGCACTCCCGCTGAGATCCTCGGCATGGAATGGGATGAAGCCGGAGCTATAACCGAGTTTGATAAGGACACTACTTACTACACGCTTGCTGACGACCACTACACGGCCGTCGCAGCAGATGCAGCATTTGACGCATCCGAAACCTACTATGTCAACACCGCAAAGGGCTGGAACTGTGACTGGCTCGACTTCTACGATGTTATCTCTGAGGGCATCCTGATGCCTGTCGGCGCACTGGTCATGGCATTCGCCATCGGCTGGATTTGGAAGATGGACTTCATCGTCGAGGAGTGCGAATCCTCCGGCCACAAGTTCTGGGGCAAGACCTTCTTCAGCCTCTGCTACAAGTTCATCACCCCGATCGGCATGCTCATCGTTCTGTACGGTCAGATCACGAGCTTCTTCGGCTGATAATTTACGCAACATAATTTTAAGGAGCAGCCATCCGGCTGCTCCTTCTTTATACAGAAAAATACCTGAGGTCATCTGACCTCAGGTATTATTTTAATTACATCAGTTGGCTGCTGCTGTTTATGACGGAGCTGCTGTACAGGAACAGGACGTCCTGGCCGCTGGAGGAAAGGAATTTATCGAGCCGCTCGGGGGAGATGTAGCGGATGTCGACAAGCGTAATTTTCGCATAGCCCTCAGCAAGCAGGGGAGCGATGCTGCTGCCGAACGAGTCGCGGAAGATGATAAGCTCGCGCTCCCTTTCGGCGGCGGGGTTTTCAACGGTCAGCAGGGCGCGTGAGCCGTTTAAAAACACGGAGTATGCGTCAAGGCCGTCTGCGGCAGCTTTGTCGTAAAGGCCGGTGGTCTTGCCCGACTCAAAGTCGTAGACCGTGCAGGAACTGAGCACATCGTTTGTCAAAACCGTGAGCTTATCCGGCTGCATCGGCATGGCAAGCTGGGCTGCATACGCGCCGCGGAAGCTGTTGCTCAAAACGGCTTCGGAGTATTCGCCGCTTAATGTTACGCCCATGGCGTTTGCCAGGGCCTGCGCTGTGCCGATGAGCTTTGCCTGATCCCAGTGCGGGTCTGAAAGATAATAGCAGTCAAGGCCAAGGGACGGGGCAAGGTCAATGTACTTGGCGTAAGGCATTTTGCCGCAAAGCATCTGCGATAGCGCATCGAAGTCGAGCGTTGGCTGCTCGGCTGTCATGTAATAGCTCTTGTCCGGAACGAGGCTGAGATACACCTTGCAGCCGCTGTCCTTGAGATAGCGCTCGTAGACGTAGCCAAAGCGCTTGGCGGCATTGTCCACGGAGTCCTCGCTTAGCGTGTAGTCGAGCTTTGCCGCGTGGCCGGACGCAAGATAGTAGCCGTTATTGTCCTTTTGCCGCAAAAGCTCCAGCGAAAATCCGGCCTTTAGCGTGCGCAGCTCATCCCGCATGGGGAACTGGTCGAGAGCGTAGCTTTCAAACTCGCTCATGAAGCTTCCGCCGAGAACTGTGCCGATGCTCACATCCGGCATCTGCGCAAGGCGGCGCCGCTCGGCGGCCGATACGGCCTCGTCCGGCTTAATTATGCTCCACGCGGCAAAGCCGAATATCACCGCCGCGCACAGGATGACCGTCAGGAGGCCGGGTATTTTGTTTTTCATGCTCTGCCTCCTTTAAAATCTGAAATACAAAAACGGGTTAAACGAGCCGTCGACGAGGTATGCCGTGCATAAAATAAGCAGCAGCGGCATGGCAACAGGCTCAATATAGCGCAGGGTGCTGCAGCGCTCTGCCAGCGCTTTCGGTGCGCCTGTTGAAGCGACGGCGGCGATGATGAGTATGACCGCGTAGCTTTTTAGCAGATATATGCTCTCTGCCGAGGCTATAGGCAGTGCGCCCGCGCCGAACATGAAGCCAATGCGCTCGACGGCGGCCGCGAGGGTGGGAGCGTCAAAAATGACGAAGCTTATGACGACGAAAAACAGAGTGTACACATGCCCGAGCAGCCTGTGCTTTGCCAATGCCTTGCCGAACAGCAGCTTTTCCGCGCCCAGCAGCACCGCGTAAAACAGACCCCACGCGACGAAATTCCACGCCGCGCCGTGCCAAAGTCCCGTTGCCGCCCAGACAATCAGGAGGTTTCGCAGAAGCTTTGCCGTTCTGCCGCGGCTTCCGCCGAGGGGAATGTAAAGATAATCGCGGAACCACGAGCCGAGCGAAATGTGCCAGCGGCGCCAGAATTCCGTGATGCTTTTTGACACGAAGGGGTAGTTGAAGTTTTCCGGGAAGCGGAAGCCGAATATGCGCCCAAGGCCGATGGCCATATCGCTGTAGGCCGAAAAATCAAAATACACCTGCATGGCGTAAGCTATGGCGTACATCCACGCGAACAGAACAGTCGGTGCGCTGCTTGAGACGAATGCCGCGGCAAGCTCGCCCAAGAGGTTTGCTATAAGAAGCTTTTTCCCGAGGCCGATGACGAAGCGGCGCACGCCGTATATGAGGTCGTCGGCCGTTGTTTTGCGCTCTTTAAGCTCCGGCTCGATGTCCGTATACCGCACAATAGGCCCCGCAATGAGCTGGGGGAACATTGCAATATACAGCGCAAGGTCGATGAAATTTTTCTGCGCGCGGGCATCGCCTCTGTAAACGTCGATGACGTAGCTTATGGCCTGGAAGGTGTAAAACGAAATGCCGATGGGCAGGGCAATGCTCAGCGCCGGTCCCTCGATGCCGAACACGGCGCGGAAGGAATCGACAAAAAAGCCCGCGTATTTAAAATAGCCCAATGCCGCAAGGCTGAGCACAACGGAAAGCGCCAGGAATAACTTGCCCTGACGCTTTTCGCGATATTTTTCGGTAAGACGGCCGAAGAAATATGCCTGCGTGATGCTGCAAAGCATCAGCAAAACGAACTTCGGCTCTCCCCAGCCGTAGAAGAACAGGCTGCATATAAGCAGCACAGTGTTCTTAAAACGGCGCGGCGCGATGAAATACAAAACAAGCGTCGCGGGGAGGAAAAAGTAAAGGAAGCTTACGCTTGAAAACAGCATCTTATGCTATCGGCGCTTCGCTTACGATGACGACGTCGGAGTAGCTTGCCTCAAGCTGAGCCTTGAAAACGTCCATCTGATCCGTGCCGCCGAATGCACCGATGAGGCAGTTGCCGACGTAGGCGACCATCAGCCTGTCGGGGAAGCCGCACATCCACTGGCGGGCGAGGATGTTATCCTTCAAAGCCTCGGCAAGAGCGGCCATGTCCTCGCCGTCCTTGACGTTGTATGCGCCGCAGGTGAAGGTGTTTGCGTTCATCATGTGCATGAGGGATGCGGCGGAGTCGAGCTTTGCGACCTCAGCGGCGGGGAAGCCGAGCATACGGTCAAGCTCGTCGGCGTTCTCGATGGAGTATACGCCCGGTGCGTCCTCGGCGGAGTTTTCCTCGGACGTGTCGCCGCCTGCTGCTGCAAACTTATCGTCTGCGGGGTAGCTGTTCCAAACGGTGGTCAAAAGATCCATCGCCTCGACGTCGGATGCGCCGCCGTTATCGTTTGCGCATGCGCCAAGGGATGCAAGCATCAGTACTGCCAAAACAAGTGCTGTGATTTTTTTCATGAGTATCCTCCAATAAAAGTGTGTTACGATTTTTAGACGCGGAAATAATCAAAAAGTTCCGCATTATTTTAAAGTTCCGAGATAGCCCTCCAAAATGAGGCTCGCGGCCACGGCATCGACGGTTTTGCGGTGCTTTTTTTCCTTTTTGCCGTTTGCGTGGAGTATGGCGTGCGCCTCGATGCTGCTGCGCCGCTCGTCCCACATGACGATGGGGATATCCGTCATGCCCTCGAGCATGGCAGCAAGTGCGCGGCATTTGCCGGCCCTTGCGCCCTCTGTTCCGTCCATGTTCTTCGGAAGCCCGAGCACGAGCCTGCCGACGCTGCGCGCTTTTGCCTCCTGCACGATAGTTTCGGCAAGCCTCTGCGCGTCCCACTCATTGACCGTCCACGCCTCGCCGACGAGGATGTTCATTTCGTCCGATACGGCAAGACCCGTCCTCGCGTCGCCGTAGTCGATTCCCATAATTCTCATGTCTACCTCACTTTAATCCAAAGCATGCGCGTATCTGCCCGCAGATATACAGCGAGCCGAAGGCGCAGACCATTGCGTCATTTTCCTGCGCGATATCGCGGGCAAGGTCGACCCCGTCCTCAACGGTGTCGGCCGTTGCGACCTCGCGGCAGTGCCCCTCAAACAGCTTGGCAAGCTCAGTGGCGTCCAGCGCACGGGGATTTTCCGGCGTTACGCACACGCAGGCGTCAAACAGCGGAGCCATAGTCTCGACTATACTTCTGTAGTCCTTATCCTTCAAAACGCCCACGAGGGCAACGCGCTTACTGTCGGGGAAATAGTGCTCAAGGCACTCGCGCAGAGCGGCCGCGCACTGCGGATTGTGTCCCCCATCGAGCACGAACCAGGGCTCGTCGGCGTGCAGCACCTCAAATCTTGCCGGCCACGCGACGGAATACAGTCCCGCCTCGACAGCGTCATCGTCTATCGCCCAGCCGAGCGAGCGCAGAACGCTTATCGATTCAAGCACCGTCGCGGCATTGCGTGTCTGATGAGCGCCCAGCAGGGGAATGGCGTAGCTTGCGCCGCGGTAGGAAAATACCTGCCCGTCAAGGCTGTCAAACTCGACGCTTATGTCCTCAAAATCGGGGACATACAGCTCTGCGCTTTTTTCGCTGCATACCTCGCGCACAACTTCGGCGGCATCACCGTATTGCTGATACATGACGACCGGCGTACCGTATTTTATTATGCCCGCTTTTTCATAGGCTATTTCCGCAAGCGTCTGACCGAGGATGGCCGTGTGGTCAAGGCCGATGTTTGCGATGACGCAGCATTCGGGGGCTGATATGACATTCGTTGCGTCAAACCTGCCGCCGAGCCCGACCTCGAGCACGACTATCTCGCATCCGCTGTCGTGAAACCACTTCATTGCAGCGGCCGTCATCATTTCAAACTCCGTCGGATGCTCGTCCATAGCCTCGGCGTGGAGCTTAATTTCCTCAACGATGGCGGCAAGCTCACTGTCGCCTATCTGCTTGCCGTTTATCTGCATCCGCTCGTTAAAGCGGCTGAGATAGGGCGATGTGAAAAGCCCTGTTTTGAAGCCTGCGCGGCGCAGTACGCTTGATAGCATCGCGCAGATGCTGCCCTTGCCGTTTGTGCCGGCGACGTGGATGAATCTGAGCTCTGCCTGCGGATTTCCGAGACGGGAGAGCAGCTCCGTTATGCGCTCAAGCCCAAGGCGCGAGCCGCGCCAGGATGAGCCGTTAATGTATTCAAGTGCCTGTTTGTAATCCATTGTGCCTACCTTATTTAATATACCTTGCGATGAATTCATCGAGCTTTTTGGCGTAATCATCGCTGCTGACAAACATTGTTTCTATATGCCGCGCGCTATAGGTGAACAAAAAGTCCTTCTCGCCGCCGTGCATTTCGTATGCCTTCGGCGCGTTTGAAAACGGCACCGTCGGGTCATCCTTCCCGTGCACGAAAAGCATGGGCTGCTTTGTTTTTCTGAGGGCGGGGGAGACGTCCGTTTCTTTTAGCTCATAGCCCGCGCAGCGCGCATTTATCCGCCCGACTATGCCGTACAGCGGCCCGAGCTGGGGACGCAGGATGCCTCGGGCATCGGTAAAGCCGCTGTCCTCGACCGTGAATTTGACGTTCTCCGGCACGCGGTCGCTCATTTTCATGACCGTTGCGCCGCCGAGGGAGAAGCCGTGCATGATGACCTGAATGTCGCGCCCGTACTCGCACTGCAAATACTCCAGCCACTTTAAGCAGTCGGCGCTTTCAAAAACGTCGTAGCCGAACCAGTCGCCGCCGGAGTGCCCGGAGGCGGTGTTGTCCGGCGCGAAAACGTCAAAGCCGCGGCTGTGGTAAAAGTCATACAGCATGCCGGCCGTCTCCAAATGCTCGGAGTGATAACCGTGCACGATAAACGCTATCCTTCTGCACGGAGCTTCGCCGCAGGGAAAGTAAAAGCCCTTGAGCTCCTCGCCGCGGTCGGAGAGCATGGTGTGCGTAATGTGCTGCATCTGACCAAGTGCCTCGGCGCGGGCATCGCGCCAAACGTAGTATTCCGGCACATGCGTTTTCTTATCCAAAACTGCATTGAGCAGCGGCGGCCTTTTCCGCGCAAAGACGTATTTATATATGCTCCAAACGGCGTATGGCGGGAGCGCGACTGCCGCAGCCGCGGCAATGTAAAGCCATTTCATATCAGTTCACCGGCAAAACAGCGCCGACGCTCGACACCAGCGAGAACACGACGACGAGGATCTGGAACGGCAGCGTGCCGAACTTGCCGCAGATGGGTGATGCGCCCGTGCGCTTGCGCGAGCGGTTGTACGCAACGATTATGCCGATGCCGGTCACGACCTGGATGATGCTTGCAAAGCGCGTGAAGCCGACGAAGCTGCTCAGGCCAAACAGCGCAAGGATAAGGCAGGGTGCGCTTGCCGCAAGCCAGCTTATGTTTTTGCTCCAGCCGGTCTGCTCGCCGACTATGTCGCGCAGGTTCAGGGTGTTTGCCCAGAACGAGGTCGCCAGCGCAAGCAGCGTGAAGATATAGCCTATCACCGCGACCCAGCCGCCGAGATGACGCGAAAGGTCAACCAGTGCGCCGTCCTCTGTGATATCATTGCCCGCACCGAGCAGGGTCATGAGCGTTATGATGAAAATGAGCGCGAGGTTTATCGCAAGACCCACGGCTATGGCCGCGCGTATGCGCTTTGCGTCGCCGTTAAGACCTTTTACCACCTGCGGGGTACTCATAACGGCCGACAGCGAGAACGACACCATGCCAAACAGCGCCAGCGCATTATTAAAGCCGCGCCAGCCGGTGGGCAGGGGGCTTACGTCGCGCAGAAACGTTGCTGCGAGCAGGATGCCGACGACGCCGACCATGGATATGACCGCAATCTTCTCGCATATGCCGACAAGCTTCATGCCGACGAACACGACACCCGCGCCGAGCACGTAGAATATGAGCATACCCACGATATCGGGAAGCCCAAACCAGCTTCTGAACACTGCCGCCGCGCCGGTGAGAAACGCGCTTACGTTCACGATGACGGAGATGCCCAGCAGAATAAACGCAGACCAGGTGAAAAAGGTTTTTATCTTGCCGGAAAACAGCTCCGCGTCAAAGCATTTTACAAACTGTGCGCCGTCGTTATTGTAGCTGAGCTCGGCTATGAGAAAATGCAGCGCCAGCGCCACCGCGTAGCCGAACAAAAGTATCAGCACCGTCTCGCGGAAGCTGTTGTGCGCGGCAAGATACGGAACGGACAGTATGCCCGCGCCAACGCCGTGACCGACAATAATGCTCGAAGCCTCTAAAAATGTCAGCTCCGATTCGCCTTTGATGTTTGCCATGAATAATTCCCCTTCAAAGAATACTTTTAAGCTGACGGGAGTTGAACCCCTGTCGCCTGACGGCGTCCCTTATCGGCGCTTTTTGCCCTTTTCGTCTTGATGGGCGCCAGCCCATCTGCGCCTCAAAAACCAAAAATCACTCGATAATTGCCGGCCGACAGGTGCTGCGCAGTTTTTCAGGAGCAGATTTTCGTTCAGACGAGGCAAAGCTCGCAGGGAATACTTGACGTATTTGCAAGGGCTTCAACGAAGTGCGGGCGGAAATCTGCCCTGTAAAACCGATAGGTGTTCAACTCCCGTCAGCTTAACCATTTTAACATAGCGACTGATTTATTACAACAAAAGAAAACAGGAGCGGCTCTCAGGCCGCTCCTGCGTGTTTATTCACTTCTGCCAACAAGATAGTCGAGGCTGACCTTGTATAGCTCGGCGAGCTTTATCGCCGCTTCGAGCGGGAGCACACGCTCACCGCGCTCATATTTTGAATACAGGGACTGGTCGCACATAAGATAATCGGCAACAGCCTGCTGCGTCATATCGTTATCTTCTCTCAAATCCCTTATACGAAGTTTCATTTGCATCACCGCACCAAAACGCGTTCTCACTCCACCTTGACGATTTTGCGCATCGTTTCGGGCGGGAGCTTCACCACTTTGCGGTCATATGTGATAAGACCGTTGACTTCGCCCTCCACGTCGCTGAGCTGAGTGTACACGGCGGCGCACAGACCCTTCTCGTAGGCCGGGCGGATCTCGTCTGAATAGAGCTTTTCGAGGGCCTTTTGCAGGTCCTTTTCGCTCTTGAGCTTTTTGTAGCCGAACTCGGCAGAGTCCTGGCTGTGGCCCTTGCAGCGGAAGTTATAGCCGCCGAACTCCGTGAGCATGACAGCACGGCCGAGCTTGTCGGGCTTGAAGTCGTACTTTTTGAAGTAGACGTGCAGGCTCTTCGTCTGGCCGATCTTCTGATCGTGCCAGCCGGAGGCGTGGTCAATGGTGCGCGTGGGGTCTGCATCGGCAATCTTTTCGGCTATGCGCGCGGCGTCAAACTGACCCCAGCCCTCGTTGAAGGGTACCCACATGGCGATGCACGGGCAGTTATAAAGCAGGCTTATCATCTCGTTGAGCTCTCTTTCGTACTCGACCCTGCCCTCGAGGTCATCGCGCGCGAAGAGCTTATGGTTTTTGTCGCTCAGGTGTATGCCGGTAAAGAGCGGGGCGGTGATGAGCGCGGGGTTATACTCGCCGCCGCCGTTTATCATGTCCTGCCACACGAGCATGCCCAGCCTGTCGCAGTGATAGTACCAGCGCAGAGGCTCTATCTTGATATGCTTTCTGAGCATGTTGAAGCCCATGTCCTTGGCAGTCTGGATATCGAAGATGAGCGCCTCGTCCGAGGGGGCTGTGTACATGCCGTCGGACCAGTAGCCCTGGTCGAGCAGACCGTTGTGGAAATACGGCTTGCCGTTTAAATGCAGGCGCTTTACGCCCTTGGGGTCTGCCTCGACGGAGAATTTGCGCATGGCAAAGTAGCTTTCGACCCTGTCCTGACCGCAGACGACGGCAAAATCGTAAAGCTTCGGATTTTCCGGCGTCCAGGGCTCGAAGTCGGGTACGGGCACCGTCGCCGGCACCTGATACTGCCCACCGTTAAACAGGACATACGCGCGGCTGTCGCCCACGACGTCGGCGTTTATTCTGACGCAGGCATTGTCGAAATCGGGCGTTATGCGCAGGGATTTTACGCAGTCCTTGGGGATGCACTCTGCCCACACGGTCTGCCAAATGCCGCTTTGCGGCGTGTACCATATGCCGCCGTGCTTTGTCTTCTGCTTGCCGCGTGCGTGATACGATGTGTCGGACACGTCGCGCACGCTCAGTGACAGCTCGTTTACGTCCTTGGACAAAAAGCCCGTTGCGTCAAACTCAAACGGCAGATATCCGCCATTATGCCTGTATGCGCGCATACCGTTTATGTACACTGTGCAGCTCTGGTCGACTGCGCCGAAGTGCAGGATGACTCTGCCGCTCATGTCCGCGGGCTTTTCCCAGTCGCGGCGATACCACAGGTATTCGTCGGGCTTGAGCACGCGCCCTACGCCGGACAGCTCGCACTCGGGCGAGAAGGGAACAAGAATTTTGCCGTCCCACTTCGTCGGCTGCTTTTCGCCGGCGGGGGTTATGGCATAGTCCCACAGGCCGTTGAGGTTTATGAATGAATTGCGCCGCATCTGCGGACGGGGATATTCGGGAAGAACATTGGTCTTGTCGAGCGTTTCGCCCCATTTTGTAAGCATTGCTGACCCTCCATTCCTTATTGTGACTACATTATATAATATAATCACGCATTTGATAAGCCCCAAATTTTTAGCCTGAATTTAATTTTATCGTACACATTGCACATTAATTGATGTTGTTTTATGGGAAAAATGGAGCTATAATAGCGATAAATCTTTAGATTGGGGTGGAATCATGAAAAAATTCATAAGCATTTGCCTCGCTTTGTGCATGCTCCTGAGCCTTGTTCCGGTGTTTGCCATGGCCGATGCAAGTGCGGACACGCTGACAGTGCAGACGCGCACGGGTCAGTACACCTTCAAGGTCGGGGATACCTTTACGTATTCGTATTGGCTTCGCCTCACGCCCGACCTTGTAAACTACAGTGAGGAGCAGCTCGTAAGCTACATCACGCAGGCGGCACAGGATCAGGGGGTAACGATCCCGTCAAACGTCAGCGGCAAGATCGAGCTCGGCACGCTTACGAAAATGAAGCTCAAATCCGCCGGCGGCAACATCATGTATGACACCGACTGCCTCACGCTTGTCGATGCATCCATGCCGAACCTGCGAAAGGGCTATGTCGTGCAGAAAAACGACATCCTTGCAGGCACGCTCATAGACAGCGGAGTTCTGGACTTCACAAATTCAGACCTCGGCTTCTGGACGGGCAAGGTAAATAAGGACGCGGACAAGACCGTGTTCCAGGAAAAGAACATACTCATAACCTGCAAGTTCAAGGTGACCCAGGGCTCGGATACGCCCGTTTACCTGCGCACAAGGCTGCGCCATCTTGAAGTCACGACAAACGGCCTGTTCGGTCTGACCGAGGAGCGCGACATTATCCTCGTCCACAGGGATCAGTCGGTGTTCATCCCCTATGAATCCTATGAGACGATAAACGATGAAAAGCCCACGGTGGTGCTCAAGTCCCTCGTCGACGATGTGGGTCTTGATATCCGCTACTTCAACACCTCCGGCGACAGGGATGAGTATAAGCGCCCCGGAGCGGGAGTTACAGTCAACATGTACGGCTTTACGACCGACGGCAGGTACACAAAGCTCAGCACCGTCACCGACGGCAAGGACGTCACATGGTTCTATGACGTACCCTACGGCCAATATTATGTAAACTGCTCGTTTAAGAGCAGCAGCGGAGCGTTCTATGCAACGCCCGATCCGGAAAAGGCTGAGCACATAAACGTCCCAGCCACCGGCGAGGTGCAGGCGCTTTGGCTCATCCGTGCGGATACGGACACGACAAAGCAGATAGAGGTCAATATAAAGTGGGAAGGGGATAAGGGCTACCTACCCGTGCGGCCGGATTATCTCGTGGCAGACCTTGAAGCCAGCGACAATTCCGATGTTCTGCACAAGCGCCTTATAGAGCGCGATCAGACCTACGAAAGCTTTGACTGCGTGAATATCTACGATGACGACGGCAATAAGATCGACTACAGCCTGAAGATCACCGCCGTTTACGGAGCAAATCAGATAGTCTCCGGCTCGTCCATATTCCCGTATACGGTCAATATCGATAAGACCATCGGCTCTGACGGCGCCGAGGACTTTACCGTTACGCTCGTGTATCAGGGCGACGACAGCAAGCTCGATGGCGTGACACCGGACGAAAATGACCACTACTGGAGCGAGCAGACCGCGCTGCGCGTGGAGCCGACCTGTTCTGCTGAGGGCAGGGCGTATTACGTATGCTCCACCTGCCACCAGACCAAGTACGAGGTCCTGCCGAAGACGGAGCATAAGTGGGATGCCGGCAGCGTCATAAAGCAGGCCACCACTACGAGTGCGGGGCAGAAGATGTTCACCTGCCTTGTCTGCGGCGAGAAAAAGTATGAGGATATCCCCGTGCTCGGCCATACGCACAACTATGTCGGCGGAGTGTGCACCGGATGCGGCGCAAAGGACCCGGGCTATACCGCGCCCTCCATCGTCTTTGCCGATGTTCCGTCCGATCAGTATTACTATGACGCTGTCTACTGGGCGGTGGATAAGGGCATAACCAACGGCGTTGGCGGAAATCTGTTCATGCCCGATAAGACCTGCACGCGCGCCGAAGTCGTCACCTTCCTGTGGCGCGCAAACGGCAGCCCCATCCTCGGCAGCAACAGCTTCAGCGACGTTGCCAATGACCAGTACTATGCCAATGCCGTGCGCTGGGCAGTTGCGATGGGCATAACAAACGGCACGAGCGCGACCACGTTCTCGCCCGATAAGACCTGCACACGCGCCGAGGTCGTCACCTTCCTGTGGCGTGCAAACGGCCGTCAGATAGTCGGCGGGGCGAGCTTCTATGACGTTCCGGCCGCCGCATATTACGCCGACGCTGTGCGCTGGGCAGTAGCCCGCGGCATAACAAACGGCACCGGCGGCAACTATTTCAGTCCCGACCTTGAATGTACAAGGGGACAGATAGTCACGTTCCTTTACAGAGTATAATCAATATCCTCCACAGTCTCTTGGGGTATGCGGGTGTATCCATATTCGCATACCCCCGTTTTTGTCCTTGGGAATATTAACGCCGGAAGTCGATAATTTAACGACAATGGCTAAATTTTGCGTTAAATTATGTGCAATTGTTAATCATTTGTCATGATATAGCGTCAAAAAACACAAAATTTCGGCGAAAATCGAGTCATTGATTGTAGACACAAAACATAGTTTATGGTATATTTAAGATTGCATAAATTAGAGAGGTGATGTAAATGCCCTATAAGTTCCGCGGTGGCGTACATCCTGATTACATGAAGGCTCCGGAAGAGCCCGTAGTAGTCATAACCCCGCCGCCTCAGGTCGTTGTCCCGATGGCACAGCACATCGGCGCACCTTGCCAGCCTATAGTTCAGGTCGGCGATTATGTAACGATGGGTCAGAAGATCGGCGAAAATCCCGCCCCTGTTTCCGCCCCCGTACATTCTCCCGTTTCCGGCAAGGTCATAGCGATCGAGCCCAGACCCCATCCTCTGGGCGACATGATCCCGGCTATCGTTATCGAAAACGATTACCAGGATACCCCCTGCACGGATATGGCTCCCCTCACTGAGGAAGAGCTCAAGGATCCGGAAGCCATCCTTGCCCGTCTGCGCGAAGCAGGCATCGTCGGCATGGGCGGCGCAATGTTCCCCACCGCCTTTAAGATCAGAGGCGGCCTCGGCAAGGTCGACACTCTTATCATAAACGGCGCAGAGTGTGAGCCTTACCTCAACGGCGACCACTGGACGATGAAGCTGCATCCCGAAGAGCTCCTCAAGGGCATCGAGCTTGCACGCATAGCCAGCGGTCTGGACAAGGCCTATTACGGCATTGAGAAGAATAAGATGGACGCCATCGAGCTTCTCAACTCCAAGGACCCTGCCAAGTACGGCGTTGAGATAGTCCCCGAGGATGTCAAGTATCCTCAGGGCGCTGAGAAGATGCAGATCAAGGCCATCACGAATCGTGAGGTCAAGCCCGGCGGCCTGCCCGCAGGCGTCGGCTGCAACGTCATCAGCACTCAGACTGCATACGCTATCTACAAGGCATGCTATCTCGGCATCCCCTGCTATGAGCGTATCCTCACCGTCGGCGGCTCTGCCATCGACAAGGCACACAACCTCCAGTGCCGCATAGGCACTCCCTTCCGTTACATCGTCGAGCAGTGCGGCGGCTTCGTCAAAACCCCGAAGAAGATAGTCCTCGGTGGACCTATGATGGGCCTTATCGCAACCGATATCGACGCTGTCAACATCAAGGGTACAGCGGGCATCCTGTTCTTCACTGAGGAAGAGGACAGAACTGTCGAGAATCCCACCTGCATACGCTGCGGCAAGTGCATCACCGTATGCCCCATGGGTCTTGAGCCCGTTTACATGTACGCATACTTCAAGAAGGGTGACTTCGAGAACATGAAGAAGTACCACATTCTTGATTGCTTCGAGTGCGGAAGCTGCTCGTATAACTGCCCCGGCAGAATGCCGCTGACCCACTCGTTCAAGACCG
>CAZWJM010000002.1:0-74067 GCA_964634435.1 uncultured Oscillospiraceae bacterium | reverse complement strand
TTGCAGAGGTCGTAGATTTTTAAGCGAGAGAGTGCCCTGTCAGGCAAGGCTTTGCGATTGAGGAAATTGAGCAAAACGAAGCTTGGCGCGGCAATATCCGCTTAAAAACGATTCGTATAACGTCGCTTTTGCTTAATGTCTGAAATTCTTCTGCGGGTCGACAGTGTGCAGGCCGTACTTGATGTACGAATCCCAGTCACGATGCATGTACATGTCGATGGCGATGGGCGTTCCGATATACTTCGGGTCGTGACCCTCGGCAAGGAAAATGTCCAAAAGCTCCTTCTTGCCGGTCGTATATGCGATGGGGATGCCGGTCTTATCCGAGACTTCTTTGAGCATCTCATATCCGTCGCGCAGTTCCTCAACGCTCGTTTCCGTTGCGAGGTTCGTGTTATTGACCATGCCGGTTATCTTCAGGCGGGAATGGATCTGCATACCCTCCTGCAGCTTAATGAGCTTCTCTACCGTGCCGGAGAGCGGACGGCGGATGTTTACAACGTTGAGGACCTCGAGTGCGCCCGGCTCAAGATCTTCAAAATCCTGATGATAGCGGCCCAGTGCCGTTGCGCCGACATCGTCGCCGCCGACGTCGAACACGACCGTGTCCCAATCCAGAACGAATGCCGAGGCTACCTCCGCCGGCAGTGAAAGCGTCTCAATGCCCGAGCAGGCATAGTTCGGGGATACAAGGCGTATCTCCTTCTGCTCGACCATCTTGCCGCGCTCTGTAAGTCTGAAATATGTATTGACCATATCCAGGTCGATAAGTTCTGTCCTCTCTCCGCGGGCTGCGGCCTGCATTGCGAAGTTGAGCGCAAGCTCGCTCTTGCCGCTGCCATAGTTGCCGATAAGGACCTTGACCTTTTTCATTTACGTTACCTCCGTTCATTATATGAACGTAATCAATCGCATATATTGTAGCATCCTGCAATTTTTCCGTCAACAATTTAGCTTGTTAATTATTAGATTATCGCCCGTCAAAATCAACAAAAATTCATAGGTTTTTTTGTGTATTTAGCCAAATGGAAAATTTTCTGCCTCATTTTGCGCAAAAATAAATGCATTTTCCCGCGTAACCGACGATTTGTGTTCGTTTATTCAGGAAAATGCAATTTAATTGAAAATTTTAAGTTTTTGATGCTTTTAATGTGCAGATATAAATTATGGTGTTTATTAATCGAGCATTCCGTATTTTGTTTTAACACGCCTGAGCTTATAAATAATGGGCTTTCTCAGCAGCAGGAGGAACACGACTGTGCCGGTTGCGTGCACGAGGTTTGGCACAAATCCCGAGGCGTACATGCCAATTAGCGCCGCCAATGTCGACTCCGGCGAGTACATGAGGAGGCTTCCGGTGTCAAGCAGCAGGCCATACACGATGAGCACGGAGAAAAAGCCGTACAGGGCAAGCAGCAGGGGCTTGACCTCCCTGTTATAGAACATAAGCCCGCCGAGGTAGCCCACGAGCCCGAAGCCGAGCATCTGCCACGGCGTCCACGGCCCCTGGCCGAAGAACATATTGGATATAAGCCCCGCCGCAGCGCCCGTTATGAAGCCGGCTTCGGCGTTAAAGGCCACCGCCGTGAGGATAACTATCGCACACACGGGCTTAAACTGCGGCAGCCAGTAAAACGCCGCGCGCCCCGCGACGGCAAGCGCCGTCATCACAGCAAGCAGTACAAGCTCGCGCACCTGCGGCCGCCGCCCCTCGAATCGGACGAAAAACGGCAGCATCGCAAGCAGCACGATTATAAGCGAGGTGAGGTAATATTTTTTGTTCTGCCACAGGAGCGTTTCTATAACTATCACCGCCGCCGACAGCAGTATCGCCGCAAGCGTGACAGCCGCGCGCTTATTGCTCAGCCTTGAAGACATTTTATGACCTCCTCGCCGAGGACTGCGCCGGGTATCATGCCGCGGGCAAGGCGGGCGGCCGCCGTCGTGTAAAAGAAATTGCCGGAGAAAAACTCGTGCGGTGGGCACTGCGTGACAGCTTCGCCGTTAAAAAGCAGCGCACAGCGGTCGGCATTAAGGGCGCAAAACTCGATATCGTGGCTCACCATGAGCACGGTTCTGCCCTCACCCGCCAAACGGCGCAGAAGCTTGCCGAAGGCGGCTTTCATCTGCCCGTCCATGCCCTTGGTGGGCTCATCGAGCAGCAGGATATCGGGCTTTGTCAAAAGCACCTTGCCCAGCGCAAGGCGCTGCTGCTCGCCGCCGGATAAGTCAAACGGGTGGCGCAGGCTGAGCCAGTCAAGCTCCAAAAATGTGAGCATGTCGCGGATATCTGCCTCGTCGGAGCATAGCTCCCGAAGCTCTGCTATCACCGTATCTTTTACCAAAAGCTCGCGCGCATCCTGCGGAAGTGCGCACACGCGGCCATGGGTCGTGACCTTGCCGCGATACGGCTTTAGTCTGCCCGTCACAAGGCCGAGGGTCGTGCTCTTGCCCGAACCGTTACCGCCGACAAGGGCAAATACCTCGCCCTCGTGTACTCTGAGCGTTAGAGCACACAGAACATCGGGCGCGTTTTTTTCGTATCTGAACCAGCAGCCCTTCAGCTCTGCCGCGACGCTTGAAGTCCGCTCCTTTTCCATGGGCAAAATTTCTTTCGGTGCGCTGAGCCTGTTTTTTATAAAGCGTCTGCCCTCGCGCACAGTCAGCGGCGCGTCCCCATCCCCGCCGAGGGCGGCAAATATTTTGACAGCCGTCGGCATTGAGGCAAATATCGCCTTGTCCTGCACCTGTTTGGACGCTTTCTGCGGCACATCGAAGGCAATAAGCCGCCCGCCGTCCAAAACAGCGAGCATATCCGCCATGGGCAGAGCCTCCTCGAGCCTGTGCTCTGTGAGGATAACGGTCATGCCGAGTTCCTCGTTGAGCTTGCGCAGAGTTCTCAGAAATTCCGAGACGGCAATGGGGTCTAACTGACTTGTAGGCTCATCGAGGATGAGCACATCCGGATGCGTGACCGCCGCGGCCGCGAGATTGACAAGCTGCTTCTGCCCGCCCGAGAGCGAGGACACATTGCTGAAGTATACGCTTTCAAGGCCGAAATAGCTCGCCATTTCGGAAACGGCAAGGCGCATTTTATCCTGCGGCCAGCCGAGGCTCTCGGGGCCGAAGGCAAGCTCGTGAAAGACCTTGTCGGTCACTATCTGATCGTCGGGGTGCTGGAACACAAAGCCTATGCGCTTTGCCTGCTCCGCCTCCGAAACGCTGCCGAGCTCGCGCCCGAAAAACAGGACGCTGCCCTCGACCTTTCCGCTATCGGCAAGGCAGGTTTTGAGTCTTCTTAAAAGCGTGGACTTCCCGCTTCCGGACGCGCCGATGATGAGCGTTATGCTCCCCTCGGGGATGGACATGCTTATATCGTCAAGCGCCGGCGAGGCTTCGTTGGGGTAGGTGAAGCTCAGCCTGCTGATATCAAACGCTTCCATACGTAAGCCTCCTTTGCGTCGATTATATGCGGGATAAAGCACATGAGCGCAAACGCCGAAATGCCCAAAACGGACATTGGTTCAGTCGTACTCATGGCAAAGGACGGGTAAAAGCGCGCATATATGCCGCCGAGGGCGACACAGGCTATCGTAACGCCGAGGGTCACAATAAGCGCAATGAGCGCCGCCGCGTCGCGCCCGTCAAAGCGGTATATCGAAAAGCTCGTGCGCTTTGCAGCGCCGTAGCCCCGGCTTTTCATCGAGTTTGCCGTTATCACAGAGCCCTCGAGCGCCCAGCTCAGGCACACCGACAGCACCGACATGCTGTTTTTAAGCCGTACCTTAAAGCTCCCCTTGCCTGTTCCCATGCCTATCTGCGCACGGGAGTGGGCGATGCTGCGCATTTTTTCGGCAAAGCGCGGCACAAAGCGCAGCGCCATCGACAGCAGGAGCGAAATTGACGGGCCAAGGCGCGAGAACAGATACATGAGCTTATCCGTCGTCATGATATCGTTAAAGCAGGAAAACCACAGGATGACGGCGGAAAACATCACAGCGGCAAATGCGCCGAAGGTGAGCGCCTCGGCCGTCACCGCGTTTCCGTTATGAAGATACATAAGCGGCGTTACGCCCGCGTGGTTAAAAAGCGCGTTGAACACCGTCATAAGCAGCACCACCGGCACGAGATACAGCAAGGTTTTAAGAAACCTGTGCGTACCCTTTAATAGCCACACATAGCTTGCCGAGGCAAAAAGGCTCACCGCCAAAAGCACAGGGTGCATGTACAGCATCGTCAGCGTCAGCACCGCCGCAAAAAAGGCAAAGCCCACCGCCGGGTGGATGCCCGAAAATGCGTTTTTCATTCTCCCGCTCCGTTTCAGACATCCGCGCCCAGGGCGCAGGTGAAGTGCCAGGTGACAACGTCGCCGTCGTGCAGGATATAGCTGCTGCAGCCGTAGTTGGGGCTTGTGCCGTTTACCTTATACGTCCAGCCGCTCAGCTCGCCGCAGTCAAACTCATACAGATTATATATCCCCTCAACGTAGGCCGAGTTATACCCCGGTGTCCAGGTCGCCTCAAGCTGGATATTGTTCTGCCTGCAAACGCGCTGCAAAACGTCAAACACCGATTCGCCCTCGCTTATCTCCACCGTCACGGGCGCAAGTATCACGCCGCCCGCGGGGATAAGCTCCTGCTTCTCTTTTTTAAGATCGTCAAGGTTATTTAAAATAGTCGAGCACTCTATCGAAAAAGTGCAGCTTGGCGATGCTTTTTCGTCCTCGGGTGCACCGGGCGCACTGCTTTGCCGGGGCAGGCTCGTAGGCGTTGCCGTCTCCTGCGGGGCAGTGCTCGGCGCAGCAGTCGGGGTAGCCGACTGCACGGGTGCCGGCGTTTCATCCGTCGGGGCTGTACTCTGCATGCAGCCTGCAAGCAGGCTGCACAGTACCAGAGCACAGAGTATAAGTGCAATACTCCGTTTTTTCATTGCTTTATGCCGCCGCGCGGAAGATGAGCGTTGCTATCTCCGCCCTTGTGCACTCGTTCTGCGGGCAGAATACGCCGCCGGGGTAGCCGGTGGATATCTTCTCGGCCGCTGCCCACATCACCGCGTCATAGTAATACGCGTCCTTGTCCGTAACATCGGCAAAGCTTGCGCCGCTCACTGCCGCCGCGCTGTCATAATAGCGCCACAGCATCGTTACGGCCTCGCCGCGCGTGCAAACAGCGTTGGGCGAGAAGGTATCGGTACCTGTGCCCTTGGTGATGCCGCGCTCGGTTGCCCAAATAACAGCATCGGCATACCATGCTTCCGTAGCGTCTGAGAAACTGCTCTCGCCATTAACTTCGGGGCATCCCGCAAGGCGATAGAGCATGGTGACTATCTGCGCACGGGTACACTCACCGTCGGGCGCGAACAGTGCGCCGCCAACGCCGTTTATTATATCATTTTCGCTGCCCCACAGCACTGCGTCGTAGTAATACGCGCCCTTTTCGACGTCCTTGAACGCGGGCGCAGCCGCCTTTACGCTGACTGCGACCGCCGCGGGGATGATGGCGTTATTTTCAGCCGTTGCGATGACGATGTAATCGCCTGCATTTGCAAAGCTCACGCTGTATTCACCGCCGCCAAGCTCTAAGACGCTAAAGCCCTCGGAGACGGCCTTGAGGTCAGTCGTGTATGCCTTGAGGCTTGCCTTTTCAAAGCCCGCGAAAACAGGGCTCCAGTTTTCGTCATAGCCGTTTTGCGCCGTGAGCTTCACGGTGACGGACTTCTGAACAGTTGCAGATACCGCGGGAGTGGCAAAGAATGCATATGCGTCGTTATTGGGATAGAAGTTTGCGTTAACATAGGCGTAGACGTGCTGGCCATCGGATACGGCATCGCCAAGGCTCATGGCCATCTGGTCGTCGACGAAATAGCCGAAGTTGCCGCTTTCGTCATTCCAGAGCTTTGTGATATACGCGCCGTAGTCGCCGTCTGCCATCGCGTAGCCGCCGGGACAGTATTTCTCGTGCGTCGCGGTGAGCACCTCGTCGATATCGACCTTGCCGTCGCAGTTTCGGTCGGTGGCGGAAACCTCGGCGCGCACAAGCTCTGCACTGCCCTTATCGGCAATGCTGACAAGCACGTCGGCCGTCACTACCTTCTCGCCAAGGCAGAAGATATTGCCGCTGTCGTTTTTGTAATACAGGCTCGCGCCGTCGGTTATGACACTGCCAACGCAGTAGTTTTCATGCCCTGCCGCATCGTAAAGCTCCGTGACCTTAACGTCGGAAACATCTACCGCGTTCACGCGCACGAGCGTCACGCCGCCGGGCATTGCGTTATAGGTGCTGTAGAAATTGAGATAGCCCTCAGCATCGGGAGTTTCGGACTTGAGCAGCATAGTGCACTGGGCATAGCCCTTGAGCTCGGCAGAGCTTTTGACCTCGAGGCTTGCCTTGTCGGCTATCATGAACTTGCCCGGGTCATTGAAGCCCGCACCCGCGCCGAAGTACAGATAATCGCCGCAGATAACGGGGGTGGACACGCTCTGCATGCCGAAGGATACGGTCTTGAGGTTTGTAAGTGCGCCGGTTTTTTCATCAACATCGGCACTACCGAGATAGCCGCCCTTTGTCGTGAAATACAGCTTGCCGCCATCGTATGCAAGGCTGCACCTTACATCGCCGCAGCCTGCCAGAGTAAGCTCTGCAACAGGGGATACTGCTTCGCCCTCGGCGTAGGTTGCTTTAAACACGAGCAGCTTACTGTCGCCCTCTGTGCCCTTGGCACCGTCGTCGGTCGCAACTGCGACGAAATCGCCCACTGCAACTGCACCTGCCCAGTAGAAGCCACCCTTCACTTCATAGCTCCAGCACTTTGCGCCGGTTGCAGCGTCAAGGCAAACGAAGCTTGCGCTCTCTGCCTCGCCGTTCCAAAAGCCTGTGTACAGCTTATCATTTGCGCACAGGATGGGCGACAGTGCCTGGCCGCCGAGGGAGTCATTATACACCCACTTGCTTTCGAGCGTTTTTGCGTCAAAGGCTTCGACCGTGCCCTTGCTCAGGGGAGCGTAAATGTTCGCGCCGTCAAAGGCGACGGGGGCCGCGCCGTAGCCGGGCGTGCTGCTCATTTTGCCGCTTGCGCAAACGCTGCCATCGGCTTTGCTCAGCAGCACTATCTCATCGCCGCTCATGACAGCTATCTTATCGCCCACGAGGGCGGGCGCGCTGGGCGCCTTTGTCCAATCATCGCCGAATGATGCCGCCCACTTGAGCTCATCACATTCGGCAAACGCAGTGCCCGGCACGACGAGGCCGAACACCATAATAAGAGCCAGCATAAGGCTCAATGCTTTCCTTTTCATATTAACCTCCAAGTAGTTTCTGTTTTCGCGTTATCTCATTCGGCTACTCGTAGGTCAAACTTCTGAGCATCCATGCGTCCTCGCGCATATATCCCACCTCCAAAACGTATTTTGGATATTCCCCCGCGGCAAGTCTTCCGGCTCATGGGTCAATCTCAGGCGCGCCTTCCCGCCAAACGGCAGTGGCAATCTGCGCCCTCGTCGCCATTCACGGCAGCGGGACTGCTTCGGATTTGCACCGAATTCCTTGTTAGGCCGCGCGCGGCGGCACCGTAAGGGCATATTCAATCAGTTTATTATATCAGCAACGCCGACATTAAACAACAAATTCGGGCTGTTTTTCGCCCCGCGAAAAATTTTTTAAATTTTTTTCGAAAATTTTGTCCGGTTTTTTCGATTTTCACACTCTTATATATTAGATAGCGATTTTGGATAGTGTTTCTTGCGTTAAATCCATCGGCTTACTTAACAATTTGAAGTGGTTTTTGCGCAGTTTGGTATATAATGTCCTTTATTTCAAATTCGCTTGTGTTTTACCATTTATATGGTATCATGTAGATAGTGGTATTACTTTGTATGTAATTAACAAGGAGGTCGATTCCAATGGGCTAACTTAACATTGTAGCCGAACGCAATTATCCTAAAACAAGAATGTCATTTTCAAACAACAAAACGCACGACAATTTATGAGGAGGAATTACAATGAAATCCAAGAGATTTTTAAGCTTTGTCCTTGTTTTTGCCATGCTCATGTCGCTTGGTATAACCGTATTTGCTGATGCTATGCCTTCCGTGGGCAGCAGTGAGGTTACTCCAATAACCGAAAATGAATTTGCCGCACTGTTCGGAAGTCCTGACGCCAGCGCAGATGTTACTTGCAAGTACAGTTTAAGTGATGACACCAGCATTCTTAACAATTCCGGGATGTGCGTTGCGTTCAACTTAAGAAATAAAGTAACGACGGCATTTTCTGCACCATACATTATAAGCTCTCAAACCGAATATAGAGTATCATACACCATTCCTCTGTCTGGGCCAACCTCATTCTACGCTTCGGCAAATAGCGCAAGTATGACTCAATACTTCGCATTACTAGCCGGTTCTTAAAAAAGGGGGGGCATATGTCAAAATCAGAAAAAATATGGATATCCGTTCTGATCGTCGTCGGTCTTGCCATAGCTGCATGGATATACTGGCCCGAGGATGAAGTACATGATTTTGTCGGCGTTGAAGTAGTGTATACTGCTCCCGATGAAAGCACGGGGTCATATTCGCCTTTTCATGTTGGCTATGAATGGATAAGCACAATCGGCAAAGACGGCAACCCCTCACTGATTGACGATTCCGGCAATTCCGCTTTTGAAAATGACGATTATCAAAAAAATAATGGATGTCTCTTCTCCCGATAACACACGAAAATTCCCCTGGGGATTAGGATTGCACAACGATGTTATTCCAAACTCGGCGGCAAATGAGCCTTTAACATTGGAGTTTGAGAAAAAAGCGCAGCGCTCCCGACAACGTGACCGTCTATGCATTTGATGAAACCTTTGCTTATGATGACAGGCTGTATACTGAAAATGCCACAGAGGTTTTCGACCTCGGCGGCGGCAAAAGGACTTATACTATTGAAAATCCCACACCCGAAACGTCATATTGGGTAAAAGCAACATGGGGCGAAGAATACATCGTATATCTGATACCCATCACCGACCTTGAGATCAGCACACTTTATGACTACAGTTAAACAAGACCAACTATATCCCCAGCAAAAATCGCACCCTGACGGGTGCGATTTTCATATTCAGGTTTTCCACTTTTTGCAGCGGTTTGCGATGCGGCGCTTTTTGCGGATGCCGTGGACGGCAAAGTATGCCGCAAGCAGCACGACGACGGCGCACATGCACACGATGGCATATGTGTCCACCCCGCCCTGCGTTTTGACCTGGAGCCAAAGCGAATCCATAAGCCGGAGCGTATCCTCGGAAAGATTCACAAACGCCTTGCCGCGAGAGAGCGTCTCCTGCGTGGGGTAGGCTATCTCGCTCGAGGCCGTTTCGGGGTCCATATACTGCTTTGCCTCGGGGATGGGCGTGGAGTAGCCGAGGTAATCGAGGTTTTCGCCCGATATCTCGGGAGAGCACAGGAAGTTAATGTACGCCTCGGCCGCAGCTTTGTTCTGACAGCCCTTGGGGATGCACGCGGCGTCGATGAAGAGGTTATACCCCTCCTCGGGGAAGTAGAAGCCGAGGTTGGGATTCTCCTGCGCCATGAGCAGATAGTCGCCGGCGTAATACGGCGCTATCCACGCCTCCTCGCGCTCCATCTTGCTGAATATCTGATCCATGACATAGCCCTGAACAAGGGGCTTCTGCTCGATAAGCTTATACGCTGCCGTGCGAAGCTCGTCCTCGTTTTCGGTGTTTATGTCTATCCCCTGCATAAGCTGCGCGATGGCAAATGCGTCGCGGGGGTTATCGAACATCAGGATCTTGCCGGAATATTTTGCATTCCAAAGCAGATCCCACGAGCCGATGTCGGCCTCGGAGACGTACTTTGTGTTGTATATTATTCCGACCGTTCCCCAGGTATACGGCACGGTGTATTTATTCTCAGGGTCGTAGGACGTATTCTTATACGCCTCGTCGATGAGCGCGTAGTTTGGGATGTTCGAATAGTCGAGCTCCTCGAGCATGCCCTCGTTTATAAGGCGCGCTGCCATATAGTCCGAGGGGATGATGACGTCATAGGTGCTGCCGCCGGTCTTGAGTTTTGTGTACATCGTCTCGTTGGAATCGAAGGTCATGTAGTTTACCTTGATGCCGGTGGCCTCGGTGAAGGCCTTGTTGACGTCGATGTAATCGTCGGTACCGTCGGAGATGTACTGGCCCCAGTTATAGACGTTTATGGTGACATCCTCGGCGCTGGCGGCAACAGGCAGAGCCGTGAGCATCATGACGGCGCACATAATGAGCACTGCAAGCTTTTTCATACGCCCACCCGCTTTCTTCTGCCGAACGCGCGGCGGTTTTCCTTCGTGCGCTTGGCGTCGCGCTCCTGCATGACATTCATGATGACCATGACAAGCAGGATGACAACAAACAGCAGCGTAAACAGCGCGTAGATCTTCGGCTGCAGGGGCTTTTTCGTGTAGTTATATATCTCAACAGGCAGCGTCACAAAGCGCGGGCCATAGACGAAATAGCTGATGACAAAGTCATCAAGGCTCATGGTGAAGGCCATGAGAGCGCCGGAGATTATACCCGGGGTCAGCTCATGGATGACGACCATGTAAAACGCCTGCCACGGCGTGCAGCCGAGGTCGAGCGCAGCCTCGCTCAGGTTCGGGTCCATCTGCCGGAGCTTCGGCATGACCGAGAGGATGACATACGGCAGATTGAAGGTTATGTGCGCAATAAGCAGCGTTGCAAAGCCGAGGATGTTGTTTATCTTCAGCATCGTGCCGACGAATGCAAACAGCAGCGCAAGCGATACGCCCGTTACGATCTCGGGGTTTGTCATGGGGATATTCGTAACGCCCATCGTAAAGCGGCGCAGGCGCGGGCCCATCGAGTGGATGCCCAGTGCAGCAGCCGTGCCGAGGATGGTCGCGAATATCGACGACAAAAGCGCAACGATAACAGAGTTTAAAAGCAGCGGGAGCAGCACACTGTCGCGAAACAGCTCGCCGTAGTTATCCAGCGTAAAGCCCTTGAACACGGCGATATCCATGCCGCTGTTAAACGACGCGACCGCCAAAACGATCATCGGGATATACAAAAACAGCAGCACGATGACCGTGAACACCTTGTTGAACTTTCTCACGGCGTCGCCACCTCCTCGTCATCGCCGAAGCGGTTGGTGACCCAAATGCAGATGAATATCATCACCATCAGCACAAGGCTGAGCGCCGCGCCGAGGTTCGGGTTATAGGCGGTTTTGAACTGGCTTTCGATAACGTCGCCGATGAGCGTCGTGCCGGATGAGCCGAGCTTTTGCGAAATGTAAAAGGTCGACACTGCCGGAACGAAGGTCATGGTAAAGCCGGAGATTATGCCCGGAACGGACAGCGGCAGGATGACGCGGCGGAACACGTTCACGCCGTTGCAGCCGAGATCCTGCGCGGCCTCGACAAGGCGATGGTCTATCTTCATGATGACCGTGTACAGCGGCATTATCATATACGGCAGGTAGTTATACACCATGCCGAGGACAACGGCGCCGTTATTGCGGATAAGCGGCAGAGGCTCAAGCCCCATGGCCGTTATGATGTTATTTATTATGCCGGTATCCTCCGTCAGAGCCACCCACGCGAGCGTGCGCAGAAGGAAGCTTATGCACATCGGGAGCATAACGAGCATGTACAGAAATCTCTGCGTGGTCTCCTTGCAGCTTGCAATGAAATACGCAACAGGATAGCCGACAACGATGCATATAACAGAGGATATGAGCGCAAGCCATATGCTCTTTATGAGTATCGGCATGTAGTTTCCGAGGTTTGCGATGTTATCGAGGGTAAACTCCCCCGTCGAAACATCCGTAAAGGCATAGTACGCGACTATCGCCAGCGGCACTATCGTAAACAGCGCCATCCACACGAGGTACGGTGCGGCAAGGGCTTTATTCTTCATCTTCGCCGCCCTCCGAGGTCTCCTCGTCCTCGGCCTCATCCTCAGGGTAGAGGTCGGGGTCGTCCATCTCATCGTACTCGGCGGAATAAGAGCTGTAGTCGCCGAACTGGCCGGAATACTCGCTCTTGTGCATGATGTGGATATCCTCGGGCTCAAGGCGGATGCCTATATACGAGCCGACATCGTGGAAATCTGTCGTCTGGATAAGCCACTTGAAGCCCTTGAAGTCGACTATCGTATCATAGTGCACGCCCTTAAAGGTGACGGAGGTGACGGTTCCGCACAGGTGACCGTCATCGGGGGCGACAATGTCGATATCCTCGGGTCGGATGACAACGTCGACAGGTTCGTTCTTTTCAAAACCGCCGTCAACGCATTTGAACTTGCGGCCGAAGAACTTGACGAGCTTATCCTCAAGCATAACGCCGTCAAGGATATTACTTTCGCCGATGAAGTCGGCAACGAAGGCGTTTTTCGGCTCGTTATAAATATCCTCGGGCGTGCCGATCTGCTGGATGCGGCCCTTATCCATGACGACGACCGTGTCGGACATGGAAAGCGCCTCCTCCTGATCGTGGGTTACATATATAAAAGTGATGCCCATCGCCTGCTGGATGCGCTTTAATTCGTTCTGCATATCCTTGCGCAGACGAAGATCCAAAGCGCCGAGCGGTTCATCCAGCAGCAGCACCTTGGGGCGGTTTACGAGTGCGCGCGCAATTGCAACACGCTGCTGCTGACCGCCGGACAGCTGCGAGACCTTGCGGTTTTCAAAACCCTTGAGGCTTACGATCTCGAGCATTTCGGTAACGCGCTCGTCTATCTCCTCCTCCGGAAGCTTGGAAAGACGCAGACCGAAGGCCACGTTTTCGTAAACATCCAGGTGCGGGAACAGCGCGTACTTCTGGAACACGGTGTTGACCTTACGCTTGTGAGGCGGGACATCATTTATCCTCACGCCGTCAAAAAGCACGTCGCCGCCGGTGGGCTTTATAAAACCGCCGATTATACGCAAAGTGGTGGTCTTGCCGCAGCCGGAGGGGCCGAGAAGCGTGAGGAACTCCTTATCATTGAAATACAGGTTAATATCGTTTAAAACGATCTCGTCGTCAAACGCCATTTGACAATTCACAAGGCGAATGAGTTCTTTGGACATTTATCCTCCCCCATTTCTTAAATAATTAAAGATATATACGCGAAAGGACACCGCGGACCTGCGTCCGGAGTGCCCTTTGCATCATGAACAATATACATATAATATGTCGAAAAGTCAACCGCTTTCCGCATTTTTCGAAAGAAAATTTTACAACTCGTCAAGACTTGCTATCCCGAAGTATTTTTCGGCAAAGTCAACGTGGTCGACCGTAAAGCACCTGCCCCTTAAATACTCGAGCACACCGGCATCTGTCGGGAAGGCAAACTCCAGCTTGTACGAATAAAGCGCCTGTCCCTTTTCGCCGAAGTTTTTGTTGAAGCGCTCGCTTCCGTACTTGCCGTCGCCAAGCAGCGGCATGCCCGCGTGCGCCATCTGCGCGCGTATCTGATGCGTTCTGCCGGTGAGCAGGCGGCACTCGATAAGCGAGAGCGAGCCTGAGCTTTTTATGAGCCTGTACTCTGTAACAGCAGTCTTTGCGCCGGGCTCGGGGCGGGACTTGACATACACCTGGTTTTTCGCCGCGTCCTTGAAAAGATAGTTCTCAAGCCTTCCGCGCGGCGCTTTCGGTCTGCCCTGAACGGCGCACAGATAGTATTTTTCTATCTCTCTGTCGCGGATCTTATCGTTTAATATGCGCAGCGCCTCGGCATTTTTTGCGGCGATAACTATGCCGCCGGTGTTGCGGTCGATGCGGTTGCACAGCGCGGGGGCAAAGGAATTTTCGCCTCTGGGATCCCACTCGCCCTTTTGCGCAAGATAGGCCTGGATATTGGCGATGAGCGTATTATAATCCCACGCGCCGGCACTGTGGCACAATACCCCCGGCTTTTTATCGGCAAGCAGGATATTCTCGTCCTCATACACGATATCTATCCTCGGCTTTCCGACCTTGAGATACGCATTTTCCTCGCGCGGCTTTTCAAAAAACTCATCATTAATGTAAAGGCTCAAAACATCGCCCTCGTTAAGGCGCGTATCGCGCTTTGCGCCCTTGCCGTTGAGCTTTATGCGCTTTATCCTTATGTACTTTTGCAGCAGCGTTTCCGGCAGCAGCGGCACAGCCTTGCCGACAAAGCGGTCAAGCCGCTGACCTGCGTCGTTTCGCCTGACGGTCAGTTCCTTCATAAGCGGTATTATACACTGGCAAAAGCAAACGGGCAATAAAAAAATCACGACTCAATGAGTCGTGACGTTTTTATTTTAATGCTCAGTAAGCTTCATGCATGCCTCTTACGGTCATCCAGACCATGCCTGCAAGATATGCTGCTCCGAAAATACCGATACCTGCGATCATTACTGTGCGCTCCTTTCAAAATTAGTGCCTTGAGAATCATTTCTCTTTGCAATTATCATTATAGCTATTTTGCTGAGAAAATCAACTGTTTTGCACAAAAATAAGTTTTCGAATTTGTGCAAGTTGCACAAATGGATGCGTTTTGCAACCGCAATTTAAAAACTTGCAGAATGAGTTCGTTAATAAATTTGCATTTTGCATAGCAGGATTATGCATTATTCGTTTTGCGTCGAAAAGCTTGCATAAGGGGGCGCAATTTTGCAAGTTTTACTGCATTGACACTGCAAATTTCATTGATTTTCAAGCATTTGCCTTGCATGGAGCTGAGATTCACAGCGCGAAAAGCTGCAATTTTGCAGCTTTTTAATGGCAGACAAAAGAGTTCCCGACAGGCATTTTGCCTGTCGGGATAAATTTGTGTTAAGAATTTCGTTAAAACAGCACAGCCCCGGCGCCTTTACTGATCAGATTTAAGCGCAATGGCGGTTTAGTGCCGCTTTATCACTTGCACGAAGGCTTGTCGGACGCTGCATTTTCAGGCTTTTTCGGCGCACGCAGGCCCCAGATCGCCGCTCCGGCGATGATGTAGCCGCAATAATACGTGTAATAGTCAAGCCAGTACACTGCATTAATGATCGTGCCGATAACCGGTATTTTCATTGGATGCGTATCGGGCCCTGTCGTCTGGAAGCTGTTAAGCACCAGAACCATCATCAGGACAATGATGACGGCAACAACGGCTATCAGCACGATTTGGGCAATGCGTGCTGTGCTGCTTCGTATCGGCTTCATCTTAAACACAAGCGACAGCACCTGCATGATGCACCAGCCGCAGCCGAGCATGACAAGCGGCCTGAGCAGGCAGCCGTACAGCATCGCAGGGCCTATATCATAGCTTGTGTTCTTATAGGCCATCGCATAGTGCCGGAACAAAAGCAGCGCCGCGACCGCGGCAATGGCAACAAGCGCCGTTACTGCCGCCTTAATAAGCTCGCGGCGGCGGTTTTCATTCTCCGGCATACCGTAGAACACGCAGTTTGCGTCCGTGCCGAGCACCTGCGCGATGCGCAGTATCATGTCCACGTCCGGGCGCGTCTTGCCCGTCTCGTAATTTGAAACGGTCTGCCGCGTTACGAAAAGCTTTTCGGCAAGCTGATCCTGGGTAAGATTTTTGCTCTCCCTCAGGTCTCGAATGTTTTTTCCGATGTCTCTCATTTGTATTCACCTCGGGCTCACCATAGCATACCGCACCGCGCTCTGTCACGCAATGATGCTTTTACATAAGCAAATACATATCAAAAAACAAACGGTCAAAGGACCGTTTGTTCATCACTTTCTTCGCTTGGAGCGGCCGCGGTCGGCGTACATGCGATTGTCCGCAATGCGGCTGTCGGAATCCTTCATAAACTGCTTGAGCTTATCCTCGAAGATCTGGTCAGCCGTCGGCGCGCTCACCTGGCCGGCGGGCTGAGCCGCCTGCGGCTTGGGCTGGCGTTGGGGCTTTTGCGACGGTGCACGGGGAGTACGCTCGCGCTCCTCCCGCTCCTCGGCGCGCTTAATGGATAGATTTACTTTATCCCCGTTAATGCCGATGACCTTGACCTTCACCGTCTGTCCGACCGAGACAAACTGCGCAACATCGCTGACATAAGTGTTCGCGATCTCGGAAATATGGACAAGACCGCTTTTACCGCTGGGCAGGGTAACAAAAGCGCCGAACTTTGTAACGCCGCTTACCTTGCCTTCGAGCACTGCTCCCACTTCAGGCTGCATAAATTTAATTCCTTCTATTCTATCTGTCTGCAAAAATCGTTTCATCAGCGCCGACAAGGCGAAGCCTCTGCCGCGCAAGCTGCGCCGCACCCTCATCGGTGCTCAGCGCGCGTATCTTCCCCTCAAGGCTCAGGCTCTCCTCCTGTGCCTGCTCGATCTCCGCTTTGAGCGCCATCGTCTGCTCCATCGCGTCGGCAAGGTCGCGCTGCACGCTCACGAGGCTCACGATAGCATACACGGCCAGCATCGTCAGTGCAAGATACGCAATCGTCGTTCTCTTCATTGCTCTCTCCTACGGTAAGTCTCCTACTTTCCGCGTCTATTGTATCCCATTTAAAGGTTTTTGAAAAGCTTTTTTTGACGATTAGCGAAAATTTTTTTGCAAGCTTCCAAATCGGCCGAAATAACCGACAAACAAGGCCTGCAATGTGTTCTAAAATCCGCAAAATTACGCAGCTTAGCAGCTTCATATACGCTGCGAAGCCCAGCGCCGCAAACAGCAGCATGAAAACATGCAATAAGCCGCGGCCGACCGTCATGCCGAGGGTGAACAGAACGCTGAGCGACACTGCGCAAAACACGGCATCGAACACGGCGTTCATTCCCGTTCTGCGGCGGCAAAAACGCATAAGGTCATACACAGCGCCAAGGGCAAAGCCCGTCAGCACCGATGCCGCGAGCTGGGCAAGCTGGAGCGATACATCCGTGTGCATTTAGCCGAAAAGCTTCTGCCAAAAGCCGCCCTGCGGCTGCTTTTCCTCATAGCTGAGCTCGCTTATCTTGCCCTCGACGCTCATTTTGCCGTCATCGAGGCTTATGCTGCCGATGTGCAGACCCGTGCCGCGCACTATAAGGTCGCCCTGCGACGTGTTCATGACGATGACGTTTTCGTCAAAGCTCTCGACATCCTCAACGCCGCCGACATAAAGCCGCGCTCTGTCCTCCATGCTTATCGTGTGCTTTAGCGCGGGCTTAACTGCCTTTTCCTCATATGCCATGCTGATCCCTCCTCGGTTTTTGTACAAGCATATGAGTGTGAGATATAAAAAATGCGCTCTTTTCAGAGCGCATTTTCTCGCTTGTTAAAAAGCCTCTGCGCGGCTTTTTAACTGCACTTTCCGCCGAGCATTTTGAAAGCTTTCAAAATGCTGCTTCACTCGAAAGTCTTGTAAAACAAGCCTTTCGACGGCGGCTTATCTGATTTCGAGCGGGGCCTTCGCCCCCTCGAGCTCCCCTCGCTGCTCTGCAGCTTTCATTAAAAGCATGATTTCTAATCAGAGCGCATTTTCGCCTATTATCTTCACGCCGTGCTTTTTGAGAAGCTCGGCCGTTACGCCGTCGCCGGGGACGAGCGTGCCGGTAAAAGTGCCGTCATATATCGTGCCGCAGCCGCAGGAGGGGCTGTTTTCCTTGAGTATGGCCGTTTTCGCGTCAAAAAGCAGCGCGAGGCTCAGCGCCGTCTGCGCGCCCTTTTCAAACTGCTGCGTCACATCCATGCCGGTTTTGGACACAACCGTATCTCCCCTGCGCTCGGACGGAGTGCGGGGCGTAGTCAGACCGCCATAGCACTCGGGACACACGGGGATGAGCTCGTATTTTTCCCGAAGCGCGGCCAATTTTTCAGCGCCAAGGCCGTTATTTTTGCCGTCATACCGGCAGTCAAGCCCCAAAAGGCAGGCAGATATCAATGCTTTTTCCTTCATCTTCGCCTCAATCCCAGCACCGCGCCGCAGATGCCGCCTATGATATGCGTAAGCTGCGAAACATTATCCTTGAGCATCACACCGTCGACTATCTCGTTGCCGAGGTAGAGGATGAGCACCAGAATGAGCGTTATGGGAATGTATCCATCGCGCATTCCGGCAAGTGATGCCATGACTATCATCATAAACACTATGCCCGACGCGCCCATGAGCATCGAACCGGGGAACAGGAACCAATAGATAAGTCCCGAAACGAGGGCTGTTATGACGATGGCGCTCAAAAGATTGCGGCTGCCGTACTTCTCCTCAAGGCCGGGGCCTACGACGAGGATCATCATCATGTTGGATATGTAGTGACTGTAGTCGACATGACCCAAAACGTGCAGGAAAAAGCGCGGATACGTCAAAAGATCCGACAGCGACGAGTGCCAAACGCTGAAAAGATACGTATTCGTCCAGCCGTTTGTGAGCTTGCCGAGCAGCAGTGCGACCAGCGATATAAGCGCAAAGGTCAGCGTCACCGGGGCGTTATATTGAAGTCTGAACAGTCTTTTCATTTTAGCTTCTCCAGCGCCTTATCGTAATGCTCCTTCGTGCGCTCGTCAAAGCAGACCATGCGCACGCGCTCAATTTCCGGATGCTCGAAAAGATACTCGGCTATCGCGCCGATGGCGATCTCGGCCGCCTTTTCAAGCGGGAAATGGTACACACCTGTGGATATCGAGGGGAAGTCAACGGTTTTGCAGCCGTTTTCCGACGCGAGCACGAGGCTGTTGCGGTAGCAGCAGCGGAGCTTTTCCGCCTCGTTGTTATTGCCGCCGTGCCATACGGGGCCGGGCGTGTGGATAACGAACTTCGCCGGAAGCTTATAGCCGCGGGTTATCTTCGCCTCGCCCGTTTTGCAGCCGTTCAGCGTGCGGCACTCGGCCAAAAGCTCCGGGCCTGCCGCACGGTGGATAGCGCCGTCGACTCCGCCGCCGCCGAGCAGCGAGCAGTTTGCCGCGTTTACTATCGCGTCGACCTCCTGCTTGGTTATATCGCCCTTAATTATCTCGATCTTAGCCATATTATCACCTCAAAGCCTGTTTATATCTTCAATGAGCCTGTCCACATCCTCTGTGCGCGTTGCCCAGCTCGTGCAAAAGCGCACCACAGCGCCGCCATCGGGCAGCATTTCCTGAACGGAAATGCTGTATTTTTCACGCAAAGCCTCAAACTGACGCGCATCGAGTATCGGGAATATCTGATTTGTCGGCGAGGGGTAGGCAAAGCCTATGCCCTTTGCTTCAAGCGCCGAGCGTATGCGCGCGGCAAGCTCGTTTTCGCAGCGGCCGACCTCGAAGTAAAGCCCGTCGGTAAACAGCGTGTCAAACTGCAAACCCAAAAGCCTGCCCTTGGCAAACATGCCGCCGTGCTGCTTTATGATATAGCGGAAGTCCTCTTTTATATTGGGGTTTGTTATGACCACCGCCTCGCCGAAGAGTGCTCCATGCTTTGTTCCGCCGATGTAGAACACATCGCACAGCCGCGCAAGGTCGGGAAGCGTCGGCGTGTCGGGACAGGCAAGTGCGCAGGATAGTCTCGCGCCGTCGACAAACAGGATAAGCCCAAGCTTCCGGCACGTTTCGTGCATCTTACTCATTTCCTCAAGTGAGTACACCGTGCCCGTCTCCGTCGGCTGGGAGATATACACCATCTTCGGCTGCACGATATGCTCAAACGACTCATCCGCGCGGTGACGCAGGACGTAAGCTTCGACCTGCTGCGCGCTTATTTTGCCGTCGGCTGTCGGAAGCGTGAGCACCTTGTGCCCCGTTGCTTCGATGGCGCCGGTTTCATGCACGCCGATGTGCGCAGTCTCTGCCGCCAAAACGCCCTGATGCGTGCGGAGCGCAGCGGAGATGACCGTCATATTCGTCTGCGTGCCGCCGACAAGGAAGTGAACGTCGCAGTCAGAGCACTTGCACGCGGCCTTTATTTTCTCCCGCGCCGCGGCGCAGTATTCATCGTTGCCGTAGCCTGCGGTCTGCTCAAGGTTTGTTTCGTTAAGGCGGCGCATTATGGGTTCAAGCGCACCCTCAAGGTAGTCGCTTTCAAAGCGTATCATCAGCCCACCTCCACTATGACCTTGCCGTCGTCTGCGCTCAGGCGGATGTTTTCCGTATTCTCGCCGCGGCAGTCGATGACCTTTTCGGCGATGGCGTCCTCGACGTCCTTTTGTATCGTGCGGCGCAGATTACGCGCACCGTAGGTGACGGAATAGCTCTTGCCGACAAGGTAATCGACAAGCTTATCATCCCATGTAAGGCTCATGCCGCGCTCGGATACGGCGTCGCGCGTCTCGCCCAGCATGAGGGCCGCAATGTGGCGGAAGTTATCCTCCGTGAGGCTGTTAAAGTAAACAATCTCGTCGACGCGGTTAATAAACTCCGGACGCAGGAACTCATTGAGCGCTTTTAGTGCGCGCTCGCGGCCCATGTCGTTTATCGTGCCGCCGAAGCCCATTGCTCCGCCCTTGGTGTTGGAGCCGGCGTTCGTCGTCATAACGATAACGGTGTTTTCAAAATTGACCGTTCTGCCCTGCGCATCGGTTATGCGGCCGTCGTCAAGTATTTGCAGCAGAATGTTCAGCACATCCGGGTGCGCCTTTTCAATTTCGTCAAACAGCACGACGGAATACGGCTTGCGGCGAATTTTCTCCGTAAGCTGGCCTGCCTCGTCATAGCCGACATAGCCCGGAGGCGAGCCGATTATGCGCGAGACGCTGAACTTTTCCATAAATTCCGACATGTCAAGCCGGATAAGTGACTCGGGCGAGTCAAATAGGTCAGAGGCAAGGCGCTTAACAAGCTCCGTTTTGCCAACGCCCGTGCCGCCGACGAAGATAAAGCTCGTCGGCTTTCTCTTGGCTTTGAGTCCGACGCGGCTGCGCTTAATTGCGCTGCAAACGGCATCGACTGCCTCGTCCTGGCCGATTATATGCGCTTTAAGGCGTTTATCAAGCTCTGCAAGACGCTCAAACTCATCCTCGCGGATAGACGAGGCGGGTATCTTCGTCCAAAGCTCGATTATGCGTGCAAGGTTTTCGACCGTAAGCTCAGGAACGCCCTCAAGGTCAATTGACGCAAGCTCCTGCTCACGCTGCATTTCCTTGCTGCGCAGCTCGGCAATGCGGGCATAGCGCTTATCGAGCACATCGTCCGTGAGCTCCTCGCCCGCCGGTGCGTCCGCGCTCATGAGGTTTTCGCGCTCAAAGCGGAGGTCGTCAAGGTCCTTTTGAAGCTCTGCGCGGCGCACGATGTTTTTATCCTTCAGGTTTACATCGGAGCACGCCTCGTCAATAAGGTCGATGGCCTTATCCGGCAGGAAGCGGTCGGTTATATAGCGCTCTGAGAGCTTCACGGCCTCGGCGCACATTTCGTCGGATATCTTAACGCCGTGATAGTCCTCGTAATAGCGGCGGATGCCCTTTAGTATCTCGATGCTGTCGTCAATTGACGGCTCGTTTATCGTGACAGGCTGGAATCTGCGTTCGAGCGCGGAGTCCTTTTCGATATGCTTGCGGTATTCGGTGAAGGTGGTTGCGCCGATGACCTGAATCTCGCCCCTGGAGAGCGCGGGCTTTAGGATGTTTGCCGCGTTCATGCTGCCCTCGGCGTCGCCCGCTCCGACAATGTTGTGCACCTCGTCGATGACGAGAATGACATTGCCCTGCTTGCGAATTTCCTCTATAAGCCCCTTCATGCGGCTTTCAAACTGGCCTCTGAACTGCGTTCCGGCGACAAGCGCCGTGAGGTCAAGCAGATATACCTCCTTGCCGCGCAGCTTGTATGGCACCTCGTCGTGCGCGATGCGCTGGGCAAGGCCCTCGGCAACGGCGGTTTTGCCGACGCCGGGCTCACCGATTAGGCAGGGGTTATTCTTCTGCCTGCGGTTCAGTATCTGTATGACGCGCTCAAGCTCCTCGGCGCGGCCTATCATGTTATCGAGCTTGCCTTCGCGGGCGCGCTGGGTGAGATTTATGCAGTAATTGTCCAAAAACTTGCGCTTTTGCGGCTTTGCGCCGTCCTTTTGCTGGGGCTGCTGAGGCTGGGGAGCGCCGCCCTCGGCCGGAGGATTGCCGCCCGCGCCGAAAAGACGGTTCAAAAACGGGAACGTCGCCGTCTTACCGTCGTCATCGCCGTCGGTATCGGGCGCGTCGCTCATATCCATGAGGCTTTCCACACCGTTTAGGGCATTCATCATTTCGCCGCTGAGACTGTCAAGATCGTCCTCGGAGATGCCCAGCTTTTCAATCATATCGTCGACCGGTTTTATGTGCAGCTCCTTGGCGCATTTAAGGCACAGCCCTTCGTTCTTCTGAACGCCGCCCTCAAGCTTCGTTATAAACACCACAGCCACATTCTTGCCGCAGCGTGAGCACATTTTTGCTTGCATATTTTAACCTCCGTTCGTCAAAAGATCAGGTCGGCCAGCACGCTCGGCAGGAGGAACACTCTGCCGAACAGGCCGTCGGTCAATGTTGTTTTTCCTATCATGCCGCCGCAAAAGCTCAAAAGCCAGCATAGGCACGCGCAGTAAACACAGCCGATGGCAAAGCCGAAGGCCGCGCCTGCGTATATGTCAAGATCGTCGTTATCGCATATGCGAAAGCGAAGATCAAAAATCTGCTTGATCACCGATATTGAAAGCATGATGAGAAAAAAGAATATCACAGCGCACGCGGCATAGGCAACGGCCTCGCTTCCGGCGTGAGCCGCGGCGGTGGTCGCGTCTATCTCATAGCTTGAATAAACGCGCGTTGCCCGCGGCGCATAGTGCTCTGCCCTCTGGGGCGAAAAGCCGAAGCTTTCAAGGCAGCTTTCGGCATAGGGCGTCAAAAGCTCCGGCGACCGGCTTATCGTTTCCTCGATGCGCGTTTTATCGATACCGGCGGCCTTTGCCGCATCCTCTTCAAGGCGGGCATCGACATAGCCGGCGATAAACGGCCGTATGGGATATGCCATGCTCTCGGCCGCAGTCGACGAAATGATAAGCCCACCGAAAACGGCAATGATGACCGCCGCAAGGCTTATTGCCGCGTTGACTGCGCCCCGCTTATAGCCGCGCCAGGTGCAATAAAATATTATTAGCACAAGGCTCAGTTCAATTACAAATCTCATCCGTCTTTCACATATCTTCTTAATTTTATACTATCCACGCCCTGCCTCCGCCGACGGCCAAAATGCCGCCGTCATCGAGCAAAAGCGCAGCGCCTGCTCCCGAAACGGGTCTTGAAAAAGCCATCTTCCCTGCGTCGCAGAAGCTCACAGCGTCCTGCGTCAGGATAATGAGCGCATCGCCGCGCATGTCCATGCCGAGCACATAGCCCTCGGGCTTTATCCTGCTTTGCACATGAAGCCGCGAATTTAAAATAACCGCCTCGTCGACGTACAAAACAGCAAGCATTTTTCCAGAGGCGCACCACGCTCTCGGCGCATTTTCGTTTTCAAGCTCTGCGAGCTTTCGCCCCGCGGCGCTTATCGAAACGATGCTTTCATCGCCAATGGCGCACACCGTGTCCTCAAGCCACAAAACGCAGCGCATATCGGCACATTCGACCATCGCCCGCTCTGCCTCGTCGGAAAGCGAAAACTGGTGCACTCCCCTTTCGGTCAAAACGGCAAGCATTTTGCCGTCGGGCGAAACGGCGGCTGTGATAACTGCGCTTTTGGCACTGTACCACCTGTATACCGGCGCTTTGAGCGCGTCATACACCGTGACAAGGCCTAGGTATCCTGCCTCCTGCGTACACACTGCCGCATGTCCGCTTTCAGATAGCTGCACGCTTATTATGCTCTTCCCGGCGTTTATTACATCGCCGTCTGAAAACGCCACCGTCTGCCCGCCGACGCAATAGGCGGCAGCGCCGTTTTCGGCTTTGGCAAGGAGCACATCGTCAGGCTCTAAACTGCGCGTCAGCAGCTCCTCGCCAAAGAGCGAAAAGCATCTCATGCTCCCGCGGCTGACCGTTACGAGCGTATCGCCCGCGATGGTGCAGTCGCCTGCATTGCAGCAGGCAAAGCTGTCAGGCACCTGAGCGGTGACCCCGCAGGCAGATAGGATAAGGCAGGCGAGCATCGCCGCCGGAAAAAGCTTTTTCAAGGTATATCAGTCCTTTTGCATCATGATTCCGGCCGGACCTTCATACCACACTCTGTTTAAATACAAGCCCTGCGGCGGCATCGTCGGCCCTGTGAGCCGTCTGTCGCCTTTTTCGAGCAGCATTGGGATATCCTCGGGTTCTATCTTCCCGTAGGAGGCGTACACGAGCGTGCCGACTATCGCGCGGCACATGTTGTACAAAAAGCCGTTTGCGCAAACGGAAACTGTTATAACATCGTCCTGCTTTTCGGCGGTGCAGCTATAGACCGTGCGCACGGTCGTTTTCGTCTGCGTGCCAAGCGAGCGGACGGCGGCAAAATCATGCGTCCCCTCGAATGCTGCGGCGGCGCGGGCCATGCGCTGCATGTCAAGCTCCTGCGGGTAAAAGCAGGCGCGCTTTTCAAGGAAGGGGTCGCGGATGTTGCTGTTGTGGATCTTGTAGATATACTCCTTTTTGATGCAGGACGAAATGGCGTTAAAGTCATCGCCGACCTCCACTGCGTCGACGACCGCGATATCATCCGGCAGGCGGGAGTTTGCAGCCAGGGGAAAACGGTCAATCGGTATGCGGCAATCGGTGCGGAAATTTGCGCAATATCTGAGCGCGTGCACTCCGGCGTCCGTGCGGCCGCAGCCTGTGAGCTTGACGGGGTGCTCGCAGATTTTGCTGAGCGCCTCCTGCACCGTTGCGCAGACGGAAACGTCATTTTTCTGCACCTGCCAGCCGTGGTATCTGCTGCCGTCATACCTCAGGCGTAATGCAATATTTCTCAAGCTGCACCTCTACAGTCCGAAGTGCTTCATGACGAATATCGCCGCGAGGAACACAGCGCTCAGCAGCAGCGCCGAATAGTCGATGCCCTGCATTTTAAGCTGCTTCATCCTCGTTCTGCCGTCGCCACCGTGATAGCAGCGGCTTTCCATCGCAACGGCAAGCTCATCGGCACGTCTGAACGCGGACACGAACAGCGGCACGAGGATGGGCAGAAGCGCCTTTGCGCGCTGAAAGAGGTTGCCGCTTTCAAAATCTGCGCCGCGCGCCTTCTGCGCTGACATTATCTTGTCCGTCTCCTCAATGAGCGTGGGTATGAATCTGAGCGCCATGCTCATCATCATGCTCATTTCGTGAACGGGCACCTTTATCTTTTTAAGCGGGGCGAGCATGAGCTCCAGCCCGTCCGTGAGGGATATGGGGCTTGTCGTATACGTCAGCATGAACGTGCCGACAATGAGCAGTATTATGCGCAGCGACATCATAACGGCCCGCTCAATGCCCTCCCATGTGATTATCCAGCCCTCGACTATCGGCGTGCCTTCGGTGTAGAAAATGTTCAGCATCGCCGTGAGGATGATGATTATTATAAGGGGCTTTAGTCCCTTGAGGGCGGATTTGGGCTTTATTTTCGCTATAGCCATGCACAGCGCCGTTATGCCGATGACGAAAGCATAGCTCAACCAGCCGTTGCAGTTAAAAAGCCCTACTATATAAATTATAACGAGCAGCAGCTTCGTGCGCGCGTCGAGCCTGTGCGCGACGGTATCGCCCGGGAAGTACTGGCCGAGGGTCACGTCTTTAAGCATTGCGTCGTGCCTCCTTCCTCAGCCTGAGCAGAGCATCAAGAAGCTGCTCATTTGTATACACTGCGCTGCCCAAATCGACACCGAGGCGGCGAAGCTCGTCGGCGATAAGCGCCGGTGCGGGGACGTTAAGGCCAATGTCCTTGAGCTCCTGCGGGTTTGAAAACACCTCGGCAGGCGTGCCGTCAAAGCGGATGCCGCCGTGGTCAAAGACAATAAGCCTGTCTGCAATGCGGGCAACATCGTCCATGCTGTGGCTGACTATTATGACAGTCGAGCCCATCTTCTCGCGATAATCGCAGATAAGCTCAAGTATCTGACTGCATCCGGCAGGGTCAAGACCTGCCGTCGGCTCATCGAGGATGAGAACGCCCGGGCGCATTGCGATAACGCCGGCGATTGCAACTCTGCGCTTCTGTCCGCCCGAAAGCTCCAGCGGCGAGCGCTCAAAAAGCTCCTCTTCGACACCGACAAGTGCAGCCGCCTCGCGCACGCGCTCGTCAATTTCCTCCTCGGACAGCTTCATGTTCTTCGGGCCGAAGGCGATATCGGCATACACCGTCTCCTCAAAAAGCTGATACTCCGGGTACTGGAACACAAGGCCAACCTTGTTCCTCACCTCGCGGCCGAGCTTTTTATCGCCGTTTATGTCCATCCCGTCGACCGTGACCGTGCCGGACGAGGGCTTGAGCAGACCGTTTAAGTGCTGGATGAAGGTGCTCTTGCCCGAGCCCGTGTGGCCGATAAGTCCAATGAGCTGACCGTGGGGTATCTCGACATTTATATTGTCTATCGCGACTTTTTCAAAGGGCGTGTCCGCGCTGTAGACATGGCGCAGACCGCTTACCTTAATTTCTGACATATTACTTTAATTCCTTTGCGATTTGCTTTGCACAGCCTTCGATATCAAGCGTCTCCAGCGGCAGGCTCCAGCCGTTTTTGTTCAGCTCATACATAAGCTGCGTCGTCGCGGGAACCGTAAGTCCCTCGCTGAGCATGAGCTCGACCTGCGAAAACACCTTTTCCGGTGCATCATCTGCGACGACATGGCCGTTTGACATGACTATCACCCTGTCGGCTCCTATGCACTCGGACATATGGTGGGTTATAAGCACGACCGTTATGCCCTTTTCCCTGCACAGCTTCGTTATCGTTTCGATGACCTCGGCTCTGCCCTTAGGATCGAGCATCGCCGTCGGCTCGTCAAGCACTATTACCTCAGGCTCCATCGCGATGACGCCGGCTATCGCAACGCGCTGCTTCTGACCGCCCGAGAGCAGGTGCGGAGCATGCATTTTAAACTCCGACATGTCCACCTGCTGCAGGGCATTATCGACCCTGCGGCGTATCTCCTGCGGCTCAACGCCGAGGTTTTCCGGCGCAAACGCAACGTCATCCTCGACGACATTTGCAACTATCTGATTATCGGGGTTTTGGAACACCATGCCGACCGTGCGGCGGATATCCAAAAGCCGCGCCTCATCATCTGTGCGTATGCCGTTTACCGTGACCTCGCCCTGCGTTGGAAGCAGGATGGCGTTTAAGTGCTTTGCAAGGGTGCTCTTGCCCGAGCCGTTATGCCCCAGCACCGCAACGAAGCTGCCCTTTTCTATCTCAAGCTCTATCCCGCTCAGGATCTCCTTATCGTCGCCGGGATAGATATAATGCAAATCCTTTATGCTGATGATACTGCTCATTCTCAATCCCTTTCCCAGCGGCAGGTCGCGCCGCAGGGCAGCACGAGGCCGGAATCCGTCACCGGCAGGCCAAGCTCGCGGCTTTCGCTTCTTCCGCCGAATTTTTTCGTGAATATGCTCTCGGTGACATATGACAGCACCGACGGGGACAGACCCGTGGTGTAAGAATTAATGATGACAAACAGCGGATCATCCGACAATACGCCCGCGCACAGCGAAACGAATGGCCAGAGATTCTGCTCAAGCTTCCAGACCTCGCCGCCCGGCCCGCGTCCATAGGACGGAGGGTCCATGATGATGGCGTCATAGCGTCTGCCGCGGCGTATCTCGCGCTCGACAAACTTGGCGCAGTCGTCAACTATCCAGCGTATCGGCGCATCCGCAACTCCGGAGGCGGCGGCATTATCCTTGCCCCAGGCCACCATGCCCTTTGCCGCGTCAACGTGGCACACGCTTGCACCGGCCTTGGCGCAGGCGACCGTTGCCGCACCCGTGTAGCCGAACAGATTCAGAACGCTTATTGGCCTTCCCGCCGAGCGAATCTTCTGCATAGCATAGTCCCAGTTGCAGGCCTGCTCGGGGAACAGTCCCGTGTGCTTAAAATTCATGGGCTTAACATTGAAGGTAAGCTCCCCATAATGTATCTTCCAGCTCTCGGGCAGGCCGCCCTTATCCCACGCGCCGCCGCCTGTCTGACTGCGGCGATACCTTGCGTCGCGCGCAGACCAGCGCTCGTCCATTCTCGGCGTATCCCATATCGCCTGAGGGTCGGGGCGCACAAGATGGAATTTTCCCCAGCGCTCGAGCTTTTCGCCCTTTGAGCAGTCGATGAGCTCGAAGTCCTGCCATTTATCTGATATCCACATAAGTATACCTAACCTATTGTACATAATATAGCATGATATTTTATCACTTTTTCAAAGCATTATCAAGATAAATGCGTTCACAATTTAAAATAGTGAAATTACTTCTTGACAAGGGTGTGTGCTTTGTGTATATTGAGTGTATGAGAACAAACCACACAGTTGCATGGAGGGATAAAACGTGCTAAGCATTAACTTCCGTGACCCCCGCCCTATATATGAACAGATAAAAGACGGTATGCGCCGGCTTATCGCAACGGGGGCTCTGCCGCCGGGGAGCAAGATAAGCTCCGTGCGCGAAATGGCCTCGACCCTTGCCATAAATCCGAGCACCATCCAGCGTGCGTATCGCGAGCTGGAGGCCGAGGGATACATCTGTTCCGTTGCGGGCAAGGGCAGCTTCGTCTGCTCAAACGACGAGGCCGATGCGCTCAGACGCGCGGAGCTATTGGGAAAATTCGATGAGCTTGTTAGCGAGCTCAGCTATGTCGGCGTAACAAAGGATGACCTTTGCACCCGCCTGAAAGGAGACGAGAAAGAATGATCGAAGTCAAAAACGTCACGAAAAGCTTTGACGGCTTCCGCGCACTTGATGACCTGACGATGACCGTTCCGCAGGGCTCGGTGTACGGTCTTGTCGGCCCGAACGGTGCGGGCAAGTCGACCATCATACGCCACATAACGGGCATTTACCGCCAGGATTCGGGCGAGGTGCTCGTTGACGGTGCGCCGGTGTTTGAAAACCCGGATATCAAGGGCCGCATAGCCTATATCCCCGACGATATTTTTTATTTTTCAAACGCCAGTATCGCGGAGATGACTAAGTTTTACCGCAATGTGTATCCCCGCTTTGACGAGGAGCGCTTTAAAAAGCTCGGCGAGGTGTTTGAGCTTGACCCCAGGCGGCAGATGCGCAGGCTTTCAAAGGGCATGCAGAAGCAGGCCGCGTTCTGGATAGCCGTATCGCTCAGACCCGATATACTGGTGCTCGACGAGCCGGTGGACGGACTTGACCCCGTCATGCGCCGTCAGATATGGAGCATCGTCATGTCCGACGTTGCCGAAAACGGCACAACGGTGCTCGTATCCTCGCACAACCTGCGCGAGCTCGAGGACGTGTGCGACCACGTCGGCATAATGAACAAGGGCAGGATCATGATAGAGCGTTCGCTGACCGCGCTGCAGGAGGGCATCGTGAAGATGCAGCTTGCTCTGCCCGACGGCGTTGCGCTCCCCGAGGGACTTGAGGTCCTGCACGAGAGCACCATGGGCAGGCTCAAAACGCTCATACTGCACGGCAATACCGAGGAGCTTTCCGCCCGCCTTGCCGCCTGCGATCCGCTGTTTATGGACTTTGTCCCGCTGACGCTTGAGGAGATATTTATTTACGAGCTGGGAGGTGCAGACTATGAAGTCAAAGATATCGTTCTTTAACATGGGCATATACAAGAGCATGCTGCGCCGCTTCTGGCCCCTGTGGGCGCTGCACTTCGGCGCTTTGCTGCTCATAATGCCGATAATAACGCTTGTTAACAGCATGGGCAGCTATGTTGACCCTGAGATCGTGTTCACCCTGGCCGGCGGCATGCTCGAAGCCTCGCCCGCCGTTGCCTTTGCGATGGCCATGCTCTCTGCGATGGCGGTGTACGGCTTTATGTACAACAGCCGTTCGACGGGGCTTATCGCCTCCCTGCCTGCTCGCCGCGAGGCGGTGTTCGGCTCTGCGTGGCTGAGCGCGGTTTCCGTCGTCATCGCGTCGAACATCATCATCGCGCTGCTCACCTTCCTGTGCGCACTCCCCTCCGGCGCCGATGCAGGCGATGTATTCAAGACCGTCTTCCAGTGGGCGGCGATATACTCTCTGCACTTTATCCTCTTCTTTGGCATCGCAAGCATCACAGCCGTCATGACAGGCAACAGCATCGCCATGCCGGTACTGTATATCATCTTTAACTTCCTTGCCGTCGGCATCGAATTAATCGTGCGCACATATTGCAGCTTGCTCGTTTGGGGCATGTCGGCTGTTTCGATCGCAACAGACTTTTTGTCCCCGCTCGTGTACATGTACTCGCGTGATATCGTCGAGGTCATATATTCTACGGCAACATCAAACCTCAGCTACTCCATAAGAATGCCGGTGGGCATCGACTACATGCAGTGGACTTCAAGCATCATCTATTGCTGTGTCGGCATCGCGCTTTCGCTCGGAGCGCTTTTGATGTTCCGCCGCCGCAGGATGGAGACGGCCGGCGACGTTGTGTCCATCCCCTGCCTCAAGCCCATATTCAAATACGGCGTTGCAATATGCACTGCCCTGTGCGGCGGCCTGCTGATATATGCGCTGTTTTACAGTCTGTTTGACGACTCCTCGGTCGCAAATCTCATCTCAATGTGCCTGGGCATGTTCATCTTCGGCTTCATCGGCTACTTCGGCGCGAAGATGCTGCTGAACAAGAGCTTCCACGTTTTCCGCGGAAGCTGGCCGGGCTACATCATCCTGTGCTGCCTGAGCATAGTGTTCGTGCTCTGCTGCGACCTTGACGTTATGAACCTCGGCGGCTACACGCCCGACATCAGCGATGTCGATAGCATCATCGTCAGCAATGCTGGCGAGATACACGACAGAGAAACCGTCGAAAAATATGCCGCCCTGCAGGAAAAGATAGTTGCAAAGCGCGAATACTACGAAAACTACGATAACTACGACGGCGAGCATTTCTTCACCTCGGTCATGTTCAAGTACGTCCTCAAGGACGGCAAAACGGTAACGCGCACATACGAGATCCTGTGGCAGGACGAAAACTTCAACGAGTACTTCGACCTCATGAATTCCCCGGCCGTTCTCAAGGAGCAGTTTTCCTCTAAGTACCCCGTCGACCTCCAGCACACTCTCGGCGCTTACTTCTACGCCTACGTCGGCGAATTTGAGGGCGATATCAATCTCACGAGCCGTCAGGCGGTCGACTTCTACGCCGCGCTCATGGCAGACATTGAAGCCGGGAACAAGATACTCTTTAACAGCGACGCCGACGCATACGGCTCGATGACCATAAGCCTTGCCGACACCTCGGATGAGCAGTTTGCAACCGATTACTACGACATCTACGTTGAAATATCAAGCTCCTGCACTAACTGCATAAGCTGGATAAAGGATAACCTCGGCATCGACCTTGTGAAGCTCTATAGCGACATGGGCAGTGACGATTATTACAAGCCCAACTACGTTGACGACACCGTCGCCTACGATCCCGAATGAGTTGTCGGATAAAAAAACACCACATGCCCTGTCCAAGTGACAGGGCATGTTTTTTGTGCATTGTTTCACAATGGGCGGCATGGTATTGACACGTTTTTGGCGACAATATATAATGAGCCCATAATAAACTTAAAAAATTTATAATGAACGGAGATTTAATAATGGAAAAAGAAATGCTTGAAAAAGTCGGCTTCGGCACCCGTGCGATACACGCGGGCAACGTGCACGATAAGCAGTACGGCGCACTGTCCACGCCCATCTATCAGACCTCCACCTTCGTTTTCGACGATTGCGAGCAGGGCGGCCGCCGCTTTGCCGGCGAGGAGGGCGGATATATCTACAGCCGCCTCGGAAACCCCACGACTTCGATACTCGAGAGCAAGATAGCCGCGCTCGAGGGCGGCGAGGCTTGCGCAGCGGCATCCTCCGGCATGGGCGCTATATCCTCCTGCCTGTGGTCGATAGCCGGTGCGGGCAAGCACATCATAGCCGACGAGACGCTTTACGGCTGCACCTTTGCCCTGCTCAACCACGGCATGACCGAGTACGGCGTCGAGGTCACCTTCGCAGACCTGAGCGATATCGAAAACCTCAAGGCAAGCCTCAAGGCCAACACCGTGTGCGTGTACCTTGAAACTCCCGCAAACCCGAACCTGAAGATAACCGACATTGAGCTTATCGCGAAAACCGCGCATGAGTATAACGCCGGTATCAAGGTAGTGTGCGACAATACCTTCGCCTCCCCTGCCCTGCAAAATCCCCTCAAGCTCGGCGCGGATGTTGTTGTCCACTCGGCGACAAAGTACCTCAACGGCCACGGCGACGTCATTGCCGGCTTTGTCGTAGGCTCGGAGGAATTCATCTCTCACGTTAAGATGTTCGGTCTCAAGGACATGACCGGCGCGACGATAGGCCCGTTCGAGTCGTGGCTCATCCTGCGCGGCCTCAAGACCCTGGAGATCCGCGTTGCGCGCCACTGCGAAAGCGCAAAGAAGATAGCCCAGTACCTGTACGATAACAACAAGGTCGAATGTGTGTACTATCCCGGTCTGCCCTCGCACAAGGGTCACGAGATAGCAAAGCGCCAGATGCGCGACTTCGGCGGCATGATATCGTTCGAGGTCAAGGGCGGCAAGGAGGCCGGCATGAAGTTCTGCAACTCCCTGAAGCTGTGCACCATCGCCGTCTCCCTCGGCGACGCGGAGACACTTGTTGAGCATCCGGCATCCATGACCCACTCGACATACAGCGAGGAGGACCTCAAAACAGCGGGCATCTCCGCCGGTCTTATCCGCCTGTCGGTCGGTCTTGAAAATGTCGACGACATAATCGCAGACTTTGAGCAGGCCTTCGCACAGATATGATTAGAATATAAATTAAAATGCGCCCATACTCTCATCAGAGTATGGGCGTTTTCATATGAAAATGGCTGCGGCGTGGGAGCACCGCAGCCAAAACCTCCGTTTCCCCGGCCGCAGGAGGACAGTTATCCTACGGCCAACAAATCGGGGGCAACACTGTTTTTACACTATATTATACTTCTTGAGCAGGTCTACCACGACGTTGTTCGTCAGAGGCTCCTTGAGCAGGCCGAGCAGAGGCATGATGCTCGGAAGCAGGAATTCTGCCGGCTTCTTGCCGTCAAGCAGCTTGCTGGTAGCATACAGCAGGTCGCGCACATCGTACACAGAGCCCCAGACCTCGGGGACGCCGCGGTCGACATTGCACAGCGTGTAGACTGCTTCCATGCCGGTACGAATGGAGTACTCGGTCGTGAAAACGGTGTCGCGCGGGGTATCCGCGAACTGGCCGACGAATGCGAGGTTGACAGAGCCATCGGGAACTACCTTCGGGCGGTCGCCCTCTGCTCTGGGCATGAAGAAGGTGGTGACATAGGGCATCATGCACGGAGTCGTATTACATGCGTTGGTCGCAAGATCCATGATCTCATCCTCGGGGATGCCGATATGGTACAGCCACTCTGCGCACAGCTCGATGCCGGTGCACTCGTACATGGGCTTCTTGATGAAGTCGCCCTCGTGCTCCCAGCAGTTGAGGCCGTAGACCCAAATGAGGCAATGATCCTCGGGCTGCTCCTGGAACTGGCCCTGGCGGTTTATCGTCCAGCTTATGAGCCAATTCGAGTCGCGGCAGGTGACGATGCCGCCGGTGACGACCTTGCCGGAGAGCGGGTCGCGCTTGCAGATCTTCTGGATAGCGTCGAGGATCTGCTTGTTTGCAGTGTCGACAGTCCAGGACTCCCAAGAGGTCTCCTTGATGCCGGCGAAGAACTTTTCGGGACGGCCGAATGCGGGGTCCTGAGCCGCGATCTTCTTCCACATCTCAATGGACGGGCCCTCGCCGTTTTTGACCGTGACAACGGGTGCGTGGGTCTGGTCGCCGTATGCCGAAGCGTCGCCCTGGCAGCCGTTTGTGCAGATGACGAGGTCGTTTTCGGTCAGGTCAATGACCTTCTCAACGCCGCCCTGCGTGTATTCTATCTTCTTTGCGACCTTCTTTTCGGGTGTGCAGTCGCAGACGATATTGGTGACGGTCGTATCGTACAGGATCTTGCCGCCGTGGTCGGTGATGTACTTGCACATGGGCAGGATCATGGACTCATACTGGTTATAGCGGGTAAAGCGCAGTGCGCTCAGATCGGGCAGACCGTCGATATGGTGGATGTAGCGCTGCAGATAAAGCTTCATCTCAAGCGCCGAATGCCACTTCTCAAAGGCGAACATCGTCTGCCAGTAGGTCCAGAAGTTCGTGGCGTAGAACTCATCATCGAACACGTCGTCGATCTTCTTATCCTCAAGGGACTTGTTCGTTGCCATGAACAGCTTCAGAAGCTGAGTTGCAGCGCCGGGGGTAAGGCCGTACTTGCGGTCGGTGTGCGCGTCCTGACCCTGCTTTTCGGTCACGCGGCACAGCGAGAAGTTCGGGTCTTCCTTATTCAGATGATAGTATTCCGAGAACACCGTCTCGCCCGGGTTGACGATGGAGGGGATGGACTTGAACAGATCCCACATACACTCGAAGTGGTTGTCCATCTCGCGGCCGCCGCGCATGATGAAGCCCTTGGTCGCGTCGTAAATGCCGTCGCATGAGCCGCCTGCAAGGGGCAGATGCTCAAACAGCGTGATATGCTCGCCGGGCATCTGCGCGTCGCGGATAAGGAAGCACGCCGCTGCAAGTCCCGCAAGACCGGTGCCTACGATGTAGGCCGATTTTTCGTCGATGCCCTCCGGCTTTTTCGGAGTAGCAAACGCCTCGTAGTTGCCGCTGCTGTAATACATGATGATTCCTCCTCAGAAAAATATTTTTTTGTCTGCACATGGTGCAGTTGAGTACGAGGTATCAGCGCCTTACTATTGCCCTTATGGGACATGCAAGGTAGCATGCGCCGCAGCCGATGCAGCCGTCCTGCTTTATTTCGAGCGGCTTTTTCGTTGCATCGATGCAGTCTGCCGGGCACCTTGAATGACAGCCGCCGCAGCCGACGCATTTTGAGCTGATAAAGTATGTATTCACAGTGTTGGCCTCACGATTGTTTTACACCACAGCGGAAGCTCCCACGACCGCTGTGGTGCGAGCACAAGATGCTCTTGGGAACGAGAGTATTACAAGGGGTCAGGTTTAATGTGCGAGGCTTTCAAGGCCCTCGCGGTCAAGGATCATGACCTTGCCGCGGCCGGTGCTTATAAGCCCCATATCACGCAATCGGTCGATCTCGCGGCTGACGACGACGCGCGTCGTGCCGAGGCTGTTTGCTATCTCCTCATGCGTTGTGCGCACCACGCCGTCGGCGCTGCTTTTTTCCACAAGCTCGCGCGCGACGCAGTTGCGCAGGTTATTGAAAATATAATACGAAATGTTATTCAGTATCGCCTGGGCCGTCTTCGAGCAGGTCTCGTACACGAAAAGCGACACCAGCCACTCATCCTTTGCGACCGCCGCAAGGTCTGCCCTTTGCAGATACGCAAGGTGCGTCTCCTCATCGGCCTGCAGCGCGGGGATAACGTCCGTTTCCAGCGCATTATCGACAGTCATGATGCTGAACGCATCGCCCTGCTTCAGGTGGAACAGCGTTATCTCCCTGCCCGCGTCCGAGGCGAGGTACACCCGCAGTCCACCGTCGAGCACGAAGAGTATGCCGTCCTTTTTCACGGTCTTAAACAGGACATTCTCACCTTTTTTATACGAGCGGAATATGGCGTTATCTGCAAGTCTGCGCCGATGTTCCTCGCTCAGCGAGCTCCAAAACGGCAGGCACTCGCTTACGCTGTACTTCATTGTCATCACTCCTGCATCAAATGTTTTCTCCCACGGACATTATAACACACGCTTAAAACATCCAAAATATTTGAGCGGAAACCAAACAGTTATTTAACTTGTTTGGATTTTATCAAAGTCAAAAATCATTTCCGCAACTTTTGTTACTTAAAATGCTAAATATTCAGTCAGAAATTAAATTTTGTATAAATCGCACAACTCGAAGTGTCGCTTTTTGTGCATTTTTAATAGCGATTTAGGACTTCTGCGGATACAGCAATTGCGGTATCCCGGTTCTAAGGCCGCTGGCGAAACCGGAAAACTCTCGCTTTCCACAAGTGCGATGCATGTTTTGCGGCCACCCGGTTCTAAGACTGTCGGCAAAACAAAAAAACGGCCACGGTCAAATGACCGTGGCCACACATTCAAACAACTCGTTTTCGTAAAAGCGCTATTATTACTTCGCCTGCCACCGCAAGTATTGCAGCTGCAAGGAATGCGCCCTGGTACCGCCCCGTAACGCTGAATATCAGGTCCATTATCATCGGGCCGCAGAACCCCGCAATGGCAAAGCCGATGAACATTATGCCGAAATTCACGCTATTGTGCTTCCGCCCGAATTGCCGCGCGGTAAAGCCGGGGTATATACCCGAAACCCCGCCGAAGCAAAATGATATTACAGCAACAGCAACGTAAAACAGCACCGTATTCTCCGCCGAGCAGAAAAAAAGCGCAGCCCCCGCGCAGATAGTTCCGGCAAAGGTTACACGCATCGTCGCAAGGGCTCCGAAGCGGTCGGACAGTGCGCCCGAGGTGAGGCGCCCCACCGTGTTGAACACCGCGACAAAGGAGACCACCAGCGCCGCGCTCTGCGCCGTCATGAGCATCATACCCTCTGCCACCTGCGCTGCCTGCGAAATTATCATCGTGCCGGAAAAGGCACCGCACAGCAAAAGCAGCAGCATCATATAAAACTTCGGCTGGCGCAGCATCTGCTTGTATGTAAATTCGTTTTCCTCCCCAGCGCTCTCCGCTCCGTGCTCCGGGCGCATGAAGTCCTCCGGACAGGGCTTTATTATAAACGAGCAGGCGAAAACGACAACCATTATCGCAGCGCCCACTATCATAAACGCCGCATTTATGCCGACGCTTTGCGTAAGCGCAAAGGCAATGGGCGGCATGATTATTGCGCTTGCGCCGTAGCAGGCGGTTATAAGCCCGCCGACGAAGCCCGCTCTGTCGGGGAAAAACTTCACCGTATTCGACGTCGCTATGCCGTAGATAAGCCCATCTCCAAGGCCGATGGCTATACCGTAGCTAAACGCCATCGCCGTTACAGACTGCGCAAAGCCCGACAGTATCATCCCGCCGCCAAACAGCAGTCCTCCGGCTATCAGCACCCCGCGCGGACCGAGCCTGTCGTTGACCGCTCCGCCGCCTACCATCGTTATGGGCCCGATGGAGATAGCTATCGTAAATACCACGGCAAGGCTCGTCACCTCGTGCCCTGTGCACATGCTCAGATATTCTGCCTTTGGCGTTGCAAACGCGCTCCATGCATACAGCGAGCCGATGCATATCGTCACGATGCACGAAGCCAGCAGGATAAGCCATCTTGTTTTATACAAGTTCTTATACATATGCCGCTCCTTGAATGAAAATCCGTTTCATTTTGCGTTCTGTGATACGGGAATTCTATTTCAGTGAGCGGCATTTGTCAACAATATTGTACGTTTATTATTTGTCATGCATTTTGCATATGAGCTTATACACAGCTATACCAATCAGGCTTATGCCGAGGGTCACGGCAAAGACGATGATGGCAAAACGATAGTCCGACGTGCCCAGCGCGTCGCCGCCGACGGTGGATGTGATTATCGCCGGAAGCCGCCCCAATGAGCATATGGCAAGCCACGTCAAAAGCTTCATATCCGTAAGCCCTGCGAAGTAGCACAGCAGATCCTTGGGCGTTCCGGGGATCATGAATATGATGAAAAATATAAACCCGCGCTTTGGCGTTGTTTTGAGAAACCTTATGCTTTTGAGCTTATCAGCCGAGAAAAACAGCTCCACGAGCCTCATGCCATAGTGCCGCACGAGCATAAACACCAGCACACTGCCGAGCGTGCTCGCCGCAAGGCACAGTATCGTTCCCTCCACAGCGCCGAATGCGTAGCCGGCCGCGATTTCAAACGGCTCGCCGGGCAAAAACGCGATGATGACCTGGAAGATGACCATGCCCGCATAGGCAAAGCGGCTCCACACGCCGCTGCTTTCGACCCACAGGCGGAATTTTTCGGGCTCTGAAGCAAAGCGCACGAGGGGAACGCCCACGCGCCAGATGATAAGCGCAAGGACAATGGTCGCCGCGGCAATGACCGCAAAGCCGAGCTGCTTTTTGCTTAACTGCTTTTTGCTCATAGAATAATTATGGACGTGTTTTCATACAATAATCGCAGGTGATGATATGAAAACGAATTTAAAAAGGCTTGCCGCGTGCATAGCGGCGCCACTTGCTGTCGGCGGGCTTGCGGCAGTGCTCACAAAGGACAACATGGTCATGTTCGAGCTTATAAATAAGCCGCCGCTCTCGCCGCCGGGGTGGATTTTCCCCGTCGCGTGGACGATACTGTATATCCTCATGGGGCTTGCGTCCTACTGGGCATTTTCCGCAAACGCTTCGGAAAAGGCAAAGCGTGCGGGGCTATTGTACTACGCGCTGTCGCTTGCGTTAAACTTCGCATGGCCGATACTGTTTTTTAATTACGACAAGTATCTTATCGCGTTTATCACGCTGCTGTTTATGTGGCTTTTTATCCTGCTTGCGACGGTGCAGTTCGGAAAGGCAGACAAACGCGCGGCGCTTGCCATGCTGCCGTACCTTCTGTGGACTGCCTTTGCCGGGTATTTAAACCTCGGGGTCTATTTGCTCAACTGACGTGCGCGCTCTACCCGCTCCTTTACAGCTTCGATGAACACAGCAGCATCCAGCGAATATGCCATGCCGTCAAAGCCGCGGGCAAAGCCATCGGCAACGCCCTCGACAGAGCCCGTAAAGAATATGCACCACTTGCCTGCCGCGCGGCAGGCATTTATTATGCGCGTAAGCGCCGCCTGGAACACGGGGTTTGCAAAGTCACCGGGTATTCCCATGGAAATGGACAGGTCAAAGGGGCCGACGAAAATGCCGTCAACGCCGCGCATCGAAGCTATCTCCTCGATATGCTCAAGCGCACCGACAGTTTCGCACTGCGGGATTATGAGCGTTTCGCGGTTAAAATACTCCATCGTTTCAGGCACGGAGCCCAGCCCGTCAAAGCCCCAGCCATCCTTGCGCGAGGGGCAGAAGCCGCGCTGACCGATGGGATAATATCTTGCGTAGGATATTATATCCCGAACCTGCTCAACTGTATGCACATTGGGGATGATAAGGCCCTGCGCGCCGACATCGAGCAGCTTCAGTATCGCCGGGCGGCTGCTGTCGCGCACGCGGCACAGCGGGGTGAGGCCGCTAAGCTCCGCTGTGCGGATGAGCCTTGCGCTCGTTTCAGCCTCTATGGGCGAGTGCTCGTTATCGATGATGACAAAATCAAGCCCCGTTCGGCCGAGGCATTCCATTAGGTATTCGCTTGCTGTGTCAAAAAACATGCCGATAGGCTTTTCACCGTTCTGGAGCTTGCGCTTTAGTAAATTTTCCATATTCGTCACATCCTTAATTTATTATTTAACATATGATACATTGATTATATAAAGATTTTACACGATTTCAAGTTGTAAAATGTTAAATATAATGATAATATCGAAGAAAGAGTACCGGAGGTGCTGTTATGGGCGAATTTTCGAGAGAGTATCTTGAGCTGCTGTCGGAAAAGTATCCCGACGAGGCGGCGGTGTGCTCGGAAATAATCAATCTGAGCGCTATCCTCGCGCTGCCGATGGGCACAGAGCATTTTATAAGCGACCTGCACGGCGAGTATGCCGCTGTCAGCCATATTTTGAATAACTGCTCCGGCGTTATCCTCGAAAAGGTGCGCAGATCGTTCGAAGCGGAGATCGGCGAGGAGCGCTGCCGCAGTCTGTGTACGCTTATATATTACCCGCGCGAGAAGCTGCGTGCGATGCGCGAGGCGGGCGAATATACGCACGATATGCTAAAGAGCGTGCTGACCATGCTGCGCACACTGGCCGAGACCCTATCGAGCAAATACACGCGCGGCTATGTCCGCCGTCAGATGCCGGAAAAGTGGAGCTTTGTGCTCGATGAGCTTCTGCACATGCAGCGTGATGAGTTTTCAAATCAGGTCAGATACCACGACGCGATTTTGGAGTCTATCATATCCACCGGCGCTGCCGACGATGTGATAACCGCGCTGTCGGACATCATTAAGCGCCTTGCCGTCGATAAGCTGCACATTGTAGGCGATATATTCGACCGAGGCCCCGAGCCTGCGCGGCTGCTGGATGCGCTGATGGAGCACCCGAATATCGATATCCAATGGGGCAATCACGACATTCTTTGGCTGGGTGCGGCCTCCGGAAGCCCCGCTTGCATATTCACGGTGCTGCGCATATCGCTCGACTACGGCAACGCGAACCTGCTTGAGCGCAGATACGGCATATCGCTCCAGCCGCTTTATAACTTCACGCAGAAATATTATGGCGACACCTCACCCAAGAACGTGAAGCTTGCCCTGAGCACCCTCGGCTTCAAGCTCGAAGGGCGCGTCATACTGCGGCATCCGGGCTACGGCATGAACTCACGCCTGATGCTCCGCCGCTGCGATTTTGAAAACAACACGGTCGTCCTCGATGACGGCGTGTATCCCCTCAACACAGACCGCTGGCCGACAATTGACAGGGATGACCCGTATAAGCTCAACGACGATGAGCTCGACCTTGTTGCCGAGTACGTCTCCCTCTTCCGCGACAGTCAGGCGCTGCGCCGTCACATGGACTTCATCTACCGCGTGGGCAGCACCTATCTTTGCTGCAACGGAAACCTCCTGTACCACGGCTGCATACCCATGACCGAGGACGGCGAGTTTGCCCGCGTGCGTCACGGCGGCATATGGTACTCCGGCAAGAGCCTCTTGGACTATGCCGACACCATCGTAAAAAGCGCATGGGCGAAAAACGACGAGTCAGCGCTGGACATGATGTGGTACCTCTGGTGCGGAAACGACAGTCCGTTTTCCGGCCGAGTGTTCCACACCTTTGAGCGCGCGGTCGTGGACGATAAAAGCACCTGGACAGAGCCGAAGAACCCCTACTTCAGCTTTTGGGAGGATGAGAAGGCGGCCGGCATGATACTGTCGGAATTCGGCCTCGACCCCGAGCTTGGGCACATCATAAACGGCCACACACCCGTGAAGGCCAAGAAGGGCGAAAGCCCCATAAAGGCCGGCGGCAAGCTGTTTATCATCGACGGCGGCTTCTGCGAGGCGTATCAGAAAACGACGGGCATCGCGGGCTACACGCTGGTGTTTAACTCCCACGGTCTGAAGATAAAGTCCCACTTCCCCTTTGAGGGCGTGGCGGCGGCCATTGACGACAATGCGGATATTGAATCCGAGGCCGTCACCGTTGAGAGATTCCCCCGCCGCAGATACATAGCCGACTGCGACAACGGCGCGCGCCTGCGCCGCAGGATAGAGGCGCTTGAAAGTCTGCTTGAAGCGTACCGCTCGGGAGAGATATCCGAAAAAGAATAGCAAAAGCCCGCACTCTTAGTCGAGTGCGGGTTATTCTTATTCGTCGAGCTTCAAGACTGCGAGGAAGGCCTCGGTCGGTATCTGCACCGTGCCGAGCTGACGCATCTTCTTCTTGCCCTCTTTCTGCTTTTCAAGCAGCTTCTTCTTTCGCGTGATATCGCCGCCATAGCACTTTGCAAGCACGTCCTTGCGCATTGCCTTGACCGTCTCGCGTGCGATTATCTTGCCGCCGATGGCCGCCTGGATGGGCACCTCGAAAAGCTGGCGGGGGATGTTATCCTTGAGCTTTTCGCACAGCTTCCTGGCGCGGGGATATGCTTTATCCTTATGCGCGATGAAGCTGAGTGCGTCGACCTGGTCGCCGTTCAAGAGCATGTCGACCTTGACAAGCTCCGAGGGCTTGTACTCGCTCAGCTCATAGTCGAGGGAGGCGTAGCCCTTCGTGCGGGCTTTGAGCGTATCGAAAAAGTCGTAGATTATTTCGTTTAGCGGCATCTCATACCGAAGCTCAACAAGGTGCGAGTCAAGGTACTGCATGTCCTTATACTCGCCGCGCCTGTCCTGGCACAGTGGCATGATATTGCCGACAAAATCGTTCGGCGTTATGATGGAGACCTTGACATACGGCTCCTCGGCGTGCTCGATAAGCCCTGGGTCGGGGTAATTGTGCGGGTTATCGACCATGACGACGCTGCCATCGGTTTTTATGACCTTGTAAATTACGCTGGGCAGAGTGGTGACGAGGTCAAGGTCAAATTCGCGCTCAAGGCGCTCCTGGATGACCTCCATGTGCAGCATACCCAAAAAGCCGCAGCGGAAACCGAAGCCGAGGGCGACGGAGCTTTCAGGCTCAAAGGACAAGGACGCATCGTTAAGCTGCAATTTCTCCAGCGCGTCGCGAAGGTCGGGGTACTTGCTGCCGTCTTCGGTGTATATGCCGCAGTAGACCATCGCGCGGGCGGGTCTGTAGCCGGGCAGAGCATCGGCGCAGGGGTTTGCCGCCGTTGTCACCGTGTCGCCCACCTGAGTGTCGGCGACATTTTTTATTGAGGCGGTGAAATATCCGACGTCGCCTGCCGTGAGCTCTGCGCAGGGCTCAAGGCCGATGGGCCGCATGTGACCGACTTCGAGCACGCTGTACTTTGCGCCCGTTGACTTCAAAAGTACCTCAGTGCCCTTTGCTATTTTTCCGTCCACCACGCGCATAAAAACGATTACGCCGCGATAGGTGTCATACTGGCTGTCGAATATAAGCGCCTTTAAGGGTGCGTTTACATCACCCGTCGGTGCGGGCACGTTTGCAACGATATCCTCGAGCACAGCCTCGACGTTTATGCCGTTTTTCGCGCTTATCTCCGGCGCGTCCATCGCAAGGATGCCGATGATATCCTCTATCTCCTGCTTAACTCGCGCGGGGTCTGCCGCGGGAAGGTCAATCTTATTTATAACAGGCAGTATCTCAAGCTCGGCATCGAGCGCAAGGTAGGTATTTGCAAGCGTCTGCGCCTCAACGCCCTGTGATGCGTCGACGACGAGCACCGCGCCCTCACATGCTGCAAGCGAGCGGCTGACCTCGTAGTTAAAGTCAACGTGTCCCGGCGTGTCGATAAGGTTGAGGACATAGGTCTTGCCGTCCTTGGCCTTGTAGTTTAAGCCGACGGCGCGGGCCTTAATAGTTATGCCGCGCTCACGCTCAAGGTCCATATTATCGAGGATCTGATCCTCCATTATGCGCTGCTCGACAGCGCCGCACAGCTCGATGAGCCTGTCCGACAGGGTGCTCTTGCCGTGGTCGATGTGCGCTATTATCGAAAAATTCCTTATCTGCTCCTGCGGTATCATGTCAGTTCCTCCAAAGCGGCCTCGGTCTTATTTGCAAGGCTGCGCATCTCAGCGATGAAAACGCGGGCGATATCCGCGCCGCGGTCAACTCCGTCGGGATTGGGTGAGCGGCCGAGCAGATAGTCGGCCGTTACATTATAATAATCGCACACGCGGCAAACGAAGTTCAGCCCCGGCTCGCGCGCGCCGTTTTCATAATGGCTCAAAAGCGCCTGACTTATGTTCAGGTCCGCGGCGGCCTTGCGCTGGCTCAGCCCCGAGGACCGTCTGAGCTCGGACAATATCTGTGCAAAGCTCTTCTTATCGTATTCATACATGTTGCATACTCTCCAAAAGTGATTACAGTTTGTATATTATACATACGAAGCGGCGGTTTGTAAATAGAAATCGGCCTAAATGCTTGAAAAAAATTCGCAGTAGTGATAAAGTGGTATACGGAATTTTTTGCGGACAAACTACCGCATTAATGGAGGAAAAATAAATGTTTGAAAATCTTATTGAAGTTCTCAAGAACGATCCCCGCAAGATCGTCTACACTGAGGGCAGCGATGCCCGCATCCTCGAGTCGGCAGCACGTCTGAAGAAGGACGGCTTCCTGACCCCGATCCTGGTCGGCAACGTCGACGAGGTCAAGGCTGCGGCCGCAAAGGGCGGCTTTGACATTGACGGTCTCGAGATCCTCGACCCCATGACCTACGAGGGCATGGACGCGATGGTCGAAGAGATGGTCGCACTGCGCAAGGGCAAGATGAGCGCAGAGGATTGCCGCGCTGCTCTTTCCAAGGGCAACTACTTCGGCACGATGCTCGTTAAGATGGGCGTTGCCGACTGTCTGCTCGGCGGCGCAACCTACTCCACGGCTGACACCGTGCGTCCCGCACTGCAGCTTGTCAAGACCAAGAAGGGCGCTCACCTCGTCTCCTCCTGCTTTATCATGATCCGCGGCGACGAGACCCTCGCAATGGGCGACTGCGCAATAAACATCGATTATCAGGACGATGTCGACAAGGAAGGCAACGTCACCTTCACTGCTGCTCAGAAGCTGGCCGAGGTCGCTGTTGCAACGGCAGAGACTGCAAAGGTCTTCGGCGTTGACCCGAAGGTTGCAATGCTGTCCTACTCTACCAAGGGCAGCGGCAAGGGCCCGGCTGTTGACCTCGTGCGCAACGCCACCGAGGAAGCAAAGAAGCTTGCTCCGGAGCTCAAGATCGACGGCGAGATGCAGTTTGACGCAGCAGTCTCCCCCGTTGTCGGCCAGCTCAAGTTCCCCGGCTCGCCCGTCGCAGGCTACGCCAACACCTTCATCTTCCCCGAGATCCAGTCCGGCAACATCGGCTATAAGATCGCAGCCCGTCTCGGCGGCTTTGCGGCCTTCGGCCCGATCCTGCAGGGTCTGAATGCTCCCATCAACGACCTGTCCCGCGGCTGCAACGCAGAAGAGGTCTATCAGATGTCCATCATCACCGCAGCACTCAAGTAATTTTACGGCAATATGCTCAGGCCGGTCGCATGACCGGCCTGTTTTATAAGGAAAGACAGCTATGGACAGATCAGATTACATGGACATTGCCCTCGAGCTTGCGTCCGAGGCCGCCTCGGAGGGCGAAATACCCGTCGGCTGCGTAATATGCGACAGCGACGGCCGCATAATAGGCCGCGGGCGAAATCGCCGCGAGGAGAGCCACGACGCAACGCACCACGCCGAAATGGAGGCCATACGCGAGGCATGCCAAACCATCGGCGACTGGCGGCTGGGTGGCTGCACGATATTCGTAACGCTCGAGCCCTGCCCGATGTGCGCCGGCGGCATAATAAATTCGCGCATACCGACCGTTGTGTTCGGCGCGAAGGATGAGAATACCGGCTCATGCGGCAGCGTCATCAATCTGTTCGAGGAGCGCTACGGGCACAAGCCGGCAATATACGGCGGCGTGCGCGCCGAGGAAAGCGCGCGGCTGCTAAAGGATTTTTTCAAGGAAAAGCGATAACTAAAAGCAAAAAAGCTCAGGTCAAAGACCTGAGCTTTTTTATGCTGTTTTACGCTTTGACCGTGCCGTCGGGATTGAACAGCGGCAGGTCGCCGAGGACGATTATATCGTCTCTCGTCTGCGCGTCGCCCTCGGCAAGGACTGCCATGCGGCCAACGATGTTGCCGCCGGCGCGGGTGACGAGCTCTTCCATCGCACGCAGGCTCTCGCCGGTGGAGATAACGTCATCGACGATGAGGATGCGCTTGCCATTAATGAGCTCGGCATCGGCAGTGTCGATAACAAGGCGCTGGACATCCATGGTGGTGATGGACTTAACATGAACCTCGAACACGCCGCTCATGTATGCCTTGGGGCCCTTTCTTGCCAGGAAGTATTTCTCCGCGCCGCTCTGACGGGCCATCTCGTACAGCAGGGGGATAGCCTTGGCTTCGGGCGCAATGAGGTAATCGTATTCCGGCGCGCGCTTTAAAAGCTCCGCCGCGCAGTGGACAGTCAGCTCAACATCGCCGAACATGACGAATGCGCCGATGTAAAGGTCATCAGTAACCTTGCACAGGGGCAGCTCGCGTTTTAAGCCGGCAATGTCCATTTCGTAAGTCATTTTTACAGTCTCCATTCTGTGTGCAGCATAGTGCATTATTAACACGACTATTTTACAGTATATATTTTAAAAATCAAGTACAAAGCATAATTTTTTGCTCCCGGCGCCGTGCTTCACGCTTTAAAGCGTGCTAAGAAGATTAACGTCCGCATTAAGATTTACTTATCCTCTAACAAATGTCAAAATTTTAGCGTTAAAAAATAGTCATGATTTTTGGTGATGTTATACATGAAATTGCGTCATACCTTGTGAAAAGTGCACAAAACTTTAGCGAATGAAAGCAAAAGTTAATATTTAAACAGCAAAAAAGTCTTGAAAAAAGTGTGAATATAGTGTAAAGTCTGCTTATAAATTTGGCGGGCAGTTAATGGGGAATTAACTTGACGCCGGTTTGCGCCGCGGGTGCGATTCGCGGCAAACATAATAAAGGAGAGAAAGTTATGGAAAACAATCGCGCAACATTTGGCTCCACCTTTGGCTTCATCATGGCAGCAGTCGGTTCTGCAGTCGGCCTGGGCAACATTTGGGGCTTCCCGTACAAGATGGGTATGAGCGGCGGCTTCGCCTTCCTGCTCGTTTACCTCGTCCTCGCGGTATTCGTTGGTCTCGCCGTTATGGTCGGCGAATTCGTCATCGGTCGTAAGACCGGTCTGAGCCCTGTCGCAGCTTATAAGAAGCTGAGCGCAAAGTTCACCTGGATGGGTTACATGGCAGTTCTTGTTCCCTTCTTCGTCCTGTGCTTCTACTTCGTCCTCGGCGGCATGGTCACCCGTTACGCACTCGGCTATCTGACCGCTATCTTCGGTTGGGACTCCTGGGGCGTATCCAACATTGCCGACTTCTTCGGCAGCTTCATCCTCAACGGCGGCTCCATGATCCTCTGGACCGCGATCTTCATCGCACTTAACACCATCATCGTTGCAGCAGGCCTCGGCGGCGGCATCGAGAAGTTCTGCAAGATCGGCATGCCCGCACTGTTCGTCATGCTCATCATCGTCATTGTTTACGTTGCAATTCAGCCCGGCGCAATGGGCGGCTATGAGTTCATGTTCGGCTGGAACCTCGAGCCTCTGAAGAAGGACTTCCTCGGCGTTCTGAAGACCGCAGCAGGTCAGATGTTCTTCTCCCTGTCCCTCGGCATGGGCGCTATGATCACCTACGGCTCCTACCTGCAGAAGAAGGAAAACATCCAGAAGAACGCAGTCATCGTTGTTATCTGCGATACCCTCGTTGCTATCATGGCCGGCATGATCGTTATGCCCGCATGCTACGCATTCCTCGGCGGCGAGACCAGCTCCGGCCCGGGACTCCTCTTCGCTTCCATGCAGATGGTCTTCGATAAGATGGGCTACGTCGGCAACATCATGGGCTTCCTGTTCTACGCCCTCGTCTTCATCGCAGCTGTCTCCTCCTCCATGTCCCTGCTCGAGGTCATCACCTCCTTCAAGGTCGACCAGAACATCGAAAAGGGCAAGGCACCCGGACGCAAAAAGTATGCGATCATCGCATCTGTCATCATCTTCGTATTCTGCCTGCCCACCTGCCTTGACGGTCTGGGCTCCGGCGTGAACGACGGCGCCGCACTCGGCACTCCCGCAGAGCTCCTCGGTATGGAATGGGATGAGGCCGGCGCTATCACCGAGTTTGATAAGAACACTACTTACTACACCCTGGCCGACGACCACTACACGGCCGTTGATAAGTCCGCAGGCTTCGACGCTTCCGAGACCTACTATGTCAACACCGCAAAGGGCTGGAACTGTGACTGGCTCGACTTCTATGACATGCTGTCTGAAGGAATCATGATGCCTCTCGGCGCAATGGTCATGGCATTCGCCATCGGCTGGATCTGGAAGATCGATATGGTCGTTGAAGAGTGCGAGCAGGCCGGACACAAGTTCTGGGGCAAGGGCTTCTTCAACATCTGCTACAAGTTCATCACCCCGATCGGCATGGCGTTCGTTCTGTACGCACAGGTTGCCGGCTTCTTCGGCTGATAATTTACGCAGCATAATTTTAAGGAGCAGTCTAAATGACTGCTCCTTTTTCATGCGCGTATTGCCGCTTGAAAATTCAATAAAGCGTGGTATAATTAAGCTGACGAGAGTTGAACACCTATCGGTTTTACAGGGCAGATTTCCGCCCATACTTCGTTAAAGCCCTTGCAAATACGTCAAGTATTCGCTGCGGTCTTTGCCTCGTCTGAACGAAAATCTGCTCCTGAAAAACTGCGCAGCACCTGTCGGCCGGCAATTATCGAGTGATTTTTGGTTTTTGAGGCGCAGATGGGCTGGCGCCCATCAAGACGAAAAGGGCAAAAAGCGCCGATAAGGGATGCCGACAGGCGACAGGGGTTCGACTCTCGTCAGCTTAAGATGTTAAGAATCTGCAAGGAGTCACGCCATGAGAGAATGTGAAAAGTGTAAAAATTTCATCCCCGAGGGCATGAAGATATGTCCGCACTGCGGGAAGCTGCCGCCCACGCTTTGGCCGCAGTTTTACCTGTACGCGGTGCTGACGATAGTCGCCGTCGTGTGCGCGGTGTACTTCCGGCCGTTCCTGTCCGGCCCCGCGATAGGCGAGGTGTCGACGGGCGTACTGTGGGTCGCGATGGTCATCTTCGCGGTGTTCGGGCTCATATTCCTCGGCGTGTGCGTCATCGTCGCGCGCGATTACTCGCACCGAAGCTTCCGCGAGCCGCTCACGAAGCAGGAGCGCCTGCGCTTTGTGAATATGAAGCAGCACATCGAGTCAAACCGCCACTTCTACGAAAACGACGTCCCCTACTGCACCGTCTGCGGCCACCGCAAACCCGAGCAGAGGAAGAAAAAATGATAACAAAATGCCCTTCGCCATAGGCGGAGGGCAATGTTTTTACGCTGTTTCGCGGGCGGAGGCGAAGACGATGTATCGGTCTTCGCACACGACCATGACGTAGGCCACGGCGATGAGCAGGATATTGACCCACGCGCCGGCGCAGCCCATGAGCTTTACTGCAAAGAAGCCGACAGCCGCGCCGATATGGAAGGCAAGCAGCGTATACAGATAAAACTTCATTTTTGCAAAATGCGCACGGTCGCCGTCTGTTAGGTATCGCGCGAAGGCAAGCGAGGCCTGCTTAGTATTGTTGGTGGAGAAGATCGTTGAGCTTACAAAGCCCTTAGCGCCGGTGAAGGTGCTCCACTGCACGCTCATTGCGAAGAATATCGGGTAGAGCGCAAGCAGGACGTTTGCGTCGGCGGGGATAAAGCACAAAATTACGCAGGCAGCGGCATCGATAACGGGCGCCAAACGGCGCATGTCAACGCCGAAAAAGTGCGGCAGCAGCACCGTCATCATCGTGCCCGCGATATACAGCGCCAGCGCGCCTATATGCAGCAGCACCGCGAACATGTCGCCGCGCAGCGCGTTTATCACAAGCTCAAGCAGGTTCATCGTCTGCGCGCTCGCCAGAATCCCGCTCCGGCACAATATCGCATACGCGCCGAAAAAGCCGCCCACCGCCGCGAACGACAGGTGTCTGTATATATCAATATTTTCGTTTCGGGACATTTGATCGCCTTGTTTCAAAGATTTTGCTCACTAAGTATAGCACAAAGTGCAATTTGTGCAAGAGTTTTATTGCCCAAATTCTTACCTTATGCTATACTACGGCAATGGAGTGATGAAAATGTACGAACTCATTCAGGTTGCAAATAACACATATTATGTTAACTGCCCTGCCAAGATCGGGCTGTATCGCTGCGAGGACAACAGCGTCTACCTCATCGACAGCGGAAACGACAAGGAGGCCGGACGCAAGCTGCGGCAGATACTTGAGAAAAACGGCTGGACGCTCAGGGCGATACTCAACACACATTCAAACGCCGACCACATCGGCGGCAACAAATATCTTCAGGCGCAGACCGGCTGCGAAATTTTTGCCCCCGGCATAGACTGCGACTTCACGCGGCACACGCTGCTCGAGCCGTCGTTTCTGTTCGGCGGCTTCCCGCCCAAGGCACTGCGGCACAAATTCCTCATGGCGCAGGAGTCGGACGCATCCGATCTCAGCCGCGCCTCTCTCCCCGAGGGCTTTGAGGTCATTCCCCTGCCCGGGCACTTTTTCGACATGGTCGGCTTCCGCACGCCGGACGATGTCGTGTTCCTTGCCGACTGCCTGTCCAGCCGCGCAACGCTTGAAAAATACCGCGTCGGCTTTATCTACGACGTTGCAGCCTACATCGAAACGCTTGAGCGCGTAAAGGAGCTCAAGGCCGCCGTATTTGTCCCCTCGCACGCGGATGCGGCAGAGGATGTGCGCGACCTTGCGCAGTTTAATATTGACACCGTGCTCGACATTGCCGAACACATCTATGATATCTGCGCCGTGCCAAGCACATTTGAAGCCGTGCTAAAGCGAATATTCTGCGACTACGGCCTTACCATGACGATGGAGCAGTACGCCCTTGTCGGCAGCACGGTGCGCTCGTACCTTGCGTACCTGCTCGACGGCGGGAAACTGCGCACCATCTGCGGCGACGGCGAAATTTTGTGGGAGGCTGTGAAATAAAGCATGGATGCCTCACTTATTCAGTATCTCATCGTCTGCCCGCTCGTGTTCCTCGGCGGCTTTGTCGACGCCGTTGCGGGCGGCGGCGGGCTGATCTCCCTGCCCTCTTACCTGATAGCGGGCTTCCCCGTCCACTTTGCCATCGGCACAAATAAGCTCAGCTCGGCCATGGGCACAACGCTGACCACCGTGCGATACACGAAAAGCGGATTTATCCCCTGGCGTCAGGCGGTGTTCTGCGTGGTCTTTGCGCTCGCGGGCTCTGCGTGCGGGGCAAATCTCGCGCTGCTTATTGACGACGGCGTGTTCAAGATAATCATGCTCGTCATTTTGCCGCTGACGGCGCTGTACGTCATGCGCGGCAGGGCGCTGCGTGACGAGCACGAGCCGTACTCGTTTTGGAAAACGACGGCCATAAGCTGCGTCATTGCCTTTTTCATCGGCGCGTACGACGGCTTTTACGGCCCCGGCACGGGCACCTTCCTCATCCTGCTGCTCACAGCGCTTGCACACATGCCCGTCACGCGCGCAAACGGCGTGAGCAAAGCCATAAATCTTGCCACGAACATCTCGGCGCTGACGGTGTTCATCATAAACGGCAAGGTCATGTTCGCCATCGGCCTGACCGCGGGGCTTTTCTCCATCGCCGGCAACTGGCTCGGCTCGAGCTTTTTCAAAAAGGGCGGCTCGCGTGCAGTGAAGCCGCTGATGATAATCGTCCTCGTCATCTTCTTCGTCAAGGTCCTCTCCGAGGTCCTGGGGGCATAAAACAAGTCTCCGTATGCAGCAGCATACGGAGACTTTGCTATACTATATATAATTATCGTTATCCTATCTGGCAGATGTAGGCTATCTTGCCGGAATAGAAGCTTGAATACTGCTCGAGGGGGTCGGAGCGGCTGTCGTTAAACAGCCATGTGCCGTCGGATTGCTTTACGAGCATTATATAGTCCTCGGCTGCACCGTCATAGCTGTCGGTGACGGAGGGCTCGCCGCTTGCCCAAATGAAGGAATCATGCTCATCGCCGTCGAGCCACTTTATCGTGCCGTCTTCGTCGCGATACGCGCCTATCCAGACGTACTGTGCGCTGTGGTCGGCAAGGAGGCTGCATATTCTCTCGAAATCGTCGGCGTCCTTTATCGTCGCAAGGTGGCCGCCGAGGTCGATGCAGCTCTGCTCTGCCTCGTACCAGCTCACGTCCTCGGAATAGAGCATGTACTGCGTCTCCGGGCTCGTGGTCTGCTCGGGCGGAGAGGTCACCGGGGGTGACTCGAGCGCGGGGTCATCCGCACCATTGCCAAGGCCGCGCGCCAAAAGCACAACGGCAACGACGACCAGCACAGCGGCAAGCGCTATTATGCCGCGGTGATTTTTCTGCTTCTTGCCCTCGCTCTTCTTCGGCGCGGGCTTCTTCTCCGCCTTCGGGGGCGGGGTCGGCTCTGCCTTAGGCTCGGGGGCAGGCTCGGGTATGGGCTCTGCCTTGGGTGTGGGCTCGGCTTTGGGCGCGGGCTCTGCCTTGGGCTTCTGCTTATTCTTTTTCTTCGACTTCTTGCCCTTGACCGGCATCGGCGCAGGGGTCTTCGGCACAGGCTTTTCCTCGACCTTTTCGGGTTCGGGTACAGACTCCGGCTCCGGCGCAGGTTCAGGTGCCGGTTCAGGTTCGGGCATGGGTTCTGGTTCAGGTATCGGTTCCGGTTCGGGCTCGGGTATAACTTCCGGCGCCTCCGGCTCATCGCCGCAATACTCGTGCAAGGCGGCCAAAAGCTCGCCCGCGTCGGCATACCTGTCCTTCGGCTCAAACGCAAGACCCTTTTCGACTATCGCGGCCAGCGCCTCGGGCGCGGACTCCGGCGCTTCAAACCTGTCGCCGCCCATGCGGCGGCGCAGAGCGTAAGCGCGCTTCTCGTTTGCCTCATCACCCTCGGGGATGAAGGGCAGACGCCCGCCGTTGAGACCCGCGTACATGATAAGCGAAATGGAATAGACATCGGCCGCCGCGCTCTCCTCGCCGTTCCAGAACATCTCCGGCGACATGAACTCAAGCTCTATCTTCGTCCAGCCGTTTTCGCCGCTGCGCGCGGCCTTGCCGACCTTGACGCGGCCATCCTCGGCAACATAAATATTGCCCGGACGGAAGCCGCCGCGGTAGCCGTTTTCGCCGCGCTCGCTTACAGCGACGCCGCACAGCTTTTTTGCAAGCTCAAGAAGCTGCTGCTCGCCGCACTGGCTCAGATCCGCAGTTTGAAGCTTCTGCGGATCGATAACGGTGCCATCTTTCATGCTGCACCTCCCGTACAAATTAAGTGTTTACATAATATCACGTCAGCGCGTGCAAGTCAAACTATAAAAATGCGCAAAAGGGCGTCGGCGCTATTTTCTTTTTGCACATTTCGTGGTATTATGATTTAATAATCATTTTCAGGGAGACTGACATGAACGGACACGAGTGCTACATCATCGGCGCGGGCGATTTTTTCGGTCTGCGCGAAACGCCGGACGACAGCGACTATGTCATCGCGGCCGACGCGGGCTTTGAATACTGCCGCAATAACTGCATAATCCCCGACCTTGTGCTCGGCGACTTTGACTCGCTCGGCGCACCGCCGAAGCACCCGAACGTCGTTCAGCTCCCCGTCGAAAAGGACAATACGGACACGATGTTTGCGCTAAAGCTTGGGCTTGAGAAGGGCTACAGACGCTTTTACATTTACGGCGGTCTGGGCGGAGCACGCCCCGACCACACGATAGCCAATTTACAGGCGCTCATTTATCTGATTGAGCACGGCGCACGCGGCTGGCTGTTCGGCGAAAAATACGTCTGGACGGCGATACGAAGCAGCACCCTGCGCATCGAGGGCGAGGGCGACGTTTCGGTGTTCTGCCCCGACGGGAAGGCGGAGGGCGTGTGCATAGATGGGCTTAAATACACGCTCAACAATGCGACGATAACGAGCAGCTTCCCCCTCGGCGTGAGCAACAGCTTTGAAAAGCCGCAGGCGGAAATAAGCGTTGCTGACGGCACGCTGCTTATCATGTACGATATAAAGGTGAACGAAATTGATTGAATATAACGCAGGAAAATGTGATATTGCCGTTATCGGCGCGGGTCACGCGGGTATAGAAGCGGCGCTGGCTGCCGCGCGCATGGGGCTTGACACCATATGCTTTGCCATTAACCTTGACAGCGTGGGCAACATGCCCTGCAACCCTGCCATAGGTGGCACGGGCAAGGGGCATCTTGTGCGCGAGCTGGACGCGCTCGGCGGCGAGATGGGCAAAGCCGCGGACAAGGCCTGCATACAGTACAGGATGCTCAACCGCGGCAAGGGTCCGGCGGTGCACTCTCTGCGTGCTCAGGCCGACAGGCGGCGGTATCAGGAGGTCATGAAGCAGACGCTCGAGCAGCAGGAGAATCTGCGCGTAAAGCAGGCCGAGGTCATCGAGATAGTGACGGAAAACGGCGCTGTTTGCGCTGTCAAAACGCACACGGGCGCTGTGTTTTCCTGCCGCGCGGCTGTCATCGCCTGCGGAACATATCTTGACGGCAGGACGATAGTGGGCGAGGTGATACGCTCCTCCGGCCCCGACGGGCTTGCCGCAGCGACGGGACTCACCCCCTGCTTAAAGGCCATGGGGCTTAGCATGCGCAGGTTCAAGACCGGCACGCCGCCGAGGGTGAACGCGCGCAGCGTCGACTTTTCAAAAATGGAGCTGCAGCCGGGCGATGCTGACCCCGAGGGCTTTTCCTTTGACACGCTCACGCCGCCGGAAAACCGCGCGGTGTGCTACCTGACCTACACAAACGCCGAGACGCACAGGATAATTCTCGACAACATCGGCCGCAGTCCGATATACTCCGGCGTCATCGAGGGCGTAGGCCCGCGATACTGCCCGAGCATCGAGACGAAGATAATGACCTTCCGCGATAAGCCGCGGCATCAGCTTTTTATTGAGCCGATGGGTCTTAACACAGAGGAACTCTACATCCAGGGTCTGTCCTCCTCCCTGCCGGAGGAGGTGCAGCTAAAGATGCTACACACGATAGCAGGGCTTGAAAATGCGGAGATGACGCGCTGCGCCTACGCCATCGAATACGACTGCGTAGACCCCACGGAGCTCTACCCCACGCTGGAGACGAAAAAGATAAGCGGTCTGTACGGCGCCGGGCAGTTTAACGGCTCGTCCGGCTACGAGGAGGCGGCGGTGCAGGGCTTTGTCGCGGGCGTGAATGCCGCGCTTAAAATCAAAGGCGAGGAGCCCATGGTCATCCGCCGCTCGGACGGGTACATAGGCACGCTTATTGACGACCTTGTGACCAAGGGCACGAATGAGCCTTACCGCATGATGACCTCGCGCAGTGAATACAGGCTTTTGCACAGGCAGGATAATGCCGACAAGCGCCTGAGCGCCATCGGCCTGCGCATTGGGCTTGTATCCGAGGAAAAATACGCCGCAGTGCAGGAAAAATACGCCCTTGTCGAGCGCGAAATACAAAGGCTTGAAAAAACACACCTGCCGCCGACAGAGGCGCTAAACGCATACCTTGCAGCAAACGGCACGGCCGAAGTGCAAAGCGGCGTTTCGCTTGCCGATCTCATCCGCCGCCCGCAGCTTAGCTATGAGGGACTTGCTCCGTTTGACGCAGAGCGCCCCGCGCTTCCCCGCCCCGTTTGGTATCAGGCGGAGATAAGCATAAAATACGAAGGCTATATAAAGCGCCAGCTAAAGCAGGTCGAGGATTTTTCAGGCATGGAAAACCGCCTGCTGCCCGACGATATCGACTATGACGAGGTCACGGGTCTGCGCCTTGAAGCGCGCGAGAAGCTCAAAAAGATCCGCCCGCGTTCCTTCGGTCAGGCAAGCCGCATTTCCGGCGTGTCCCCTGCCGACATTTCGGTGCTGATGGTATGGATGGAGGGAAGACGATGAAAAAGGTCGTGCTCGGCTTTTCAGGCGGCGTGGACTCGGCAGTCTGCGCAAGGCTTTTGAAGGATTCCGGCTTTGAGGTGCACGGGCTTTACATGGATAACACGGACGAGAATGCCCTTGGCGATGCCGTGCGCACAGCGCAGTTTATCGGCATACCGCTCAAAGTAGTCGACGTTCACGCGCAGCTTAACGAGCGTGTGTGCTCGCGCTTTACCGAAAGCTATCTTCGGGGCGAAACGCCAAACCCTTGCATCATATGTAACCCCACGCTGAAATTCAAAACTCTGCTTGACTATGCAAATGAAATAGGCGCCGACAACATCGCCACCGGCCACTATGCCCGCGCGGAAAACGGCGCACTATACAAGGGTCAGCCCTCAAACGACCAGAGCTACATGCTCTGCCGCATACAACGCCCACAGCTTGAACGGCTCATACTCCCGCTCGGAGGATACGAAAAGCAGCGCGTGCGCGCGATGGCCGAGGAATTCGGCTTGCCCGTTGCGCATAAGCCGGACAGCATGGAGATCTGCTTTATCCCCGATAAGGACTATATCGCATGGCTCTCCCGACGCGCAGAGCTTCCGCCGGCGGGCGACTTCGTGTTCCACGGCGAGGTCATAGGGCGGCACGAGGGCATATACAGATACACGGTCGGCCAGCGCCGTCCGGGGCTTTATAACGAGCGCAAGCTGTATATCTCCGCGATAAACGCCGAGAAAAACGAAATCGAGCTTGCCCTGTGGGAGGAGCTTTTCAAAACGACGGTCACAGCGCGGGACTTTAACTGGCTGTGCGATAAGCCGACCTCCCCCGTGCGTGCAACGGTGCGCGTAAGGCACACAAAGTGGGAAAACCCGCCGTGCACGGCAGTCATCGACGGCGAGCTTGTGCGCATCGAGTGCGACGAACCCGTGCGTGCTCCGGCAAGGGGGCAATCGGCAGTTTTATATGACGGAGATCGCGTCCTCGGCGGCGGATTTATTGTTTAATATGTCCAATTGACTAAGGGCCGATTTTGTGGCACAATATCGGACAATATCATTTTATTTGTTTTAAAGGAGAAACGGTATGGCGATCTATTTTAATGAACCTTCAAGGACCTTCAGCGAGTATCTTCTTATCCCCGGCTATACAAGCGAGGACTGTGTTCCCGACAATGTTTCGCTCAAAACTCCGCTGGTGAAGTTTAAAAAGGGCGAGGAGCCCGCACTGAGCCTCAATGTGCCCTTTGCTTCGGCCATCATGCAGTCGGTCTCAAACGACACGATGGCGATAGCGCTGGCCAAGGAGGGCGGCATATCGTTTATTTACGGCTCGCAGTCGATAGAGGACGAGGCGGCAATGGTCGCACGCGTTAAAAGCTATAAGGCAGGCTTCGTGCCCAGCGCATCGAACCTCACGCCGGACGCTACTCTTGCGGACGTGCTCGCGCTCAAGCAGGCCAAGGGCTATTCGACCATGGCCGTCACCGACGACGGCTCGCCCAACGGCAAGCTCCTCGGCATCGTTTCAAGCCGCGACTACCGCGTTTCCCGCATGGAGCTGACTGCCCGCGTCTGCGACTTCATGACCCCGCTTGAAAAGCTCGTCACCGCACCCGAGAGCACCACGCTCAAGGAAGCAAACGACATCATCTGGGATCACAAGCTCAACTCCCTGCCCATCATCGACGCAGACGGCAAGCTGCTGTACTTCGTCTTCCGCAAGGACTATGCAGAGCATAAAAATAACCCCAACGAGATACTTGATAAGCACAAGCGCTACATCGTCGGCGCGGGCATCAACAGCCGCGACTATGCCGAGCGCGTCCCCGCACTTATTGACGCGGGCGCGGATGTTCTGTGCATTGACTCCTCCGAGGGCTACTCGGTCTGGCAGAAGCGTACCATCGACTTCATCCGTGAAAGATACGGCGACAGCGTCAAGGTCGGCGCGGGCAACGTCGTCGATCGTGACGGCTTCCTGTTCCTCGCCGAGGCGGGTGCGGACTTTGTAAAGGTCGGCATCGGCGGCGGCTCGATATGCATAACGCGCGAGACCAAGGGCATCGGCCGCGGTCAGGCAACGGCACTTATCGAAGTCGCAGCGGCAAGAGACGAGTATTTCGAAAAGACCGGCATATACGTCCCCATCTGCTCCGACGGCGGCCTTGTCCACGATTACCACATGACCCTTGCTCTTGCAATGGGCGCAGACTTCCTCATGATGGGCAGATACTTTGCCCGCTTCGACGAAAGCCCCACGGCAAAGCTCATGGTAAACGGCAGCTACGTCAAGGAATACTGGGGCGAGGGCTCGAACCGCGCACGCAACTGGCAGAGATACGACCTCGGCGGCAAGACCGGCCTGAGCTTCGAGGAAGGCGTTGACTCCTACGTCACCTACGCAGGCCCCCTGCATGATAACCTCGAAATGAGCGCATACAAGATAAAGTCCACCATGTGCAACTGCGGCGTGACCAATCTCTCCGACCTCAAGCGCGACGCAAAGCTCACCCTCGTTTCCTCCGTCAGCATCGTCGAGGGCGGCAGCCACGACGTCATTCTCAAAAATAAATAAGCTTTATGCATTAAAAAATCCCCGTCAAAAGACGGGGATTTTTATATTTAAAATTTATTTGTCCATGCTTTGAAGTCTGGTATTCATCTCGCACAGTGCGCGGCGTATTGCGGAAAGCTCCTCTGCGATAGGGTCGGATACGCTGACCTGGTCGACCTCGGAGGCGTAGTCGATGATCTCGTCCCTGCGGCGGACGACGCGGGCGGGAATGCCGACGGCGGTGCAGTTGGGGGGAATTTCGCTCAGGACGACGGAGTTTGCCGCAATGCGGCTGTTATCGCCGACCTTGAAGGGGCCGAGCACCTTGGCGCCGGTGCCGATGAGGACGTTGTTTCCGATGGTCGGGTGGCGCTTGCCGCTGTCCTTACCCGTACCGCCGAGGGTCACGCCGTGGTAAATGAGGCAGTCGTCGCCGATCTCGGCGGTCTCGCCTATTACTATGCCCATGCCGTGGTCAATGACGAGGCGGCGGCCGATCTTTGCGCCGGGGTGGATCTCTATGCCGGTGCGGTGGCGGCCGAGCTGGGAAATAAGCCTTGCAAGGAACATGTGATTGTGCTCATAGCACCAATGGGCGCGGCGGTGATAGCACACAGCCTTCACGCCGGGGTACAGCAGCAGGACCTCAAAGGGATTTTTCGCCGCCGGGTCGCGCAGAAGATACGCGTTTACTGTTTCAAGCAGTTCACCAAACATTCGCTCTTAATTCTCCTCTTCAAACATGGGACTTGACAGATATCTCTCGCCGGTGTCGGGCATGAGCGCAACTATGCACTTGCCCGCATTCTCCGGACGCTTTGCAAGCAGTATCGCCGCATGGAGCGCAGCGCCCGAGCTTATGCCGCACAATACGCCCTCGCGTGCTGCAAGCGTGCGACCCGCGGCGTAGGCTTCCTCGTTTGTGACGGTTATTATCTCGTCATAAATGCCGGTATCCAGCGTCCTGGGCAGGAAGTTTGCGCCGATACCCTGAATTCCGTGCGGGCCTGTGTGACCCTCGGACAGCAGCGGCGAGCCGGCAGGCTCGACAGCAACTACTTTTACGTCCTTTTTGCGGCTCTTGAGATACTGGCCGACACCGCTTATCGTGCCACCCGTACCGACACCCGCGACGAAAATATCGACCTTACCGTCGGTATCCTCCCAGATCTCGGGACCTGTGGACACTCTGTGCGCGGCGGGGTTTGCGGGATTGTCAAACTGGCCGAGAATCACGCTGCCGGGGATGCTGCTTTTAAGCTCCTCTGCCTTTTCAACGGAGCCTGCCACGCCCTTTTTGCCGTCGGTGAGCACAAGCTCAGCGCCATAGGCCTTCATAAGCTGGCGGCGCTCAATGCTCATGCTGTCGGGCATGACGATGATAACGCGGTAGCCGCGGGATGCGCCGACGGAGGCGAGGCCTATGCCGGTGTTGCCGCTGGTGGGCTCGATTATCGTGCCGCCGGGGGCGAGGATGCCCTTTGCCTCGGCATCGTCGAGCATGGCCTTTGCAACGCGGTCCTTGGCAGAGCCGCCGGGGTTGAACATTTCAAGCTTTGCCAGCACGCGGGCAAGCACCTTGTTGTCGCTTTCAATATTTCTAAGCTCCATAAGCGGAGTATGGCCTGTCATTTCGGATACAGATTTATAGATCTTCATTTTTTAATTCCTCCATTTAAAAGTAGTAATAAAAACAAAAAGACGATGCTTTCACAAGCATCGCCGCTGCAAATATGGCATTAACACCGTATCAAGGCATGCGACGACGCTGACATCGACAAGCGCAGATGCCACAACAGGTGTTCATAACGATCGCAAAACTCATTTTATCGCCGCTCCTTTCAATTCCTATCAATCAAATGGGGTTTCGCTGTATGTATAATACGCCTTATCGCGCCGTTTGTCAACAGTCTTTGCAAAATACTTATCAAGAACGTGTAAACTTCTTAACGCGCTCTTTATGCGATATATGGTATAATTGACGCATGAACAAGAATGCTGTTAAAAACCTAATACTGAGATGGCTCAAGAACTGGCTCATCCTGGTTCTGACCCTTATTGCGGCATGGCTTTTGTGCTCATCGCTGAGTAAGGTCGGCACGTCGGATACCTTTGTTCCTATGATATTCATCCTCGCGGTGCTCGTTGTTTCGCTGCTGACGGACGGATATTTTTACGGCATCCTCGCCTCGATTGTAAGCGTATTCGGCGTTAACTACGCCTTTACATATCCGTATATGGCCCTTAACTTCTCCATTTACGGCTACCCTGTGACCTTCCTTACGATGCTTGCCGTGTCGATAGTCATATCCACGCTCACGACACGCTCGCGCGAGCGGGAAAAGCTCAAGCACGAGGCTGCACAGGCTCAGCTTCGCGCAAACCTCCTGCGCGCGATATCGCACGATCTGCGCACGCCGCTGACCTCGATAATAGGCTCTATAGACACGGTGGTCAACGAGGATGAGCAGCTCGGGCACGAGGTGCGCGTTGAGCTTTTATCCGACGCAAAGCAGGATGCCGAATGGCTCGTCAGGATGGTCGAAAATCTGCTTTCCATCACGCGCATATCCGGCACAGAGCAGGCACATATAGAAAAAACTCCGCAGCTTGTCGAGGAATTTGTCGGCGAGTGCGTTGCAAATTTCAAAAAGCGATGTCCGGAGGTAAACTTCAAGGTGAGCATTCCGGAAGAGCCGCTTCTTGTCGACGTTGACGCAATGCTGCTTGAGCAGGTGATAATGAACCTGCTTGACAATGCCGTTAAGCACGCAGAAGGCATGACGGAGCTTAAGCTCAGCGTCCACTGCGAAAAAGACAGCATGGTGTTCACGGTCGAGGATGACGGCTCCGGGCTTGACCCACGCATACTGCCTGTGCTCTTCCGCGGTCAGATAGACCCCGAGAAGGGAAAAAGCTACGACAGCGACAGATTCCGCGGCATCGGCCTTGCCGCTTGCCACGCAATAGTGTACGCCCACGGCGGCACAATAAAAGCGGCTAACCGCCCGGAGGGCGGCGCGAGATTCACTTTCAGCATACCCTACACTGAAAATGCCATACCTATGGAGGACTAAGGATGAATATAAGAGACAAAATACTTATCGTCGAGGACGAGCGCAGCATTTCAAACTTCCTGCGCACCATACTCACCTCGAACGACTATGACGTTATCGTCGCCCGCTCCGGCGCGGAGGCGTATTCCATGATAACCTCGCACTGCCCCGACCTTATCGTGCTCGACCTCGGTCTGCCCGATATTGACGGCTTGCAGATAATTAAATCCGTGCGCGAGTGGACGCTTCTGCCGATAGTCGTCGTTTCCGCGCGCGCACATGAGCGTGACAAGGTCGAAGCTCTTGACCTCGGCGCGGATGACTATATAACAAAGCCCTTCGGCGCGGGCGAGCTGCTTGCGCGCATACGCACGGCCATAAGGCACACGCGCACAGGTCTTGCAAATGAGACCATTGCAACGACCGGCAAGTTCAAAGCCGGTGAGCTTGAAATTGACTACGACAAGCACCAGGTGCTCATAAACGGCAGGAACGCCGGCCTTACGCAGAATGAGTACAAGATAGTTGCGCTGCTTGGCAAATGCGCGGGCAAGGTGCTTACATATGACTACATCATAAAGGAGCTGTGGGGCCCCGGAACGCGCGGCAACAACCAGTCGCTCAGAGTTCATATGGCGAACATCCGCCGCAAGATCGAAAAGAGCCCGGCCGAGCCGCAGTACATTTTCACGGAGATCGGCGTAGGCTACAGAATGGTCGAGGGTGACTGATTGTTTACCCTTAGTTTAACAATTTATATATTAAATGCGGTATAATAATTATACCGCATTTTGATTTGAAGGTGAAATAATGAAACGCTTCTTACAGGAGCATCTGTTCCCCATCGTTATGATAATCATCGGCGCTGCCTGCGCCGCGTTTTCCATCGAGTGCTTCCTTATTCCGAACACGATACTCGACGGCGGCGTGACGGGCGTGAGCATGATGATAAACTACCTGACGAATGTTCGCCTGAGCATCCTCGTCATCGTCATAAACATCCCGTTTTTCTTCGTCGGCTACAAGGCACTGGGTCGCCGCTTTCTTCTGCGCGCCATCCTCGCAATGGGTGCGTTTTCGGCATTTCTCGAGGTGTTCAAGCTCATTCCCTCGGTAACAAGCAGTGAGCTCCTTGCAGTTGTGTTCGGCGGCGTGCTGCTCGGTGTCGGCGTCGGCACGGTGCTGCGGCACGGCGGCTGCCTTGACGGAACGGAAATCGCCGCGATGCTGCTTTCCAAAAACGTCAGCGCCTCGACGGGGCAGATAATCTTCATGATAAACATTTTTATCTACATAACCGCCGGTATCCTCTTCGGCTGGGACAGGGCGATGCTCTCACTGCTGACGTATTTCATCACCTTTAAGCTCATAGACATCGTTGAGGAGGGCATGGAGCAGGCAAAGGCCGCACTTATCATAACTGAGCGCGGCAAGGAGCTTGCCGAAACGATACACAAGCAGCTTGGCCGCACCTGCACCTTCATCCCCGCGGCGGGACTGGTGTCTGCCAGCCGGAAAACGGTGCTGTACTGCGTCATCACCCGTGTTGAGGTAAACCAGCTAAAGCGCATAATTAACGAAGCGGACGTGAGCGCCTTTGTCACCATCTCCGAGGTGTCCGAGATAATCGGAAATCACATTAAGAGCGCAAATTCTATTGACGAAGCGGCCGTTAAACAGTAAAATGTTCGTATAATCACGGTGGCCTCAGGAGGGCATTTGAATGGATAAGCGCACGAGCAAGGAAAACTATTACCTCGACATTGCCGACGCTGTTTTGCAGCGCTCGACCTGCCTCAGACGCATGTACGGTGCGATAATAGTGCGCAATGACGAGATAATATCGACAGGCTATAACGGCGCACCGCGCGGCAGAATCAACTGCACCGACGCTGGCCGCTGCGCAAGGGTCGAAATGAAGATCCCCTCCGGTGAGCGCTACGAGCTGTGCCGCAGTGTCCACGCCGAGGCAAACGCGATAATCTCCGCCTCACGGCGCGACATGATAGGCTCGACGCTCTACCTTGTCGGGCGCGACGCGCAGACGCATGAGCTGCTCAAAAACGCGACAAGCTGCTCAATGTGCCGCAGGCAGGTCATAAACGCGGGCATCGAGCGCGTCATCATCCGCACGGGCGAGGATACCTTCAATATTGTCGACGTGGATGAATGGGTCAAGAATGACGACTCCGTGTTCTGGACGGAGTGACGGGAGTGCTTATATGGCATCGGATAAATTTAAGGGGCTTTTTGATTTTATAAATAACTTCGGCGACGCGACGGTGAATGCCTCGGTGCACGAGCCGAAAAGCGGCAAGACCGAGTGGACCTTCGGCCGCAGCGAGAGCTGTGATTTCAGCTATTGCGCGCCGAAAGCCTCGCGCCGGCATTTTCAGATAGAGCTGTGCGACGGGCACTATTACATCCAGGACCTCGGCTCGACAAACGGTACCTACCTCAACGGCAAGCGCCTCGACCGCAAGGAGCGCATCTTCTCCGGCGATGTGATTACCATGGGCGGCGTAGACATAGTTTTCTCAAAAGACATGCTATTTTAGCGAAGCTTTTTTAGGCCATGCAAAAACCTCCGTTCAGCATTGAACAGAGGTTTTTTTATTTCCCGGCAGCATTTTGCCCGCCGTCAATTATATTACGCTTTGCATAGATAAGGCCGACGGCCATCGTTGCAAGGTCGACGGCAACGAAGACCCAGAACAGCGGATTTGCAAAGTCAAAATCGTTGCCTATGACGGTGTACCACAGCATACTGGGCATGAGCGCGATAAGCGAGCCTGCGACATACGGCAGATATCTTGTGCGCAAAAGCCCGAACAGAACGCCCTGCGCCTCCATCGAAATGTGCAGCGTGTGAACGGCAAAAACAAATGTAAAGCTGTAGTTTTGCGCATTGGTGAAATAGCGGCGCAGCTTCGGGTGCTTGTCGAGCATACCGTCAAAGGTGAGTTCCTTTGAAAAGCGCCCGACGAGGTAGGATACGCTTATGCACAGTATCGTGCCGACGATGTTTATCGTTATTGCCAGCGGCAGCTCGAATATGAGCGCGCAGCCGACGGTTATGACGGCATAGGGTATGCAGGTAAAGCCCTTGACCGCGAAAAGCGCGAGGATGACAAGCGCCGCCAAGGGGCGGTTATCGTCCACGGCCGCGATCATCTCATCAACATGCAGTATATCCAACGATATCAAAATGCCCACCGCGGCCGCCGCGATGATCATGATGATTATCGGCAAATATCTCTTCAGCTTATCTCCCATCAGCCCAGTACCCCGAGATGCTCAAGCAGAATTTTAAGTCCGATGAGTATGAGAACGATGCCGCCTGCAAGCTCGGCGCGGGACTTGTACTTTGCGCCGAACACGTTGCCGACAACGATGCCGACGCCGGAGAGGATGAAGGTCGTGACGCCGATAAGCAGCGCCGCCGTGACGATATCAACGCCCAGGAATGCAAAGCTTATGCCGACTGCCAGCGCATCGATGCTCGTTGCGACAGCAAGCGGGAGCATTGCCTTGAAGGAAAAATCATCATTCGTCTCCTCTTCCTCCTTGGAAAGCGCCTCGCGGATCATGTTGCCGCCGATGATGCCAAGGAGCACAAAGGCTATCCAGTGGTCGATGCTGGTTATGAAGCTTTCAAACTTAAAGCCCAGCAGGAAGCCTATCGCCGGCATGAGTGCCTGGAAGCCGCCGAAATACACTCCGACCGTCAGCACATGCTTCGCGCTCAGCTTTTTGACGGAAAGCCCCTTGCATATGGACACAGCAAACGCATCCATGCTCAGCGCCACAGCTATAAGGAAGATATCAATAAAACCCATGCTGTATTCACCAACTTAATATAATAATAAAGATAAATTTAATACACCGTGACCCGCTTGTCAAGCATCGAACCGTAAACAAATACAAGCTTGACTTATATGCTTTGTATGATAAAATTATTTCAAAATTTTAAATATAGAGAGGGATAATCAATGAGCGAGAAAAAACGCTTTGGCGACCGCCGCGACGGAAAGCTCGTGCGCGATCAGGACGGCATGCACCTTATCATGCCCATGCTCTACCCCAACCGCTGCGATAACGAGGCCTTCATCTCCGAGCGCATCGACCTTAGCAATGCTGACAAATACATTGCCGCGCGCAACGCCGAAAACCCGAAGTTCAAGTTCACAGTGTTCCACCTTGTCGTCGCCGCAGTTTTGAAAACCATCATCCTGCGCCCGAAGCTCAACCGCTTCATCGCGAACAAAAACACCTACGAGCGCAATAACTTCAGCGCCTCCTTCGTCATCAAAAAGCAGTTTAACGACGTCTCCAGCGAGGGTATGGCCTTCGTGTATGTCGACAAGGACTCGACCATCGACACCATGCGCGAAGATCTTTACAAGCAGATAACCCATGTGCGCGGCGGCGGCAGCGACTCGACAAGCGACGCGATGGACCTTCTCAACAAGCTCCCGCGCTTTATCGTCAAGTTCTTCATCCTGCTCATGCGCTGGTGCGACAGGCACGGCATCGTCCCGCCCTCGCTTATCGCAAGCGACCCGTACTATGCCTCCGTCATACTCTCAAACCTCGGCTCTATCAAGCTGCGCAGCGGCTATCACCACCTCACAAACTGGGGCACGACCTCCATTTTCGTCGTCGTCGGCGAAATGAAGCAGCGCCTTTTCCGCGATAAGGACGGCAATGAGGAATACCGCAACAGCCTCGACCTCGGCCTGACTATCGACGAGCGCCTCGCCGACGGATATTACTACTCAAAAAGCGTGAAGATTTTAAAGTACCTGCTCGAGCACCCCGAAACTCTCGAGCGCCCGTTCTCCGAGCCTGTGGATTATGAATAACTAATTTACCGGTCGTGCATCAATCAGCACGGCCGGTATTTTTATCTGCAATAATTATTATAAAGCTCGAAATGAGAAGTACGGCGAGGATGAGTATGGCGCAGTTGCGGAAAAACACCTCGGGCATGAGCGTTATGATGGGGTCTAAGGCGCTGCTGAACACCCAGTTATCCTTGCCGGGGAAAAACAGCGAATGGAACACGACAAAGGCGCGGTCAAAATCCGCGGCGGCGGCAATGCCCACCACGGCAAGCGTGCCGCCCATGCCGACAGCGCCCCAAAACGGCGCCGAGTGCGCACCGAGCCTCGGCAGCGGCCGCACTTTTTTAGAATAGATAACGAGCGCTGCTATGATGAGCATGCTCACGCCAAACAGCACAAGGTCGAGGATAAACAGCACGCGGCAATCAGCAAAATGCGACGCGCCGGACTCCGAAAACGGGAGCACTCCGGCAGAAAATTCATCACTTGCGCCGATGCAGAAGTCGAGCACCTCGTCGTAGGCCTCGATTATCTCCTCGCGCGTAAGTCCGCTTGACGCTTCAAGACCCAGCGGCTCAATATGCGCATAGTAAAACGACCGCACGATTATCGGCACGGCTATCGAGCCTGTCAGCAGCGCAAGCGCTACGCAAATGCTCATTATTGCAGAAAGTAGCTTAAGCAAAAGCGACATTATACTAACCGCCTCCACAATGATATTTTGCCCTTATTCATCGTTATCGTCCTTGAAATACGCCAGTATTCCCGCGTCCTCTGCCTCGACTAAGGGCAAAATCTCTATTGCAGAGGTCGTGGATTTTTAAGCGAGAGGTTGTCGTGTCAGGCAAGGCTTTGCGATTGAGGAAGGCTGTCGCCTTGTGATTGAGCAAAACGCGGCTTGGCGCGGCAATATCCGCTTAAAAACGGTTCGGATAATGTCGCTTTTGCTTATTCATCGCGCTTCCTCCCCGATAGAGTTATCATCACCTGCGAGGGCAGGTAAAATGTCCACATGCCAAGCCCCGCAAGCCGCTTTGCCATTGGCAGCAGGGCAAACGGTGCGTTAAAAAGCCCCACGCAGATATCGCAGCACAAAAACAGGCACAATCCAAGCGAAAACAGCCTGTTTTTCACCTTAAACGACTGCGCGACGCTGCAGATAAAAAAGGTGATATACGCCGCGACGAGTGCATTGAGCGCCGTGAGCAGGTCAAGGCTCGCGAGCAGCGCTATCGCCGCAAGAAACAGGCACACGCGGGCAAGCGCGGCACTTCTCCTGCCGTTTTCGCGCCGAAGGCGCGCAAAATACATGCTCTGCGCAAGGAAAAACAGCGCAACGCCCACGGCGTAGTGGGCATCGGCAAGAAGCAGCAGCGTATCCGCCGTAAGAGACAGGGCTATCGCCGCCGTTACGAGCTTCTCACCGCCGCGCACGCTTATATACACGCTGCACGCAAGGCACAGCGCCATGCCCGCAAATTTTAAAGGCGCACTCCCGCCTGTGCGCATGAGGTCCATAGCCGAAAAGGCCGCGAATATCACGGCCTCAACGCTTATAAATATTTTTTCGGCCGCCCTGCTCACAGGCCGAGGTTCGTGAACGCCTCCCACGAGCGGTGCATGTACGTCTCAAGTCCGATCGGCTCGCCAATGTACTTGGGATCTCTGCCGTCGCGCAGGAATTCCTCGACAAAGCAGGTGCGCCCCGTCGTATGTGCAACGGGGATGCCCGTGAGGTCGCTTGTCGCGCGCAGAACCTCGTAGCCCTGACGGATATCGTCGGCGCTGGCGAAGTTAAGAAGGTTTGAATTATTGACAAAGCCCGTGACCTCAAGGCGGGCAAAGCCCTCCATCTCTTCCTTGAGCTTAACTATCTTCTCGGGGCTTTCCGACATCGGGCGGAATACGTTCACAATGTCGTACACCTGAAGCTGACCCGGCTCGAGAGCCGCAAAGTCCGTGTGATACCGGCCGAGGCTCATGGCTCCCGCCGCGTCACCGCCGACGTCGAATATGCACAGGTCCCAGTCGCCCGCAAACGCGGAGGCGACGGCAGCGGACATGTTGCTGGGCGTAACGCCCTGACCGGCGAAGGTCGGGGATACGAGGTTTACCTTGTTCTCCTTGAGAACGTCCACCCTGTCGCTCATGCGGAAATAGTCATTGACCTTGTCAAGGTCGATGACCAGCGTGTTGAGTCCCTTTGCCGCGGACTTGACCGCGAGGTTAATTGCTATCTCCGTCTTGCCGGAGCCGTAGTTGCCAATAAGGACGATGAATTTTTTCATCACTTTGCTCCCTTGGCGTTTGCCTTGGCTATGAATTTTTCGTTATCGATAATGAAGCGCTCGTGTTTGCCCGCGCCGATCTGGCCGCACTCGTCAAATGCCTTGACCTCGAACACGAGGCGGCGGCGGTCGATCTCGATAAGCTCGGTCTCAGCCCAGACCTTCATGCCCAACGGCGTTGCCGCGTCGTGCGTCACCTCAAGCTTCGTGCCAACGGTGCCCTGACCGGCCTCGAGATACGGCGCGACGGAGGCCTGCGCAGCCTGCTCCATGATGCCTATCATGCTGGGGGTAGCAAAAACGTCGAGCGAGCCGCTTCCGACGAATTTTGCGGTGTTATTTTCATTGACGACAGTTTCAACTCTGCCTTTAATTCCGACTTGCATTTTCTTTTCTCCTTTGCATTGATGGTTTAAATTTAGCATAAAACCGGCGCGTTTACAAGGGAAAACAGAACGCTCCCGCGGCATAAATGCACACGGGAGCGGAGCCGCGGGGGGACGCAGCTCTGATTTCGTGAATAATATATCACAGCCAAAACCAAATTGCAACACTTTTTATCAAAATGTTTAAACTTTTTTGCGAATATAGTCGTTATTTGGTGTGGGGTGATTGTCTGTGCCATAAATAGTATTGATGTTTCGGCAAAAACTGCCATAATGGATGTGAACAAGCAAAGGCGGGACAAGTGTGCAGTTTATAACACAAATCGATATAGAAAAATATAAAGATGTAGTTATTGGCGAAATACGCTCAGATGTGCTCGTGCTTACTGATAATCAGTGTGAACACATCATCAAGCGTCGCGGCGAAAGCTTTTACGCAAAGTATCATAAATACTTCCACGTTATAGCTGAAGACCCCCGACTTTATTTTCGCCGACAGCTCACACGAAAACACCGCCATAGCATGCAAAAGCTTTGAAGAAGGCAGCAAGAGCATCAATCTCGTCATAAAGCTTGCAATTGTCGGTGACGACATCGAATTAGAAAACTCAATAATTACAGCTGTTGTTGAAAACGAAAAACGATACAGACAGCGCTTAAGAAATAAAATCCCACTTTACAAAAAGGAATAAAGCGATTATAATAACAGTAGAATAGAAGTGGTTATTTGAGGTGGTGGATTTCGTAGCAACCACACGCTCTATGAGCCAAAAGGGACGCAGGAGAATGCTACGCCTGCCAAATAGCCACAACTAAAAGGAGCTGCGATATCGCAGCTCCTTTTTATCACACAAAAACAGCGCCCGCTCGGATGAGCGGGCGCTGCGCTATGTTGTGCTTAAATTACTTCTTGATGTTTGCCTTGATGACTTCGCCGAGGATGGTCATACCCTGGACGATCTTCTCTTCGGGCATGTTGGAGTAGTTCAGGCGCAGGCAGTTATTGTGGCCGGCATCGGGGAAGAAGCCGTCGCCGGGAACGTAAGCAACGTTGCGCTCGAGGCACTGCTTTGCCATTTCCTTGGTGTCGATATAATCAGGCAGCTCGACCCAGGTGAACAGACCGCCGTTGGGGAAGGTGAACTTTGCCTCAGGCGGGAACTCCTTCTGCATGGTCTCGAGCATAACATCGCGGCGCTTGCGGTAGCAATCCTTGATTGCAGCAACGTGCTCGTCGAGATCGTACATGTCGATGAACTTCGAGACAACGAGCTGAGCCTCGGTGGAAGCCTGGAGTGCAGCAGCCTGTGCCATGAAGTTGTACTTTGCAAGGATCTCACCGTCTGCGCAGACCCAGCCGAGGCGGTAGCCGGGAGCGAGGATCTTCGAGAAGGTGCCGAGGAAGACTACGAGGCCCTTGGTGTCCATGCTCTTGAGTGCGGGCATGTTCTCGCCCTCGAAGCGGAGCTCGCCGTAGGGGTTATCCTCAACGACGGGGATCTCGTACTTATTGACGATCTCCATGAACTGCTGACGGCGCTCGATGGGCCAGGTGCGGCCAGAGGGGTTCTGGAAGTCGGGGATGACATAGATCATCTTGACATTATCGGTGGTAGCAAGAACCTTCTCGAGCTCTTCCATGATCATGCCGTTCTCATCGGTGGGAATGGCGACGAAGTTGGGCTCGCAGGCCTTGAATGCGTTGAGTGCGCCGAGATAGGACGGGCTTTCGATGATGATAACGTCGCCCTTATCGCAGAAAACGCGAGCCGAGTAATCCAGGCCCTGCTGGGAGCCGGAGGTTACGAGGATGTGGCTTGCGTCGGTCTTGATGCCGTTCTTGGTACCCATGCGCTCTGCGATCTGCTCGCGGAAGTGCTGGAAGCCATCAGTGCTGGTGTACTGAAGAGCAACGCGGCCCTGCTCATCGAGAACAGCGTCGGTAGCGGCCTTTATCTTCTCCACGGGGAAAAGCTCGGGAGCGGGCATGCCGCCTGCGAAGGAGAGTACCTCGGGCTTGTTGGCCAGTGCGAGGAGCTCACGGATAGCGGAACCCTTGAGAAGGTCCATTCTGCTTGAAAACTTGATCATTTGTGATTATTCCTCCTGTTGTAAGGCATATTGCATCTTTATTTAATCATAATTCGCGGCATTTGTAAACACATTAATTGCGCTAAATTCGTTAAAATGTTGATAATTGCGCATATTTGCAAGCAATTCGGCCTTGTGACACGCCATTCAAGGCCACAACGGAGCATTTTTTCACGCATTAAAGCAAAAATTTTATCTGTAGTTTTAATTTTGACACTGTATTGCTAAAAGCGCCGACAAATGATATAGTAACAATTTGTAGATACATTATATCTATATATTTATATTATTTTAATTTCTGCGGCAGCCAGCCGCGGGAAAGGACGGAACAAATGAAAAATTGCGACAAGACTATGGACAAGATCGTTGCCCTGTGCAAGAACCGCGGCTTCGTATACGCCGGAAGCGAGATATACGGCGGCCTTGCAAACTCATGGGACTATGGCCCGCTGGGCGTTGAATTCAAAAACAACGTCAAAAAGGCGTGGCTGAAGAAATTCGTGCAGGAAAGCCCGTACAACGTGGGTCTGGATGCTGCTATCATCATGAACCCGCAGACCTGGGTGACCACCGGCCACGTATCCAGCTTCTCCGACCCCCTGCTCGACTGCAAGGCCTGCAAAGCGCGCCACCGTGCCGATAAGCTCATCGGCGAGGAGCATCCCGAGGTAAACGTCGACGCGATGAGCTTTGACGAGATGGACGAGTTCATAGCCTCCCACGAGGATATAATCTGCCCCGTTTGCGGCAAGCACGATTTTACCCCCATCCGCAAGTTTAACCTCATGTTCAAGACCGCCATCGGCGTCACCGAGGACTCCAGCTCCACCTGCTACCTGCGTCCCGAGACTGCCCAGGGCATCTTCGTTAACTTCTCTAACATCCAGCGCACCACGCGCAAAAAGCTGCCCTTCGGCGTCTGCCAGGTCGGTAAGGCCTTCCGCAACGAGATCACCCCGGGCAACTTCACCTTCCGCACCCGTGAATTCGAGCAGATGGAATGCGAATTCTTCTGCAAGCCGGGCACCGACCTTGAGTGGTTCGCTTACTGGAAAGACTACTGCAAGAACTGGCTGGTATCGCTGGGCATAAGCGAGGAAAACCTCAGACTGCGCGACCATGAGCCGGCAGAGCTTGCGTTCTACTCCCGCGCAACGACCGATATCGAATACGCTTTCCCGTTCACCGACTGGGGCGAGCTGTGGGGCATTGCAGACCGCACCGACTACGACCTCGGCCGCCATCAGGAGGCTTCGGGCAAGGATCTGACCTATTTCGACCAGGACACCAACGAGCACTACATCCCCTACGTCATCGAGCCGTCCCTCGGCTGCGACCGCGTCGCACTGGCATTCCTGTGCGAGGCATACGACGAGGAGGTCGTCGGCCAGGATAAGAAGGGCAACGACGATGTGCGCACGGTGCTGCACCTGCATCCGGCGCTGGCTCCGTTCAAGTGCGCCATTCTCCCGCTGTCGAAGAAGGAGATACTCACAGGCCCGGCAATGGAGCTTTACAATGAGCTGAGCAAGGAATTCATGGTCGATTACGACGAGACGGGCTCCATCGGCAAGCGCTATCGCCGCGAGGACGAGATAGGCACGCCCTTCTGCATCACCTTCGACTTCAACACCGTCGGCACCGAGACCGACGAGGCCGACCACTGCGTCACCATCCGTGAGCGTGACACCATGCAGCAGGTCCGCATCCCCATCAGCGAGGTAAAGGATTACATCGCCGAGAGGGTAAAGTTCTGAGAATAAACTGCATGCGCAACAATTTTCTTTACTCGGAGGTATTGTCATGACGGCAGGCGAAAGCTTTGTTAAGGCGATAAAGCCCATCGGCTGTGTGCTGTTTCTTATTCTGTTCGTGGTGTTCATGGTATACTGCTTCACGGGCAGCGCGCCCCTTGGCGATAAGTACATCTGCCCGCAGACGACGGAGTATTACTCCGAGCATATGGACGAGTTTGAGGCAGAGCTTGAGGAAAACTTTCTCCCGCTCATCGACGGCATTGAGGACTGCCGCATAAGCGGGGATAAGATGCTCATCGTCATCTCGCCCGAATGCTATGACGCCTCCTCGCAGATAATTTACCACTATTACGGCAAAAATATTTTCGACATACAAAAATCAGAGAAATGAGTGAATTAAAATGAAAGATGGATTTATCAAAGTAGCGGCGGCCTCCCCCATGATAAAGGTCGCGGACACGGAGTTTAACGCCGGAAAGGTCATTGAGTGCATGAAGAAGGCATCGGACGTGGGCGTTAAGATCCTCGTTTTCCCTGAGCTCACGCTCACCGGCTGCTCCTGCTATGACCTCATCGGCCACAGCGTCATCCTCCGCGGCGCGGAGAGAGCGCTTGAAAAGGTCATCGAGGCAAGCGCAGGAAGCGACATGCTCGTCGTAGTCGGTCTGCCCTACGCACCGAGAGGCGGCGCACTGTACAGCGTCGCGGCCGTTGTCTCCGACGGCGAGCTGCTCGGCCTCGTTCCCCGCTCCGAAACAAGCGGTACGCTGTTCGCCCCCGCCGATGATGAGGGCGGCGAGGAAACGGTCTGCGGCAAGTTCGACGCATTTTTCGACACGGAGCTGCTGTTTACAAGCGATGTTCTGCCCGGTCTTTCCGTCGCGGTCGAGCTTGGCGCGGACGCCGATGCTATCGACGCTCCCGCTGCACGCCACGCGCTGGCCGGCGCAACGGTCATCGCCTCCCTCGCCTCCTTCCCCGCAACCGTTACCTCCACCATCGAGGCCACCGACGCCATCAAGTACCGCTCAAAGCATCTGCGCTGCGGCATGATCCTTGCCGCCCCCGGCAAGGGTGAGAGCACGACCGACAACGTCTACTCCGGCCTGTGCATGGTCGCCGAAAACGGCGAGGTGCTCGCCTCGGATGAGTGCGAGGACTGCTTTGTCGTGTCCGAGATCGACGTTGAGTATCTTGAAAACCTGCGCCGCAAGAGCGGAAAATACGGCCGCAACGAGTATAAGTTCAGCCATTCCGAGCTTTACTGGGGCGAGGAAGCCTGCGAGACCACCCTCACCCGCAGCTACCGCAAGCTGCCGCACCTGCCCGAGTATGAAAAGGACATGCCCAACTACTGCCGCCGCATGATGGATATCCAGATCTCCGGCCTTGTAAAGCGCATGACCTACGCAGGCCTTGACCACTGCGTCGTCGGCATCTCCGGCGGCGTCGACTCGACCCTGACCGTTATGATCTGCGCCGAGGCCGTTAAGCGCATGGGACTTCCGTCGACAAACGTCGTCGCCTGCACCCTCCCCTGCTTCGGCACCTCCTCCCGCACGAAGTCCAACGCCATCATCGTCGCCGAGCAAGTCGGCGCGGAGGTCCGCATTATCGACATCGGCGAGAGCGTTTACAAGCATTTTGACGACATCGGCCACGCCCACGACGACTACTCCATCGCCTTTGAAAACGCCCAGGCGCGTGAGCGCACCCAGGTGCTCATGGACATCGCCAACAAGGTCAACGGCCTTGACGTCGGCACCGAGGACCTCAGCGAGTTCGTCGACGGCTGGTGCACCTACAACGG
>CAZWJM010000001.1:75260-91154 GCA_964634435.1 uncultured Oscillospiraceae bacterium | reverse complement strand
TGCAGCAGCCTAACGAGTGTGACGATTCCCGACAGCGTGACAATGATAGGCAGCAGCGCGTTTTACAATTGCAGTAGCCTGACGAGCGTGACGCTTCCGAACTGTGTGACAACGATAAGCGACGGTGCGTTTGAGGGTTGCAGCGCACTGACAAGCGTGACAATACCCGATAGTGTGACAACGATAGGTAGCTGTGCGTTTCACTATTGCGCCAATTTAATAAGTGTGACAATACCTAACAGCGTAACAACGATAGAAGCCAATGCGTTTAAAAACTGCACCAAACTCACAGACGTAACTATACCCAACAGCGTGACGGAGATAGGCAACGATGCGTTTAGCGGTTGCAGCAGCCTGACGAGCGTGACGATACCCGACAGAGTTACAAGGATAGACGACAGGACGTTTAGTGACTGCACCAGCCTGACAAGTGTAACGATACCCAATAGCGTGAGATGGATAAACGATGGTGCGTTTAGTGGCTGTACCAGTCTGACAAATGTAATAATTCCGGAAAGCGTAACGTTCATAGGGAAAGGGGTTTTTAAAGACTGCATCGACCTTACCGATGTCACACTGTCTGATAACCTTAGTTATATTTACGGCTCTGCTTTTGAAGGCTGTACAAGTCTTGAAAGCATTGTATTGCCGTCAAAAACGGACCGTCTTTATGAATCTGTATTCAAGGGCTGCACCGCCCTGAAGGATGTTACGTTACCTGCAAATTTGCGTTATATAGACAAGACTGCGTTCCAAGGCTGCACGAGCCTTGAGACTATAAACATTCCGAACAAAGTTGAAACTATAGAAGTATCGGCATTTTCGGGCTGTAGTGCGCTCAAGAGCGTGAGCCTGCCGTCAAGCCTTAAAATCGTTGGCAACGCCGCATTCCGCTATTGCGACAGCATAAGCGATGTTTACTATGACGGCGACGCGCTGCAGTGGGCCGCAATAACAATTGAGCCATATAACGAGTGCCTGACTGGTACAAACATCCACATGAATGAGCATGTCCACTCCTTCGGTAACCCCGTGGTGACGAAGCCGACATGCACGCTCGACGGCTTCACGACCTACACCTGCGTCTGCGGCGAGACCACGACCGACAATACTGTCCCCGCAACGGGCCACAACATGGTAAACGGCGTCTGCTCCGTCTGCGGCGAGCGCGAGACGCACACGCACGACTTTGTAGCAAAAGTTGTTGACCCGACCTGCACCGAACAGGGCTACACGGTTTACACCTGCTCCTGCGGCGAAAGCTACACGAAGAACTACGTCAGCGCCCTCGGCCACACGACCGAGATACGCAACGCAAAGGATGCCACCTGTGCCGAGGAAGGCTACACCGGAGATGAGGTCTGCACCATCTGCGGCGAGACGATAAAGCAGGGCGAGAGCATCCCCACGACGGATGACCACGTCTACGGCAGCGACAAGGTCTGCGATATCTGCGGCCATAAGCAGACCACGGCTGAGTCTATCCGCGATTGGTTCAATACCACCTTTGAGCCCATCCGCAGCTTCTTCGACAAGATCTTCGGAAGAGGCTAAATTCAAAACATAAAAAACAGCGCTGCGGGAATTCCCGCAGCGCTTTGCTATATTCAAATATCAGGCGTTATAGAGGATGCCGTCGGTGTCGTCCAGGGGAGCGATGCTTACCCACGTTTTGCCGATGCTCAGGTTCAGGGGCGTGCCGTCCGTGAGCGTGTAGTGGAAGTTATCGGCCCTGTCCGCGCGGGACCAGTTAATCTCAACATACTTGCCGCCGGTGAAGAAATATCCCGTGCCGGAGCCTGTCAGTTCCATGGCCTGACGGCCGTAGCTGTCGATGGTCTTGGTGGGGATGTTCAGGACGATGACGTTTGCAAGGTCGATGTAGGTGTTGCTGCCGCCGTCGATGTACTCGTCGCCGCTTATGTATGCGTTGTAGCAGTTCTTGTCGGCATTATACTTGAAATTGGTCTTGTAGTAGGAGTAGCAAACGGTGAAGTCCGTCGAAGAGCTCGTGCACTGCGAAACAGCGTTGGGGTCAAAGCTCAGACCATAGCTCGTGTCGTAGCCGTCGGCGTGCTTGAGCTCGTAATTGTTCGCGGCAAAGGAGGCGAGCTTTGCGCCGTCTGCAAACAGCGTATGCTCAACGTTCTTGCCCTGGCTCAGACGGGTCTGGTCACGGTAATAGCTCGAAGCCTCGCCGGAGCGTGCGCCGCGCACACCGTCGATGTTATCGATGCCCAGAGTCTTAATGTCCGAATACGCCTGGTCGCTGCCGCCGGCGTGGATATACACCGCGTCGTATGCCTGCGCCATGCTTATGTAATACGGCCTTGCACTGCGCAGCGAGCCTATCGTCACACCGTCGATATCCGTGAACACGGCCATCATACGGGTGATGCCGCCCTCGGCCAGCGCTTCATAGATGATGGAAGCGTTCGACAGGCCAACGCAGGGACGCGCGTCGGGGTGGTTGTTTATCATGACGCAGTAGGGGCGAAGCTCACTCGCGTCCTCGCTGACCGTCTCGCCCGTCAGGGGATTGATGGTGCAGGTCACGATCTCGTTCTTATTAAGGCCATCGCCGTTTACCGCCGGTGCGTCGGGGTCATCCTCGGTATCCTTGCTGCAGCCGGTGAACACGCACATGACCATGAGCATCGCGAGCACGAGTGCCAATATTCGTTTCAAATTGAAACACCTCACATTTTGTAAATTTGCTTTGAAAAAAGGCGTATTCATTATACTATCCATCTGCCGTATTGTCAAACGCGAGCAATTGTGATACAATTTGCACAGGAGATGATAACCATGTATGAACAGATAAAGCTCGAGACGGAAAGCGCCGTTTCTGAGCTTATTGAAAAAGCAAAGCTCAAGCCCGGCAAGCTCGTTGTTGTCGGATGCTCGTCAAGCGAGATACTCGGCGAGAAGATCGGCATGGGCTCGTCCCCGGAGACGGGTGTGGCCGTGGCAGAGAGTATTTTGAAGGTGCTTTCCGAGCACGGGATATTCCTTGCCGCGCAGTGCTGCGAGCATCTTAACCGCGCACTTGTTATCGAGCGCGAAGCAGCGGAGAAGTTCGGCTTCGACGAGGTTTGCGTAAGGCCGATGCCCAAGGCCGGCGGATCGTTTGCAACGGCTGTGTATGATAAAATGTCCGCCCCCGTGATGGTCGAGTTTGTCAAGGCCGACGCGGGACTTGATATCGGAAACACGCTTATCGGCATGCATCTGAAGCATGTTGCTGTACCGCTCAGGCTTTCGGCAAAGAAGATAGGCGACGCTCCGCTGACGGCGGCGTATACGCGCCCCAAGCTCATCGGCGGTGTGCGCGCGCACTATCCCGAATAATGACTCAGGCACCGGGTGACCGGTGCCTTTAAAATGCTAAACAAGATTGAGGCTGTGCATAGTTTCGCTCAGTGTGCTGAGATTGGCGGGGGAAAGCTCCGTCAGCGGCAGGCGCAGTTTTCCGCAGTCAAGTCCAATGAGCTTCATTGCCGATTTTACGGGGATGGGGTTTGTTTCGATAAACAGGTTTGAAAACAGCTTTGCATATTTAAAGTATAGCTGCTGCGCTTGCAGGAAGTTACCGTCAAGGCACAGCTCGCACAGCTTTGCAACTGCCGCCGGTACGACGTTTGAGGCAACGGATATGACGCCGAGCGCGCCGAGCGCCATCATTGGCACGGTGTTGTCGTCGTTTCCGCTCCATATGAATAGATCGTTCCCGCATGCAGCACGAGTTGCGGCAAAGAGGCTAAAGTCGCCCGAGGCTTCCTTTGCGCCGTTTATGTTCGGGTGCTTTGAAAGCTCGATGTAGGTGTCGAGCGCAATGCCGATGCCGGTCCTTGACGGGACGTTATAAACTATCATCGGCACATCTACGCGGTCGGCAACGTATGTAAAGTGCTCAATTAGTCCGCGCTGGGTGGCCTTGTTGTAGTATGGCGTCACCATAAGTATACCGTCGGCCCCGCATCTGAGCGCGCACTGCGCGAAGCCAAGCGCCTTGGCTGTGTCATTGCTGCCGACGCCGGCAATGATCTTCATGCGCCCGTCGTTATGGCGGCAGGCAAATTCAATTAGCGCCTCGTGCTCATAGCGCGTCATCGTCGCATTTTCGCCTGTCGTTCCGCACACGACGAGTGCGGCCGTGCCGTTATCGTACTGGAAGTCAATAAGCTGGGCCATGCGCTCGTAGTCAATGCCGCTGTCGCCAAAGGGTGTTACTATCGCTGTGCATGAGCCTTTGAATATCGGAGTTTTATACATGCTATACCTCCAATCATTTTCTGACCCTAAAGCCTATGGCTCACAGCGGGCAGATATGAATTGAAATTTATAAGCTTTTGTATTATAATTAAAACTCAACAAATTTTACGGAGCATTATGCAATGAATAAATCGGATTTTGATTTTTACCTGCCCGAGCGTCTTATAGCACAGACGCCGCTGCAAAAGCGCGACTCTTCGCGTCTGCTGCATCTTGACAAGAAAACAGGCGAAATCGAGCACGGGCATTTTTATGATATCAAGAAATACCTCCGCCCGGGCGACTGCCTTGTTATGAACGACTCCCGCGTTCTCCCGGCAAGACTTATCGGCGCGCGCGAGACCGGCGGTGCTGTTGAGCTTGTTTTGCTGCGCGACCTTGGTGACGGATGCTGGGAGTGCCTGAGCAGACCGGGACGCAAGACAAAGCCCGGAACAAAGCTCAGCTTCGGCGACGGTGAGCTAACCGCCACCGTTATGAGTGTTGCCGAAGGCGGCAACAGGATAGTCAAGTTCCACTATGAGGGCGTTTTCCTCGAAAAGCTTGAGAAGCTCGGCAAAATGCCTCTGCCGCCGTACATAAAGGAAGAGCTTTTGGACTCGGAGCGATATCAGACAGTGTATTCACGCGAGCTTGGCAGTGCAGCCGCGCCAACTGCGGGACTGCATTTTACAAAGGAGCTTTTAAAAGAGCTTGAGGATATGGGCGTGAAGACCTGCTTTGTGACGCTCCATGTCGGCCTCGGAACATTCAGACCTGTAAAGGCCGAGAATATAGAGGAGCACGAGATGCACTCGGAGTTTTGCATCATTCCGCAGGAAACAGCGGATATTATAAATTCCACCAAGCGTGACGGCGGAAGAGTGATAGCCGTTGGAACTACCTCGTGCCGCACGATAGAAAGCTTTGCAAAGCCCGACGGTACGCTTGAGGCAAGCTCCGGCTGGACGAATATTTTCATTTATCCGGGGTATAAGTTCAAGTGCCTCGATGCGCTTATAACAAACTTCCACCTGCCGGAGAGCACGCTTATCATGCTCGTTTCGGCGCTCGCTGGCAGGGAAAACGTCCTGCACGCATATTCCGTTGCCGTCGAGGAGGAATACCGCTTCTTTTCGTTCGGCGATGCGATGTTCATTGAATAGGGGAGGGGACCATGTATACACTGAAAAAGCAAGAGGGTCATGCGCGACGCGGCGAGCTTGTCACGGCGCACGGCGTAGTGCAGACGCCTGTTTTCATGAATGTCGGAACAGCCGCGGCTATAAAGGGCGCGCTGTCTGCCGCTGACCTCAAAATGATAGGCTGTCAGGTGGAGCTGTCAAACACCTATCATCTGCATCTTCGTCCGGGCGATGAGCTCGTGCGCGATATGGGCGGCCTGCACAAATTCATGACCTGGGACGGCCCCATACTCACTGACAGCGGCGGATTTCAGATATTTTCGCTTGCGAGCCTCAGAAAGATAAGTGAAGAGGGAGTTAAGTTTAATTCCCACATTGACGGACGGCACATATTCATGGGACCCGAGGAGAGTATGCGGATCCAGGCAAATCTCGGCTCCGATATTGCGATGGCCTTTGATGAGTGCATAAAGATACCCTCGCCGCGCGATTATGTTGAAAAGTCCTGCGACCGCACCTTCAGATGGCTGCAAAGGTGCAAGGCGGCGCTTTATGACTACACAAGCCGCGACGACGCAGTTAATCCCGGCCAGATGCTCTTCGGCATAAATCAGGGTGCGACCTTTGCCGATATACGCATTGAGCATATGAAAAAGATAGCCGAGCTCGATCTGCCGGGCTACGCTATCGGCGGACTGGCTGTCGGCGAGAGCCATCAGGAAATGTACGACACAATTGAAGCTGTCGAGGAATACATGCCTAAGGATAAGCCGCGCTACCTCATGGGCGTTGGCACGCCGGGAAATATAATCGAGGGTGTATACCGCGGCGTCGATTTCTTCGACTGCGTAATGCCGGCGCGAAACGGCAGGCACGGTCATCTGTTCACATGGAACGGTATAATCAATATTAAAAACGAAAAATATCTGCGCGATGAGCTGCCGATAGACCCGCAGTGCGACTGCCCTGTGTGCAAAAGATACAGCAAGGCATACGTGCGGCATCTGTTTAAGGCAAACGAAATGCTTGCCATGCGTTTTGCCGTCATGCATAACCTCTATTTCTACAATAAGCTCATGGAAAAGATACGCCTGAGCCTTGAAGAGGGCAGCTACGAGCAGTTCCGCGCAAAGTATTCAAAATTGTTGGATACGAGAATATAAAACACTTGAAATTGTATGCAGTTATATGTATAATTAATTGATACAAAGGCAAAAATAATTTTTATATAAGGAGCAAATCAATGTTTTTAGCAGCAGCGACCTCTGGGGCAGGCAGCTCCAGCTCAATGATCATTATCCTTCTTCTCTTCTTCGTGCTGATGTGGTTCTTCATGATCCGTCCCGAGAAGAAAAAGCAGAAGAAGATCGAAGCAATGCGCAACGCACTGGCTGTCGGCGATGAGATAGTCACTATCGGCGGCATCATGGGCACGATAGTCCATGTCACCGAGGACAACATCACTATCGAGACCGGCGAGGACAAGGTCCGCGTTCAGTTCAAGAAGTGGGCAGTCAGCAGCAACGTCAGAGCTGAGGCAGCCGAGGCCAAGGAAAAAGAGAAAAAGTAATTTAATATTGGCATTAAAATACCTTCGGACAAATATGATGTACAAACATCATTTGCCGGAGGTATTTTTATGTCTGCAAACAAAAGCGGAGAAAAGAGTTCTATTGCAGCGGGTATATTGGCGGCGCTTGCGCTGACCGCTGTCTTCTGCGGGATATACGCGCTGCTCATTAAACATGGAAAGTGCGGTCGGGAGTATTCGGATATTATCATCAGCGCGGCGATAGCGCTGAGCATATTCATAGGCGGCATCATATCAGTAAGAGGGCGGGGCAGGAGAGGAGCGGTAGGCCTGCTGACAGGAGTGATTTACGCCGCTGTTTTGACGGCTGTGCCGCTGCTTGCGTACCCAACTGAGGTGGATTGGCTCAAAATCATGCGGATATTTGCCATTTCGGGTATTGGCGGATTTTTAGGTGGGAGGATCATTTTCGTCAAAAGTGACAAAAGCTTTCGCAAAAGCCGCAAAAAGCGTCCTTAAAATTACTGATTGTATACCCATATTTAAGTTAACATAATATTTTGCGATAACCTATATGTAGTGATTTGCGGCACGGGGATAACCTAAATGTTGCGATTATTGCACTATGATGCTGCGCTTTGCAAGCGCGGTGGTAAAGTGGTTTACATAATGTAGTTAACATAATATATCGACATAATCAACAAAAATGATGTAATTTTTCGAAAACACTTGATTACATCGAAAAATTGTATTATATTTTGTTACAAAGAAATTATGTAAATCCATGAGTTATTCCCCGCCGCTTATTTTAACGTGAGGAGAACTGATGGACAATATTGATTTACGCAAAAATATCAAGCATTCATCTGAGTTTGCGCCGTTTTTGCCGCTTTTGTGTTTGGCATTCATGCTCGGAGCAATTACGCTCGTGCTTTTGCGCGGGGCTTTGCCCGTGTGGATTATGTCTATCCAGACCGGCTCCGCTTTAACAGCCGTGAGCTTATGTCTTGCTTTGCTGCCGATGCTGGGGCTGTGCCTTATTGCGCCGTGCGGTAGAGCATTGTGCGCTATTCTTGCCGCCTTTTGCGGTTTTGCAGCAGGGCTTTTAGCCTATGACTATGCGCAGTTTGAGCTGTTTTCGGCCGCGTTTTTCGCAATAAGTGCGCTCAGCTTTGTCTTTGTGCTTGCTGTTTTGTTCATTTCGGATAGGGTATTTACGCTCTCAACAAGGATCAGAGCGGTTTTCCGCTCTGATAAACGGCTTTATGCCGAGCTTTGCCGTGCCTATGTGTTGGTACTGCTGCTTATTATTATAATCGTCACTATTTTCGCTGCGGCGCTTTTGCCGCTTGCGAACGGGTAATATATCATTTTCTAATAGAAAGGGGGTTGCCGGATGCAGAATTCTGAGTACCTCGAATTATTTAATGAGTATCTTGTCGAGGTCAAGAAGTGCTCGCAGAACACCCTCAGCTCATATATGCGCGATGTCCGCCAGCTTGGCGATTATCTTCAGACGCATACAACGGAGACTATCGGCAGCGCCACGGAAGACGAGCTTTTGGAATATGTCGACTGGCTCAAGGGAAACGGCAAATCTGTCGCAACTGTGTCGCGCGCGATCGCCTCTATTAAATGCATGTACGGTGTGCTTTGCGACAATGGCTGCGTAAGCGAAAACCCCACGCCTAAGCTCACGCCCGAAAAAAGCGAGCATAAGCTTCCGCAGATACTTACCAGCAAGGAAGTTGACCTTTTGCTCGAACAGCCATCCTGCACGGATGCAAAGGGCTATCGCGACAGGGCAATGCTTGAGCTGCTGTACGCAACGGGCATCAGGGTCAGTGAGCTTATCGCCCTTGACATTGGCGATGTAAACACCGCCGCCGGCGTTGTAAGATGCGCACACGGAACGGATAAGGAGCGCCTTATCCCGCTGTACGCAACGGCTATAAAGGCCTTGAGTGAGTATATTGAATTCGTCCGCCCGCAGATGATCGCACTGCCGACGGAGCAGGCATTGTTTGTGAACATAAGCGGCGAGCGCATGTCGCGCCAGGGCTTTTGGAAGATAATAAAGTCTTATCAGCAGAAAGCGCATATAGAAAAGACAATCACGCCGCACACGCTGCGCCATTCGTTTGCGGCGCATCTGCTTGAAAACGGCGCAGACCTGCATTCCATTCAGGAAATGCTCGGCCACTCGGACATATCCTCAACTCAGATATATTCCCAGCTTGTCAACAAGCAGCTCAAGGATGTGTACAACAAGGCGCATCCCCGCGCACATAGTAATTGATACTCCAAACTGTCGGTCTCAGACCGGCAGTTTTTTGTTGTAATAACAAGCTGCTTGTGATAAAATCATACCTTAGGATGTGATATTTATGCGCATATTGGGCATTGACCCGGGGCTTGCGACGGTGGGCTTTTCTGTTGTGGATACGGACAAGGCTAAAATGAAGCTTGTCACCTGTGGAGTGATAACCACTCCCGCTCATACCTCGCTATCGAGCAGGCTCGACCGGATATTTGACGATATGAACGAGCTTATAAGCACCTTTAACCCCGATGTGATGTCGATAGAGGAGCTTTTTTTCAACACAAATATAACTACCGGCATATCGGTCGCCCACGCCCGAGGCGTAATACTGCTTGCAGCGTTCCGCGCCGGCGTCAAGGTCTATGAATATACGCCGCTGCAGGTCAAGCAGGCCGTTGTCGGCTACGGCAGGGCGGAGAAGAATCAGGTCATCGACATGGTACGGCGCATACTCAATCTTCCCTCTGCACCGAAACCCGACGACGCGGCAGACGCTGTTGCGCTTGCGATATGCCACGCAAGAAGCTCGACCTCACTACTCAGCCGAAAGGAAAACGAAGGACTATGTTCTACCATTTAAACGGAGTGGTATCCGATATAGATATAAACCTTGCCGTCATTGATTGCTCGGGTGTGGGCTATGCCGTAAATACGACAACAAATACGCTCTCACATCTGCGCCTTAACGACAGGGCAAAGCTTTATATTTCCGAGTGCATTAAAGAGGACAGCTTTGAGCTCTACGGCTTTTACACCTTGAGCGAAAAGCGCTGCTTTGAAATGCTGCTGAGCGTTTCAGGCATCGGCCCTAAGGCTGCACAGGCGATACTGTGCGCCGTAACGCCGGAGGGTTTGGCGCTTGCCGTCATGAACGGCGACGATAAGGCGATAACGGCGGCCCAGGGCGTCGGCAAGAAGATAGCCCAGCGCGTCATTCTTGAGCTTAAGGACAAGGTCGCAAAGGAAATGGGCGGCGGAGAAGTTGAAATTCCGGCTGTCATGACCCAAACCGGCGGCGACAGCAAAAATAAGAGCGATGCTGTCGCGGCGCTCATGGTCCTCGGCTACGGCGCAGCGGAAATAAACTCCGTGCTCCGTCAGATGGACATAAGCGGCATGCAGACAGAGCAGATAGTAAAAGCCGCGCTTAAAAATCTAATGTAGAGGATAATGAAATGAGCATAAATTTTTCTGACGGACTTGAGGAAACTCCCGTAGTCACAAGCTCATCTGTGCTGCCCGAGGATGCGGGCGAGGGGAGCCTCAGACCGAAAACTATAACTGAATATATCGGCCAGGAAAAAGCGAAGGATAACCTCAGCGTTTTCATCGATGCTGCACGCCTTCGCAATGAGCCGCTGGATCATGTTCTGCTCCACGGCCCTCCGGGACTTGGCAAAACAACGCTCGCGGCGGTCATAGCAAACGAGATGGGCGTCAACATGCGCATAACCTCCGGCCCCGCGATTGAAAAGCCGGGTGACCTTGTTGCCATGCTCACGAACCTCAACGAGGGCGACATTCTGTTTGTCGACGAGATACACAGGTTAAACCGTGCCTATGAGGAAATCCTGTACCCCGCCATGGAGGATTATGCGATTGACATTATCCTCGGCAAAGGCCCTTCGGCAAACTCGCTGCACCTTGAGCTTCCGAAGTTTACACTTATCGGCGCAACAACGCGCTCCGGCCAGCTCACAGCGCCCCTGCGCGACAGATTTGGCGTGACGCTCAGGCTTGAGCTTTACACTACCGATGAGCTCCGCCGCATCGTCGAGCGCTCGGCCGATATACTCGGCATCGATATTGAACGCGACGGCGCAGTTGAGATAGCCTCCCGCTCACGCGGCACACCGAGAATCGCAAACCGTATGCTCCGCCGTGTGCGCGATTTTGCGCAGGTGAGGGCAGACGGTGTTATAACAAAGGATGTGGCCGACATGGCGCTGTCCCGCCTCGAGGTCGATAAATCCGGCCTTGACGCCGTAGACAGACGTATGCTGCGCAGTATTATCGAGTTTTATAACGGCGGCCCTGTAGGGCTTGAAACGCTTGCAGCGACAATAAATGAGGAAGCCGTGACGCTTGAAGACGTGTACGAACCCTACCTTTTGCAGCAGGGCTTTCTCACGCGCACACCGCGCGGCCGCTGCGTGACTAAAAAAACCTACGAGCATTTGGGGCTCAAGCAGCTCGGTCAGCAGGAGATGGAGCTGTAATTACGCCGATTTTTAAGAAAAAATCGCTATTTAGTCCGCAATTTATATTGACTTTCAACAAAAATCGGATATACTAAAGTTGTATTGTTGGAAGTAATAGTGGTTTTGTATGATTGATTATGCTGCATTAGAAGATCGCGCTCTGCAAAGCCTGGCCGCCGGGGGCGACAGGTATGCGGAGGAGGAGCTTGTTTCGCGATACATGCGCCTTGTGCGTATCTGTGCGCGTCCGCTGTTCCTCGCCGGGGGCGAGAGCGAGGATCTTATTCAGGAAGGTATGTTTGGCCTGCTGTCCGCGATAAGGCAGTATGAGCCGGAGCATAACGCTTCGTTCAAAACCTTTGCCGAGTGGTGCATACGAAACAGATTGCGCTCGGCTGTCAGATCGGCTTCCAGCCTAAAACACGACCCGCTTAATAACCGCGTACCTTTAGAGTTGATACTCTCGGATGAATCCCAGACCCAGGCAGTTGCATGTGCTGAATTTTTTCAGAAATCTCCTGAAGAGCAGGTTCTGGCAAGAGAGAATAAAAAGTACACAGAACAATTATATTTATCCCTGATCGATACGCTTTCCGAATATGAAAAAACAGTTTTGGAGTATTATCTTGACGGCTTGAGCTATAAGGAAATAGCGCGCAAAGCCGGCAAGAGCGATAAGGCTGTGGATAATGCGATACAGAGGATAAGGCGCAAGACGGCGCAAATGCTTAAATCAGGCGATATCAGCAAACGCTGACGCATATAAAAGCCGACAGGCGAGATTTTCAAAGAGAGGATTTACAATGTACGAAGACAAGACCTTAGTTTGCAAGGAATGTGGTCAGGAGTTCGTGTTCTCCGCAGGCGAGCAGGAATTTTATGCTGAGCGTGGTTTCCAGAACGAGCCCCAGCGCTGCAAGGCATGCCGTGACGCACGCAAGAACGCTTCCCGTGGTCCCCGTGAGTTCTTCACTGCTACCTGCGCAGCATGCGGCGGCGAGGCAAAGGTTCCCTTTGAGCCCAAGTCCGACCGTCCTGTATATTGCAGCGAGTGCTTTGCAAAGATGAAGGAACAGGCCTGAGGATCTATCCGCAGGAATAGAGTGGGACGTCCTCATGGCGTCCCGTTCTTTATTTATTTCTTAGATTGGAGTAAAAACAATGGAATTGCTTAAAATCATGGACCTCAACAGAGACACTATTATTTCGGAGATCCTCGCAGACTTCCCCGAAGCGATGCCCAAATTCCAGGAACTCGGAATGCACTGCCTCGGCTGTGCGCTTGCGACCTCCGAGAGCCTTGAGCAGGCATGTGCGGCACACGGTGTTGATCCCGACGAGTTTATCGTTGAGCTCAAGGCATATCTGTTGGCTCTGTAATAACAATCAGTGTTTGCGAAAAGCCGGTTTTCTCCGGCTTTTCTGCATATGTGGAGATAAATTATGAGCAGCAGACTTGAACTGATAGCAGACCTTGCAGCCTCGGGCCGAGGCATTGCCGATATTGGGACCGATCACGCGATATTGCCTATTATCCTGCGCCGACGCGGCTATAAGGGTTATATTTCGGCAAGCGATGTGAATGAGGGCCCGTTAAAAAAAGCGGCGTCCGGGCTTTATGAAGCAGGCATTGACGATGTCGAGCTTATACTGTGCGACGGACTTGAGGGTATAAACGCCCAAAAGGTAGACACGATAATCGTTGCCGGTATGGGCGGCGACACGATGTGCGGTATTCTCGACCGCGGCCTGTATGACATGCCCGAATGGGCAGAGCGCAGCGACTATAAGCTGATCCTGCACCCTGTGACAAAGCCCGAGATACTGCGGTATTGGCTTATTAATAACGGCTTTCGTATAACTAAGGAAACGTATATCGAGGATAATGACGTCCTGTGCCAGATAATATGCGCCGAGCCCGGCGAGAGCGAGAAGTATCTTGACTCTGAGCTTTTTGTCGGCAAATTTGAGCGCGTGCGCGTTAACGAGTGCTTTAGCGCTGTCGTAAGTAAGCACGTTCGCAGATTTACAAAAGCAGCGCAGGAGCTAAAGGGCGCGGATGCCTCGCTTGCGGCATGGCGAGGACTTATTGAAAATATGATAACTGAGCTTGGAGGGTGGCAAAATGGCTAACGTAGGACAGATATATGAATACTTGAATTCGCTTGCGCCCGTGACGCTGAAAATGGATTTTGACAATGTCGGTCTGCTTGTCGGCGATGCGGGCGAGCCGGTAACGAAATGCCTTGTCGCCCTCGATATAACCGACGAGGTTATAGATGAAGCGGCAAAGCTTGGCGCTCAGCTTATCGTGTCGCACCATCCGATAATCTTCGGCGCTGTAAAAAGCGTAACGGCTGACGATCTTGTAGGACGCAAGATAATTGCGCTTATCAAAAACGGTATGTCGGCTATTTGTATGCACACGAATCTCGATATCGCAAACGGCGGAGTTAACGACGCACTTATGAGTGCGCTGAATGCAAAGCCATATCGCTGGCTTGAAGCCTGCGGGACTGATGGATACGGAAACACGGTCGGCTGCGGCAGAGTAGGGGAGCTTGAAAGGGAAATGCCGCTTAATGCTTTCCTCGCGCTTTGCAAGGATGCATTGCAGGCAAACGGCCTCAGGTATCACGATGCAGGAAAGCCTGTCAAGCGCCTTGCCGTCATGGGCGGTGCGGGCGGCTCGAGCCTTATGGATGCTGTCAGCTCCGGCTGCGACACGTATTTGACCGCCGATATTAAATACAACACGTTTTTGGACGCAAAGGAGCTCGGCATAAACCTCATAGACGCCGACCATTTCTGCACCGAAAACGTCATCGTTCCCGTGCTTGCCGAAAAGCTCGGCAAACGCTTTGAGGATGTTAGGTTTATAATATCCGAAGCACATAAGCAGACAGCGCAATTCTTCTGACAAGTAATATTTGTCCTCCGCGGCTCATAGACTCGTACAAACGAGAAAGCTGCGGAGGTTTTTTCTATGACAAATACCGATATATACAAAGATATTGCCGCGCGCACCGACGGGGCAGTCATGATAGGTGTGGTAGGCCCCGTGAGAACGGGCAAATCGACATTTATAAAGCGCTTTATGGACACCCTGGTCATTCCGAACATTGAGGATGAATACGCCCGGGAGCGCGCACGTGACGAGCTGCCGCAAAGCGGATCGGGCAGGACTATCATGACCGCCGAACCCAAATTCGTACCCGAGGACGCTGTTCAGGTACGCCTTGGCGACGATACTGTGTGCACCGTGCGCATGGTCGACTGCGTGGGCTACATGGTAAACGGTGCGTCGGGCCGCTTTGAGGACGGAAGCGAGAGACTTGTTACAACGCCGTGGTTTGACCATGAGGTCACTATGACCGAAGCGGCCGAGATCGGCACGCACAAGGTCATATGCGACCACTCGACCATTGGCCTTGTTATAACAACCGACGGCAGCATATGCGATATTGAACGAGAGGCGTACATTGAGCCTGAAAAGCGCGCGATAACGGAGCTTAAGAGCATCGGCAAGCCGTTTATCATCCTCCTTAACAGCGCTCAGCCCGAATCGGACGCCGCCGCAGAGCTTTCAAATTCGCTCTCGTCGGAATACGGTGCTCCGTGCGTGTGCGTAAACTGTCAGACGCTATCCGAGGGCGATATATGCGAGATAATGCGCAAGGTACTCGGTCAGTTCCCGCTAATGGAGCTGTCTGTCAGACTTCCGGAATGGTTCAGTGCAGTCGAATGCGGAAACGAGCTTAAAAGTGAGCTCTTTGCGCAGCTTATATCGGCGTCTGAGGACGCTTATTGCGTTAATGATATCGGATGTATGCTGGCCGCAGTCGCCGCTCTCGAGACCGTAGAGGCGGCTTATATCGAAAAAAGCGACCTTGGCAGCGGAACGATAAATGTTGCGATCGATATGCCGCGCAGACTGTATTATGAGCTTATAAGCGCAGAATCGGGCGTTGAGATAAGTGACGATGCAAGCCTTGTAAAAGTGCTTCGCACGCTTGGCGAGGTCAAGAGCGAGTACGACAAGGTAAAGGACGCTTTGGCGTCGGTTCGTCAGACGGGTTACGGCGTTGTAATGCCGCAGGAAGACGAAATGCAGATTGATGAGCCTCAGATAGTTAAGCAGGGCGGCAAATATTCCGTAAAGCTCAAAGCACGCGCACCGGCAATACATTTGCTCAAAACAGGCGTTGAAGCAGTTGTCACACCATCTATCGGCGGTGATAACGCCTCGGAGGAGATAATAAGCTTTCTTCTTCAGGGCTTTGAGGGCGATATGAGCAGGCTTTGGGAGTCGAACATATTCGGCCGTCCGCTGTACGATATCGCGCAGGAGGCGCTTGCAGAGCGGCTCACGAGCCTGCCTACAAATGCCCGCGCAAAGCTTCAGGAGACCTTGCAGAGAATAATAAATGAGGGCAGGGG
>CAZWJM010000001.1:0-75160 GCA_964634435.1 uncultured Oscillospiraceae bacterium | reverse complement strand
AATGTCGGCGCTTTTTGTATTAAAAATAATTGTTGCAAAAGCAAATTGGTGAAGTTATAATAGCTCTATTATTACGGAGGTGACTTATTATGAAAGAAGTATCCAGAATCGCAGAAGCCGTCCGTGCGTCAACAACGCTTGCGGTTGACAGCCTTGCAAAGCAGATGAAGGCCGATGGCCTTGATGTCGTCGGCTTTGGCACGGGTGAGCCCGATTTCAATACTCCCGACAATATCAATATGGCCGGTATCAAGGCCATTTGTGACGGAAAGACCAAATATACTCCCGCGGCAGGCATTATTCCTCTGAGAAAAGCTATCGCACAGCGCCTGAAGGAAGATTGCGGCCTCGATTATGACTATACTCAGATAGTTGTCGCAAGCGGAGCAAAGCACAGCGTTTATATAGCGCTTGCCGCTATCACCAATCCCGGGGACGAGATAATCATTCCCGCGCCGTTTTGGGTCAGCTATTACGAAATGGTGCGCATGGTCGGCGGCACTCCCGTTATCGTCGAAGCGGGCGAGGCTCAGGACTTTAAAATAACTGCCGAACAGCTCGAAAACGCAATAACCGATAAGACTAAGTGCCTTATGCTCAACAACCCCTCGAACCCCACCGGCATGATCTATTCTGCCGATGAGCTCCGCGCACTTGCCGATGTCTGCGTAAAGCATGATCTGTACATACTGGCAGACGAGATATACTATCAGCTCATTTACGATGGAATAGAGTTTACGAGCATTGCAAGCCTTAGCGAGGATATTAAGGAGCGCACGCTGCTTATTAACGGCGTATCGAAATCCTACGCAATGACCGGCTGGCGCGTCGGCTATTGCGCTGCAAACAAGACCCTGGCCAAGATAATGTCCAACTTCCTGAGCCACTCCACCGGCGCACCGTCAACGATAAGCCAGTGGGCATCCGTTGAAGCGCTCTCCGGCCCGCAGGACGGAATTGAGGCTATGCGCCTTGAGTTTTTAAAGCGCCGCGATTATATTGTCGAGTGCATAAACGCCATCCCCGGCGTCAGCTGCATAAGACCCAACGGTGCGTTTTATGTCATGATGAACATCGAAAAGCTCATCGGCAGGACGCTCGGCGGCAAGCTTATCGAAAACGATGATGACTTTGCCGTTGCGCTGCTTGAAAAGGCGCTCGTCGCAGTTGTGCCGTGCTCGGGCTTTGGCATGAAGAATTTTGTGCGCTGGTCGTACGCGGCATCTATGGAGAATATCCAAAAGGGCCTTGACCGCCTTGAAAAGTTCGTGACCGAATGATATAATTATCACCCCATCAACATAGCTTGTTAGTGGGGTGATTTTTGTGTTTATAACGCTTGAAATTAAAAATCTTTTAAAGGTCGGACTGGTGCTGTTAGCAGTCGCCGTGCTTGCAGCGTCCGCAAGCTTTGCATTTCCGCAGAATGTTGTCAGCGTCATGGGGCCATACGGGACGCGAACGCTGCTTATCGATGCCGGTCACGGCGGAGTTGACGGCGGCGCTGTATCGTCTGCCGGAGCAAAGGAGAGCGACATTAACCTTGCCATCGCGCTTAAAATGGCAAGCCTTTGCGAGCTTATGGGGCTTGAGCATGCTCTCACGCGAACAGACAGCGAGGGCTGCCTCAATTCTGCGCCGTACAGCGAGCATGATGACCTCGTTGCCCGCGCGGATATGGCAAATTCCATCGCCGACTGTGTTCTAATAAGCGTCCATCAGAATAAATACCCGAGCGATGTAGTCCGCGGGGCGGAGGTAATGTATGCCGAAACGCCGCAAAGCCGTGAGCTGGGGCTTATAACGCAGGATAACATGGTATCTGCGCTCGACCCCGATAATCGTCGAGTTGCGCGTCAGGCACCGGCTGAGCTGCTTTTGACTTCAAGCGTTAACTGTCCCGCTATACTTGTTGAATGCGGCTTCATGTCAAACCCGCAGGAGGCAGATAAGCTTTCAGACGACGTTTATCAGGCAAAGATAGCACTGACGCTCATAGCGTCATACACGCAGTTTTGTAGCCATCAGCTATAGGAGAATCAATATGAAACAAAAGACAGTGTTTTGCTGCTCAGAATGCGGAAACGAGACTTTGAAATGGAGCGGAAAGTGCCTTGCATGCGGTGCGTGGGACAGCCTTGTCGAGGTCAAAGCCGATATAAAAGGGAAGGGCAGCGCGAAAAATGCCGCGCGCTCATTAACGGCGAAAAAGCCAAGGCTCATTTCGGAGCTTGATACCGAAGCAGAACTGCGCTTTTCAACCGGCATCGGCGAATTTGACAGAGTTCTCGGCGGCGGAGCTGTCAGAGGCTCGCTCGTGCTTGTCGGCGGTGCTCCGGGTATAGGCAAGTCGACGCTTCTCCTGCAGCTTTGCGGCCTGACTGAGGCCGGGCAGAAAATACTCTATGTCACCGGCGAGGAAAGCGAGCGCCAGCTTAAAATGCGCGCACAGCGCCTTGGCGTAGATAAGGGTGAAATTTATGTCCTTGCAGAGACAGGTCTTGCCGAAGTTATGGAGAATATAGACGCTCTTTCGCCGGATATCGTCATCATTGACTCTATCCAGACCATGTTTGACGTCGATATTAGCTCGGCTCCCGGCAGCATAAGCCAGGTCAGAGAGTGTACAATGTCGATAATGCGTCTTACGAAGGAAAAAGGCTTTACGACCTTTGTGATCGGACATATCAACAAAGAAGGCAGCATAGCAGGCCCGAAGGTGCTCGAGCATATGGTCGACTGTGTGCTGTATTTTGAAGGCGAGCGCAGCACATCGTTCAGGATACTCCGAGCGGGTAAAAACCGCTTTGGCTCAACTAACGAGATCGGCGTTTTTGAAATGAACGATAAGGGGCTTAAGGAGCTTAAAAACCCCTCGGAAATACTGCTGTCCGGCCGTCCGGAAAATGCGCCGGGCACCTGCGTAACCTGCGTAATCGAGGGTTCAAGGCCAATTTTGGCCGAAATTCAGGCGCTTATTGCTCCTGCGGCGTACAATTCCGGCCGCCGCAGCTCAAACGGCATTGACTATAACCGCGCAACGCTGCTGCTTGCGGTGCTTGAAAAGCGCGGCGGAATGTCCGTTTCGGCATGCGATGCGTATATAAACGTTATCGGCGGCCTTGAGCTTGAAGAACCGGCGGCTGATTTGGCGACGCTTTTGGCCATTGCAAGCAGCTTCAGGGATCTGCCGCTTGGCCGCGACATTGCAGCTGTGGGCGAAGTCGGCCTTTCAGGTGAAATCAGAAGCGTCAGCAATATTAATTCACGCCTGTCCGAAATTGCGCGGCTGGGCTTTAAGCGATGCGTTATCCCGGCACATGTCAAGGACGATATACGGAAGCCTGACGGCCTTGAGCTTATAAGCGTCAAGGATATCCGCGAAGCAATAAAGGCGACGCTTGGCTAAGTATGCTTAGATTTGTTGAAAAACCGCACCTACCGCAGGGAAGAGCAAGGCGGCTCATATTAGGTAAAAAATATAAATCAGTGCTTGAAAACACGCTTTTGCGCCGAAATATCGAACCGATTTGGCTCAAAAACAATGATTTTGTCGACGAGCGGCTTTCGGGGCACTGTGATCTTATGGCTGCGCATCTTGGGAATAATGTACTGGCTGTTCAGGAAAGCATAGTTAGAGATTGCGAAAACATTCACAATATAGAGCTGTTAAAAATACCGACACCCACAAAGCCTGAGTATCCGCATGATGCGGCGCTGAATTTCTGCATAGTCGGCGATAAGCTCATATATAATCCAAAGACTGCGGATGCAAGCGTCATCAATAGACTAAAGCTCAATTTGCTTGCATGCCGCCAGGGTTACACTAAGTGTTCAGTGTGCGTTGTCGACGAGGCTTCAATAATAACAGCGGATAATAAAATTGCGCAGATAGCCATGAGCGCCGGAATGTCCGTATTATATGTAAAGGAAGATCTCGCGGCTCTGGATGGATTTGAGCACGGCTTTATAGGCGGAGCATCATTTAAAATAAGCAGAAATGAAATGGCGTTTACCGGAGTGATAAACGATGCCGGTGAAAAACACAGGATCGAAAGCTTTTTAAATGAGCGCGGCATCAGTGCCGTGTATCTGACATTGGAGCGTTTATTTGATATAGGAAGCGCTATACCTATTATCGAGGAAATTGACTGAAAGCCGGGTTTTCATTATAAACCTGTGTTTTCGGTCGTTTTCATCTCCCCTAAATTAAACAAAATCTTTATTTTGCTTAATTATTAGTCAATTTGCCAATAGACAAAAAGACCTGTGCCCTGCTATAATAAATATAGTAAGAATTCGATTGGAGCTGATAACATGGATTACAGAAGCGAAGCGCCTGAGGTTATCAAGAGCTTTCTTATATATCACGAGACTATTAAAGGTCATTCGCCAAAGACCGTTGAGGAATACTATCTTGATTTGAGGACGTTTTTCCGATACATGAAGCTCAGCCGCGGCCTTGTTCCGAGAAGCACCGAGCTTGAGGATATAAGCATCAGCGATATTGACATTAATTTTGTAAAAAGCATCACCGTATCTGATGCGTATGAGTATTTGGCCTTTCTTTCGCGCGACAGAGTTAAAAATCAGCGCAGCCGCGAAACTGAATACGGCACCATGGCTTCGACCCGTGCACGCAAGGTTTCAACTTTGCGAAGCTTTTATAAATACCTCACGGTCAAGGCAAAGCTTCTTGACGTAAATCCCCTGCAGGATCTTGATGTTCCGAAAATTCCAAACAAGCTCCCCCGCTACCTTACCCTGCCCGAAGCGCAGACCCTCCTCTCCTCTGTCGATGGCAAAAACAAAGAGCGCGATTATTGTATATTGTGTATATTCCTCAATTGCGGCCTCCGTATATCGGAGATCGTCGGCCTGAATCTCTCAGATATCAGACAGGATCACATAAGAGTGTTCGGTAAAGGCAGCAAGGAGCGCGTGATTTACATCAATGATGCCTGCGCTGATGCAATTAACCAGTACCTGAATGTTCGAAAAAGCATTGCTGCTATCGACAAAAACGCACTTTTTCTCTCAAACAGGCGCACCCGCATGAGCCGCGAGGCTGTGCACAGCATGGTGAAGAATTCACTGCGCCGCGCGGGGCTTGATGCGGAAAAGTATTCGTCGCATAAGCTTCGGCACACGGCGGCGACGCTTATGCTGCAAAACGGCGTCGATGTGCGAACGCTGCAGGAGCTTTTGGGTCATGATAACCTGAACACCACGCAGATATACACGCATGTTGATAATTCCGAGCTAAGGATAGCGGCAGAGGCCAATCCCCTAGCCCACTTTGAACCTGATAATCAGGAATCGTAAAAAAATACTCCGTATGTTTTTCATACGGAGTATTTTTAATTTTGAATGATCATTCTGGCTCGGAGACGCGATTTATGCGCAGTGTGTTCAAAACTCCGACTATGGATGCTGCAAAGTCAAGCAGCAGAATAAACCACAGCGTTGCGCAGCCTGTTAGCGCCAATATGACCAGCACGAGCTTTACAAACACCGTAAACAGCAGGTTCTCAAGCGAAAGACGCTTTAGCTTATTTGCAGTGTCGTACACGACCGGCATACCGAAAAGTCCGATATTGCTCATGACCATGTCGGCATTATTAAACTCTGCACCGACCTTGGCGTCAATATCTGCCGCCGTGTGATAATCAAGATTCTCAGCGCTTATGTACATAAGCATTTCATCCTGAGCAAGCTGATTCTTGCACTGCTTTATTATATTCGCCTTTTCGGAAAAACCGCATTCATAGTGAAGCTCGTTAACTTTCAGCGCCTTTGCAAGCCGCTCGCTCACCTCCCTGCCGTCTTCGGTGACAAGTATGCTCTTAACATCGCCCATCGCCGCAAGGTCGGAGATGACGCACTCGGCATACGGATTGATGTTTTCTTTAAATGTCATACTGCCGGCATAAATGCCGCTTACGGCAAGATACAGCACATAGCCGCCCTTCCTGTCAGCCTCGGGGATATTTATGCTGCGCGCTTCAAACAGCTCATACGTTCCGATGAGTATCTGACGCCCGCGCAGACTTATCTCCATGCCGCAGCCGGGGATATCCTTGAAGTCGGAAATATACGAGGGTATAATATCGCCGCTGTGGGCGCTGACTATGGGCGCTGCAAAGCGCTGCTCGGAGGAATACGCCGTGTATGCTGCGAGCATGAGGAAGCTTTCGTTATCCAGTATGGGCGAATTAAGCGAAACGAGCTTCGGCGTACCTTCGGTGAAAACGTCGGCTTTATCATACACGACAGCGGCAATATCCCCTGCGTTTTCAAGCGTTTTTGCGTTTTTGACGAAAACACCGTACTCGGCACAGCGGCTGATTCCCGCCAGCGAATACACCGGCAGAGCTGCAAGCGCCGAAAGCGGTACTGCAGCGGCTATGAGCATGCAGCCGCGGCGGATGCTCATAACATATGTCATATCCGTAATAAGCGGAATAATAGCTGCAAATAGTACACCGACTATAAATGCCGCCTTTGAAAAAAGGTCAAAATACGGCATGAATTTTGACATCAGGGAGTTTTCGCTGCTTGCCGGACCGCTGAGGATGCTGCGAAGGCGCACGCTCCCCTCCCTGTCCGACGCGGCGGAGTAAAGCTCCGACTTCGTCCTGCGCACGGCAAAGCCGAGGCATGCCCTGCCGATTTGATAAACGGCGAGCATAACTATCGTTTCAACATAGCAGCCGACGCTGAAGCACGCAACAGCGCACAGCGATATCATGAGCTGGTCGTTGAGATAGTCACGCTTTTTGAGCATTTTGTCGACCGCCACAAGGACGATATCGATTCCGCATATTATTGCCGCCGCAACTAAAATTAGAACAGCCGCAATATGCGCAAGCTTCACTGAATATGCAAGTATGAGCAGACCCGCAGACAGCAGCGCGCGCAATAAGGTAACGCCCTCCTGCGCATAGCTTGTGCCTGCCTTACTCTTTTTTGATGAGTGTGCCTTTGCCATAGCAGCACCTCCCTGCTGAATTTAGCCTGTTATCAGTTTCAAGCCTTTCCGTCGCAGCCGAGAACGTCGACTATCTTGTGCGCGACCATATCCTTTATTGCGGCGCGGGCGGGCTTGAGGTACTGCCTGGGGTCAAAGTGATCGGGATGCTCGGCAAAGTATTTGCGGATGGTAGCGGTCATCGCAAGACGCAGGTCTGAGTCGATGTTGATTTTGCACACGGCCATGGATGCTGCCTTGCGGAGCTGATCCTCGGGAACGCCGATAGCGCCGGGCATATTGCCGCCGTTCTCATTTATCTGCTTTACAAATTCCTGAGGTACGGACGACGAGCCGTGCAGAACTATCGGGAAGCCGGGCAGACGGCGCTCAACATCCTCAAGAATATCAAATCTGAGCTGAGGGTTCGTACCGGGCTTGAACTTATATGCGCCGTGCGAGGTGCCGATGGCAATAGCCAGCGAGTCACAGCCCGTGCGCTCGACAAATTCCTGAACGTCCTCGGGACGTGTGTAAGACGAATCCTCAGCAGAAACATTTACCTCATCCTCAATGCCTGCAAGCGTTCCAAGCTCTGCTTCAACAACGACGCCGTGGTCATGCGCGTATTCGACGACCTTGCGGGTTATCTCTATATTCTCCTCAAGCGATTTTGAAGAAGCATCGATCATGACAGACGTAAAGCCGCCGTCGATGCACGATTTGCACAGCTCAAAGCTGTCACCATGGTCAAGATGCAGAGCTATCGGCAGGCCTGTTTCCGCAACTGCCGCCTCGACGAGCTTCATCAGATAAGTGTGGTTTGCATATGCGCGCGCACCCTTGGACACCTGAAGGATAAGCGGTGCCTTGAGGTCAGCGGCGGCCTCTGTGATACCCTGCACGATCTCCATATTGTTTACGTTGAACGCGCCGATAGCGTACCCACCCTTGTAGGCTTTTTCAAACATCTCGGTTGTTGTTACGAGTGGCATGATTAGTCCTCCTGAATAAAAAAAATAGTGATATTGCACAAATTATTTTAATTTCGTATTTATTATAAACCTAAAACATGTTATAATCAATAATCATTATGTATTTGGAGGCGAAGTTTTGGACAAGTATTTTGAAGCACCGCTCGTCGGCGCATGTATCTTCGGTCAGTCCGGAGGCCCCACAGCAGTCATTAACGCAAGCGCTTACGGCGTTATAAGGACAGCACTCGACAGTGAGGCCATAACCAAGGTCTATGGCGCGGCATACGGCATTCAAGGTGTACTTAAAGATGAACTTTACGACATGGGCGAGGAAGAGGATTACGAGCTCAAGCTGCTGCTTAACACCCCGTCCTCGGAGCTCGGCTCGTGCCGGTATAAGATCGCTGATCCCGATGTCGACGACAGCGATTATAAAAGGATACTTGAGATATTCAAGAAATATGACGTCCGCTATTTCTTCTACAACGGCGGCAACGATTCGATGGATACCTGCAATAAAATAAGCCGCTATATGGAGAAGGTCGGCTACGACTGCCGCGTTATCGGCGTTCCCAAGACTATCGATAATGACCTTTTCGGTACCGATCACTGCCCCGGCTACGGCAGCGCGGCAAAGTTTATTGCGACCTCCTGCATGGAGATCGGCAAGGACACAGATGTATATAATACAGATATGGTGACGGTCGTTGAGATCATGGGCCGTCATGCAGGCTGGCTCACGGCATCGGCCGCGCTTGCAACAGAGTACGGCAACGGCTGCGGCCCTGACCTTATTTATCTGCCCGAGCGCGACTTTGACCTTGACAGATTCACAGATGACGTAGTGAAGATAATGAAGCAAAAGCGCAACGTGCTCGTCGCAGTATCTGAGGGTCTGCACTACTCCGACGGCTCCTTTGTATCCGAGGCTAAGACTTCGGGTACTGACGGCTTTGGCCACGCTCAGCTCGGCGGTCTGGCCGTGAAGCTTGCAAATTACCTCAAAGAGCGCCTCGGCCTTAAAAAGGTGCGCGGCATTGAGCTTAGCCTTCTGCAGCGCAGTGCAGCACACATAGCATCTGCCATTGACGTTGAGGAAGCGTGCATGGTCGGCAAGTTTGCAGTTGAGTCGGCTATATCAGGCTCAAGCGGCCAAATGGTCGCCCTCGAGCGCGACGACAGCTCAGGCCTGTACTCCTGCAAGCCTGTCCTTCTGTCGCTTAATAGCGTTGCAAATTACGAGAAAAAGGTTCCCGTCGAATGGATAACCGAGGACGGAAACTATGTCACAAACGATTTTATTAACTACGTTCTCCCCCTCATTCAGGGTGAGCCGAAGATCCCCAGGAGCAATTCTCTCCCCCGTTACGCCCGCCTTAAAAAGGTAAAAGCGAAGATCGAGGAGTAAACGCAAAATATCATACAAACGCCGAAGATTTGTCGATTTCGTGAAATCTTCGGCGATTTTATTGCTGTTTTGCAGCTCAATTTGTGCATTATGGCATAAAGAAAATGTTAATATTCCAATAAGCATATAGTCAAACATAAATTAGTATGCTAATATAATCGCATTAATTTACAAGCAAGATGAGAAGAGTAATGGAACCAAATTGAGCCTAAATGAGCTCAAGCCCCTCTGCTTTTGAGTTTTGCCCTTTATCATGGCAGAGGACGAAGGGAAAGGGTCAAAATCACGCATAAACCGAGGCTGCTGCTCGCTTTATGCTTACAGGAGGAATAGTAATGCAGCAAAAAAAGAAACTCAACCTTGCAGCATGGATAATCATCTGCATGCTGGCCGGTATCGTAGTCGGTTTGGCTTTCCTGCTTATCGCACCTGAAAGCACATTCACTACCGAATACCTCAAACCCATCGGAACGATATACATAAACCTGCTTAAGTTCATGGTCGTTCCCGTTGTTCTGTTCTCGATAATGGACGGCGTTATATCGCTCAACGACCTCAAGCGCGTCGGCAGCGTCGGTCTGCGTACCTTTGTATACTACATCTGCACGACCGCTATCGCCGTTGTCATCGGCCTTGCCGTTGTCAACTGCTTCAAGGGCTTCTTCCCCGTTCTCGACGCAAGCTACAGAGATTCGCTTGAGTATGCAGCTACCGAGGCTCCTAAGGTCATGGACGTTATCGTCGGCATCTTCCCGGATAACCTCATCGGTCCTATGGCCGATATGGATATGCTGCCCGTTATCTGCATAGCCATCTTCTTCGGCGCAGGCATCCTTGCTGCCGGCAAGAAGGGCGAGAAGATCGGCGAGCTCGTCAACTGCATGAACGAAGTCACCATGAAGGTCCTCATGATGATCATCAAGCTCACCCCGATCGGCGTATTTTGCCTGATGGCTGACGTTGTTGCCGTTAACGGTGCAAAGGTCGTCGGCTCTCTCGCTATCGTCATCGGCGTTGCCTACATCGGCTACATTCTGCACGTCGTCATCGTATACGGCTGCAGCGTCAAGTTCCTGTCCGGCATGAGTCCGATAGCGTTCTTCAAGGGTCTCTCCCCTGCTATGCTCACCGCTTTCACGACCACCTCGTCCAACGCGACCCTCCCCATCAACATCGAGTGCTGCAACGAGATGGGCGCTGAGCCAGAGATAAGCTCCTTCGTCCTGCCGCTGGGCGCAACCATCAACATGGACGGTACCGCTATCTATCAGGCAGTTTGCGCAGTGTTTATCGCATGCTGCTACGGCGTCGACCTCACCCTCGGTCAGATGGCTATGATCGTTCTCACCGCGACCCTCGCTTCCATCGGCACTGCCGGTGTTTCCGGTGCAGGCATGATCATGCTCTCCATGGTCCTCATCTCCGTCGGCCTGCCTGTTGAAGGTATCGCCATCGTTGCCGGTGTCGATAAGCTCTTCGACATGGGCCGTACCACTCTCAACATCACCGGCGACGCAACTGCAGCAATGTGGGTCTCCAAGGTTGAGCGTGAGAAGAAGGCTAAGGCCGCTGTTAAGGGCTGATAAGCAAGCACAGACCGTATAAACGCATAAAATTTTATCCTCCGTATGTGAAAGCATACGGAGGATTTTTTTAATCAAAAGCCGGGTTTACAGCGTAAAAGTTCTTGGAATCAAGCTTTTCAACGGCACTTCTGAGGCCTTCGCCAAAGCGCTGATAGTGGACTATTTCACGCTCACGCAGGAATTTGATGACGTCGTTTACGTCCGGGTCATCGGACAGGCGCAGAATGTTGTCGTAAGTCGAGCGAGCCTTCTGCTCGGCCGCCATATTCTCGCTCAGGTCTGTTATAACATCGCCCTTTACCTGCATCGTCGCCGCTGTCCACGGTGTTCCTGACGCAAACTGTGGGTATACGCCGGCAGTATGGTCGACAAAATATGCTTCAAAGCCGGCTTTTTTGATCTCCTCCGGCGTCATCTTGCGCGTAAGCTGATGAACTATCGCCGCGACCATTTCAAGATGGCACAGCTCCTCCGTACCGATATCGGTCAGAAGCCCCTTGAGCTCCGGGTATGGCATACTGTAGCGCTGGCTCAGATATCTCAGCGACGCGCCAAGCTCACCGTCGGGGCCGCCGTACTGGCTTATTATAAACTTCGCAAGCGCCGGATTCGGCTTTGCTATCTTCACGGGGTATTGCAGCTTTTTCTGATATATAAACATTCCTTAGCCCTCCGATTTCCCGGTGTAATCCCATGGCCAGGGGTTTTTGAGCCATGTGTAGCTCTGCGCATTGCTGAGGTCGCGCTTTGTTAGCGGCCCATAGAGCTTCACATATTTCTCCCTGGCGGTTTTGGAAAGGGCCAAAATGCTTTTATATATTTCAAACGCTTCCTCGTCGCCGCTGTGCGTGTCAAGATACAGTGCAAGCTCATGCGCGACGAAATCCAGCGCCATGACCTCTCCCAAAGGCGTGCCGGTAAGGTCCCCGGTGTTTACCATGTTCATAAACGGCAGGTCAAGCCCCGGGAACAGTGTGCCGCGGCTCAGTGCCTCAGCGCTTGAATACATCGGCTTTGCCGACTGCTGCACTGGCACATAGGCCATCGCAAGCGGCGCGCAGATGGGAAGCGGACCTTCCTTGCAGCCGCAGGTGTTGTTTTCATCCATTTGTGCAGTCCTCCTTTGTGCTATATTATATGGACGGCTGCACAGGAATGTTAATCGCCGCAAATGATATCCATTCGCGGCGATACTTTATTTTATCATTTCGTTAAACTGCTCTTCGTTTATGATGTTAACTCCAAGGTCGGTCGCTTTCTTGAGCTTGCTTCCGGCGTTTTCGCCGGCCAGCACATAGGTCGTTTTCTTTGAAACCGAGGACGAGGCCTTGCCGCCGTAGCTTTCGATTATGGCCGCGGCCTCATCGCGCTTATAGCCCGAAAGCTCGCCTGTGAGCACAAAGGTCATTCCGGCAAAGCGCGTATCCTTTACAGCGTCGGTGCTTTCAAAGGAAACACCGGCCTCCTGCAAAAGCTTTATCTGATGCTGCGACTGCGGGAGTGAGAACCACTCAACTATAAATCCCGCCGTTATCCCGCCGATATCGGGAACACAGGTCAGTTCCTCAAGGCTTGCCTGCATGAGCCTTTCAAGCGTTCCGAAGTGGACTGCAAGTGTCTTTGCCGCCTTCTGCCCTACCTGACGTATGCCGAAAGCGCACAGCAGGCGCGCAAGACCGGCGGATTTGCTCTTTTCGATGGCGTTAATGAGATTCTCAGCCGATTTTGTGCCCATTCTATCAAGCGCGGCAACAGACTGCGCATCGAGCGAATACAGCTCCGCCGGGCTGCTGACAAGGCCACTTGTTATAAGCGACTGGCAGACCGATATGCCGAGGCCTTCAATGTCCATTGCCTCGCGGGAGGCAAAATGCGCAAGGTTGCGAAGCCTCTGCGCGGGGCACTCGGGGCTTGTGCATCTGAGAGCTGCACCGTCAACATCTCGTACTACCGGCGCGCCGCATTCGGGGCATGTATCCGGCATTTTATACGGCACAGTACCCTCAGGGCGCTTAGAAGTGTTTACAGACAGCACCTCGGGTATGATCTCGCCCGCCTTTTGGACGAGCACAGTGTCGCCGATTCTGATATCGAGCTTATCGATATTATCCTGATTGTGCAGCGTTGCATTGCTGACCGTAGTACCGGCAAGGCGCACAGGCTCTATAACAGCCTTGGGCGTTAAAACGCCTGTTCTGCCGACCTGAACGACGATATCTACTACCCTGCTCTCCTTTTTCTCGGGCGGGTACTTGTACGCGACGGCCCAGCGCGGGAATTTCGCCGTGCTTCCGAGGGAAACTCGCTGAGACAGCGAATCGATCTTTATAACAGCGCCGTCAATGTCATAGGCAAAATCGCCGCGCGACTGGCCGATATAGTCGATCCTCTCGCAGCATTCGTCGATGCTATTGCACAGCTTGTACGGCACGACGGGAAAGCCCATGTGCTTCATAGCGTCCAGGGTCTGCGAATGTGTCTCATACTGCTCACCGTCAGTGTACTGCATGTTAAAGCACACGATATCGAGCTTTCTGGATGCTGCGACCTTGGGATCGAGCTGGCGGATAGAGCCGGCAGCGGCATTGCGCGGATTTGCAAGCAGCGCTTCCCCGCTGACCTCGCGCATGGCGTTGAGCTCGTTAAATACAGCTTTGGACATGTACACCTCGCCGCGGACTATAAGATGCGGCGGAGCATCGACAAGGTGCATCGGCAGACTGCGCACCGTGCGCAGATTCTCCGTCACGTCCTCGCCTGTCATGCCGTCGCCGCGCGTAGCGCCGCGCACGAAATAGCCGTTTTCGTATTCAAGCGACATTGACAGACCGTCGATCTTCGGCTCAACGCAAAACTGACGCCCATTGCCGAGCGCCTGATCCATCCGCTCGCCGAATGCCGTTAGCTCATCGAAAGAGAACACGTCGCTAAGGCTCTCAAGCGGCACCTGATGCTGCACAGGCGTAAACTGCGACAGCGCCTGCCCGCCGACGCGCTGGGTTGGCGAGGTCGGCGTTATAAGCTCGGGATGCTCCTGCTCAAGCTTAATGAGCCTTACCATGAGCATGTCATAGTCATAGTCGGATATGACTGGCGCATCCTGAACATAGTATAGCCTGTTGTGATATTCGATTTCATTTCTGAGCTTTTCTATCTCTGTCTTAGCGTCCATCTGAACTCTCCATATTTAGATATGTATTTGGAACCTTGCCGACGATAACCGTGTCGGCCACTATAACTTCGGTTACTGTGCTTGCGCTCTCCGTTCCCCAGGGGACTAATATGTCAATATCGATAGTAACCTCGAGAACGAGCTGATACTTTGCCTGATTAATGCCGCAAGCGACAACTTCGTTGCGGAAATCAACGCGCGACGAGGTAAGCATTATTATATCAACGCTCACATCCGGGCCTTTATTCAGCAATAGATTAAGCCCCGTCAGATTTCCGAGCGGGATACCGATGTTTATAACTCCGTTTTCGGTCGATTCTATGACGGAGTTGAGTATATCGGTCGAAAGAGTGTTTATATGCGCCATGTCGCTTGTTATGGCGGTCACGTTCCCGTCTGAATCACGGCTGAGGTTAATGAAATAATCAAAGCCGTATATCCCGCGGCCGATGACCTTTTTTATTGAATCATTGACCGTTTTTGTGACGATATCAGTCGCATCCGAGACCGCCATCTGCGTAGAAAGATCGGCCAAAAACCAGCTTGCCGCGGCAAGCAGCGAGATTATCAGCGCAAGAAACACGCCCAGCACGCCAATGCCGCGCCGCCGGTGACGTCCGCCGTCACTTCGTCTGCTGTACCTTGGCCGCCGGCGAAGGCAAAAACACATGAGACCACCCCATGTATTATATGCGCCTTTCAGCTTAGCATTTCATTTACAGCCATCATTATTCCGAGCTTGCCGGATTCATAGGTTATGCCGCCCTGAATATACAGGGTGTACGGCTCGCGCATCGGGCCGTCGGCGGAAAGCTCTATCGACGAGCCCTGCACGAAGGCGCCGGCTGCCATTATGACCGGCACATTGTAGCCCGGCATCTGCCAGGGCTCGGGAGTTACATATGAGTCGACCGGAGCACCGCCCTGGATGCCGCGGCAGAACTTTTTCATATTCTCGGGAGTTTTGAGCGTGACCATCTGGATTATATCGCTTCTTACCTCGTCGGGCGCGGGAGATGACTCAAAGCCTATCTTTTTCATCATTGCCGAGCAGAAGGTCATGGTCTTTATCGCCTGTGCAACAATATGCGGTGCCATGAAAAGGCCCTGGAACAGCAGGCGATTGTTGCCGAGGGTTGCGCCGCACTCGCCGCCGATGCCGGGAGTTGTAAGCCGCATGGCCGCGTTTTCAACAAGCTCCTTGCGGCCGACGATATATCCGCCCGTGGGCGCAAGGCCGCCGCCGGGGTTTTTGATAAGCGAGCCTGCCATGAGGTCAACGCCGTATTCCGTCGGCTCATGCTCACCGGTAAATTCGCCGTAGCAGTTATCGACCATGATTTTAACATCGGGCGAAACGGAGCGTATAGTCTTGCAGATCTCCCCTATCTCCTCAGCGGAAAAGGCCTTGCGGTTATCATAGCCCCTGGAGCGCTGGATAAGCACCGCCGCAATGGATTTATCGGAAAGTGCGCTCTTAATGCCCTCATGATCAGGCTCGCCGTTTTTAAGGTCGACCTGCTTATAATCGATGCCATAGAATTTGAGCGAACCGTGGCAGTTGCCCTCGATGCCTATCGCATTTCTGAGCGTGTCATACGGCAGCCCCGTGACCGAAAGCAGCGTGTCACCGGGCTTTAGCATTGCAAACAAGGCCGCTGAGAGGGCGTGAGTGCCGTTAACGAAGCCGATGCGCACCAGTGCCGCCTCGGTCTTAAAAACCTGCGCATATACATTATCGAGCACTTCCCTGCCCAAATCGTCGTAGCCGTAGCCGCTTGTTCCCGCAAAGCAGGAGTCTGACACCTTATTGTCCTGAAAAGCGGCCATGACCTTGTGCGTATTTATCATGGCAATACGGTCAATTCGCTCAAACTGCTCTTTTATTTCCGCTTCCGCCTCGCGCGCAAGCTCGTATACCTCGGGTCTTATATCGTTTACGTTCATATCAAAGCTCCATTATGATTTCTTTAAAGTATTTACCGCGTTCCATAAAGTTTTTAAACTTATCGAAAGCGGCACATGCCGGGGACAGCAGTACAATATCCCCGCTTTCGGCAGCGGCGGCCGCCGCAAGAACTGTCTGCCGGAAGTCATCCATTTTGGCTATCGGCAGGTCTGCTGTATAGTATTTTGAATTTATAACAGCGTCGTATATCTTATCGCTCGTAGCGCCTGTGAGATACAGCGCTTTAACGTGCTTGCATATCTCATCGCCCAAAGTGTCAAACGGCAGGTGCTTATCATAGCCGCCGGCAATGAGTATGGGCTTAACTTTAAGCGCGTGAAGTCCCGCCGTCGTGCGCGTCGGGCTCGTTCCGATGGAGTCGTTAATAAACGTAACGCCGTTTAATACCCTCACCTGCTCTAATCTGTGCTCAACTCCGGCAAAGCTTTTTGCAACTTCGATGCATGTTTTGTCGTCAACATATCCATCCGTTGCGGCAAAGGCGGCCATGTAGTTTTCAAGATTATGCGTGCCGGGAAGCTTAATATCGTCAGAGTGCATAAGCTCAGCCTTTACGCCATTGTGCGCACGGTAAATAACGCCGTCTGCGCAGTATACGCCGTTTTCAGGCTCGCATACGCGGCTGAAATACGATATATCCGACTTTGCCATGTCTGCATAGTAAGCAGAATACTCGTTCTCGTGGTTTAGAACAAGGCGGCAGGAGGCATCCTGCTGAGCGAAGAGGGCGCTTTTTGCGTCGATATAATCCTGGTAATCCTTGTGCTTATCAAGATGGTTCGGCGAAATGTTCGTGATGACCGCAACATCGGGTCTGCAGCTCATGCTGTGGAGCTGGAAGGAGCTAAGCTCCAAGACCGCAACATCGCTATCCTTCATATCGTCCACCTCGCACAGCAGCGGCTTACCAATGTTGCCGCCAAGGTGAACAGTATACCCCTGAGCCTTCAAAAGCTCGGATATGATCGTCGTCGTTGTCGTTTTGCCGTCGCTGCCTGTTACGGCAAATATCCTGCACGGGCACAGCTTCATGAAAAGCTCCATCTCGGAGGTCAGCTCTGCTCCCTTTGCCTTGGCTTCCAGCAGGTTTTCATCAAACGGCATAAGCCCCGGCGTGCGGAAAATAAGGTCAAAATCAAGCTCTTTAAGATAGTCCTCGCCAAGCTTAAATTGGGCGCCAAGCTGCAAAAGCTCGGCATAATCGTCTCCCAGCTCCTGCGCCGTGCGCTTATCGCAGGCCGTTACATTGCAGCCGCCATTCAGCAGCTTTTTTATAAGCGGCAGATTGCTCACGCCTATGCCTATAACGCCGATGCGCTTATGTTTTATGCTCTCAATATATTCAGATAAAGTCATATCACTTAACCTCCGTTTAACTTATATATTATACGGCGTCTGCCTCCTAAAGACAAGAAATTTCTATTGACTTAAACATGATAAATGGTTAAAATAATCAACTGAGTGAGCCGAACGACCGCGGGTGCATTCCGAAAGGACGCACGTGAGGAAAGTCCGGGCTCCATAGGGCAAGGATAGCGGGTAACGCCCGCCAGGGGTGACCCTCGGACAAGTGCAACAGAAATATACCGCCGAGCGATCGGTAAGGGTGGAAAAGCGAGGTAAGAGCTCACTCGTCGCATGGAGACATGTTGACGCTGTAAACTCTATCCGGAGCAACGCCGTGGGAGGACATGTGATCGGCCCGATCGTCCTCAGGAGGCGGCTGAAGCCTGTCGGCAACGGCAGGATTAGATAGATGGTCGTTTAAGACAGAACCCGGCTTACAGACTCACTCATAAACCAGCGGAGCTTCATTCAGTTTGGAGCTCCGCTGGTTTTTATCATGCTAATTTTCGGACACAAGATAAGCATTGTGTTGACAAATTCCAAGAAAGTGATATTCTTAACTTATAGGTGTTTATACACTGTGCGTCAAATAGTAACTTCAAAGATGAAGTAAAGGGAGGAAAAATTCATGGCATTCAGACCGAAAATACTCGCGCTTGCAAACAAGATAACCTTTGAAGCGCACACAGGCGTACCCAATGTCCCGTCAGACCCCGAGTATCGCATTCTGGCCGAAGTCGTCACAGACGAACAGGCTGATGTAGCTCTCGCCTGTAAGGTCCGCACGAGTCTCACACTCGACTACATTTCGAAAAAGTGCGGCAAATCGCCCGAAGTTACCAAAAAGCTTCTCTATGAGCTTGGCGAGGAGGGCGTTGTTGTAAGATACACAAAACCCGAGGACGGCGTTGAATACTTCACGATGCCGTGCTGGGTGCCGGGCATAATGGAGATGATGGTCGGCAACAAGGAGCAGGTCGAGGCTCACCCCGAGATAGCGCGCTGCTTTGATGAGTATACATACAAGAACATGAAGCTCATGACCCCCAACCTGCCCCGCGGCATGGGCGTTATGAGAGTTGTGCCCGTGCAGCACTCTATTGAGCTTAACCGTCACGCTGTTCCGGCTGACCAACTGAGTAAATACATCGAAAACGCATGGAGCCTCGCCGTTACGGACTGCTCCTGCCGCCGCACCCGCCGCATCATGGGCGAAGGCTGCGGCCACCTTGAGCAGGATATGTGCATCATGCTCAATAAATCTGCCGATTTCCACATAAAGACCGGCCACGGCAGGGAAATAACCAAGGAAGAGGCATATGAGATCCTCCAGCGCGCCGAGGAAAACGGCCTTATCCACGAGCTTTCGAACATCGACGGCACTGGTGAGGCATCCGGCATATGCAACTGCTGTGAGTGCTCCTGCCTGTCGCTGCGCGGCGGCCGCCTGTTCAACACCTCCAACATAATGAAGTCCAACTACCGTGCCCAGGTCGATAAGGATAAGTGCGTTGCATGTGGTCAGTGCGTTGAAAACTGCCAAATGAATGCTCTACGCCTCGGTCAGAAGCTGTGCTCGACAAAGCCGCTCAACATCAGCAAATCCGAAACCCCTGATGAGCTCATGTGGACCAAGAAGCACTGGAACGAGGATTGGCGCGAAAATCGCGAGAACGTCGTTGAGACCGGCACAGCTCCCTGCAAGACTAACTGCCCCGCGCATATCGCCGTTCAGGGCTATATTAAGCTTGCAGCCCAGGGCAGATATCAGGAAGCCCTCGAGCTTATAAAGAAGGAAAACCCCTTCCCTGCCATCTGCGGCCGTGTCTGCCCCAAGTTCTGCGAGGATGCATGTACGCGCGGCGACATTGACGACCCCATCGCGATAGACGATATCAAGAAGTTCATTGCCGAGCAGGATATGAAGGCAGAGCACCGCTTCGTGCCCAAGCTTCTTAATCAGATAGGCAAGATGTATCCGCAGAAGATTGCCGTTATCGGCGCAGGCCCTGCGGGTCTTAGCTGTGCATATTACCTTGCTGTCAAGGGCTACCCCGTAACGGTCTTTGAAAAGGAAGACACGCTCGGCGGAATGATGACTATGGGCATCCCGACGTTTAGGCTTGAAAAGGACGTTGTCCTGTCTGAAATCGAAGTTCTGCGTGAGCTCGGTGTTGAGTTCAAGACCGGTGTTGAAGTCGGCAAGGACGTAAGCCTTAACGAGCTCCGTGCCGAGGGCTACAAGGCTTTCTACATGGCAATAGGCGCTCAGAAATCTTCGCCCATCGCAATTCCGGGCGAGGAGCTTGATGGCGTGTACGGCGGCGTTGACTTCCTGCGCGCTACCCTCACAGGCAAGGCTCCGGCACTCGGCAAGTCCGTTGCGGTCATCGGCGGCGGCAATGTTTCCGTCGACGTTGCACGCAGTGCAATAAGACTCGGCGCTGAGAATGTTACGCTCGTTTACAGACGCGGCAGAGATGAGCTCAAGGCCGATCCCGAAGAGATAGAGGATGCACTCAGCGAGGGCATGACGCTCAAGCTTCTGTCCGCACCTGTTGAGATCATCGGTGAAAACGGCAAGGTCAAGGCGCTCAAGCTTGAGACTATGAAGCTCGGCACTCCCGACGCCTCCGGCAGACGCGCACCTGTTCCCACCGGTGAATTTGAGACCATCGAGGTCGACAATGTAATAGGCGCTATCGGCCAGACCATCGACTGGGGCGGCATCGACATGGGCGCAATGAAGACCGATAAGAAGGGCTGCGTCAAGGTCGACGAGCTCAGCTATCAGACCGGCGAGCCCGATGTTTTCGCTGGCGGCGACGTTGTAACTGGCCCCGCATTTGTCATATACGCTATAGCAGCCGGCAAGGAAGCCGCTATATCCATCCACAGATATGTCCATCCCGGCCAGACGCTCAACCTCGGCCGTGACAGGCGCGTATTCTCGGCGCTTGATAAGACCACGGCAGCTCTCGCTCTCGGCGGTTACGACGCAACTCCGCGTCAGAAGGCAGCCAACGGCAGCGCGGCACAGGCAAAGCGCACGATGAAGGATCTGCGCGGCACCTTCACCGAGGAGCAGATGAAGAAGGAGACCGAACGCTGCCTTGGCTGCGGCGCTGTTGTGCTCGATGAGCTCAAGTGCGTCGGCTGCGGCATCTGCACGACCAAGTGTAAGTTTGACGCGATAAAGCTCGTTTGGGTCGATGAATTCGTCGCCCCCAAGGTCGAGCATATTGCATCGCACCTCATTGCCGGTATGGCAAAGCGCGGCGGCAAGATCGCGATCAAGACCATAAAGGACGCTGTTGATAAGCTCTAAGCTCAAATTTCAAGGCCGGACTGCATTGCAGTCCGGCCGTTTTTCATATCTATTGCTTTTTTGCCTGAATTGAAGTATTATTAATGCAATACACTGATTTTACGGGGGAAAAACTAATGCACAGACCTGACGACGGCTTTTACCACGACCACGGCGACGGAATAATCCACTGCCACGACAATAAGCCCTGCGAAAACATCACAGAGCATGCCGAGCACGAACATCCGCACCACAACCATTCGCATACACATACGCAGAGCAAGGCCGTTATAAACAGGCTCTCGCGCGCTATCGGGCATCTTGAATCCGTAAAGCGCATGGTTGAGGACGAGCGTGACTGCACGGATGTTCTCATCCAGCTTGCGGCGGTGCGCTCAGCTCTGAGCAGCACGGCGCGCGTCATTCTCAAGGATCATCTTGAGCACTGCATCACAGATGCCGTCGAAACCGGCGACGATAAGTTCATCGAAGAGCTCAATGCCGCAATCGATAAGTATATAAATTAATATTAAAAAAAGCTCCGCACATTGTGCGGAGCTTTTCATCTATATCAGTTATTCGAATTGAAGATCTTGAATATGCTGTCGAAGGGATCTTCCTCGCCGGTGGGTGCGGCGGCGGGCTCTTCCTTCTTCTTTTCAGCGGCCTTTTCGCTTGCGGCGGTGAACATGCCCTGCTGCTTGTCAAAGCTCGGCTCTGCCTTTGCAGCGTTCTGAGCGGGCTGCTTTGCAGTGGGTGCTTCTTCAAAGCCGGTCGCTATAACGGTCACGCGGATCTCATCCTGCATGGAATCATCAAACGTTGCACCGAAGATGATGTTTGCATCGGGATGCGCAGCCTCCTGAACGAGGTTTGCAGCGGCCTCAACATCCTCAAGGCCCATATCCTCAGAACCGGTTATATTGATAAGCACGCCATGTGCGCCGTTAATGGAGGTCTCCATAAGCGGGCTTGCAACTGCCATGCGTGCAGCATCCTCTGCCTTACCCTTGCCTGCCGCGCGGCCAACACCCATGTGGGCAAAGCCGGCATTCTTCATGATGCAGGTGACGTCAGCAAAGTCGAGGTTAATGAAGCCTGTGTTCTTAATAAGGTCGGAAATGCTGGTGACGGCCTGACGCAGGACATCATCGGCGATTTCAAACGCGTTTGCGAGCGTGACCTTCTGATCGGTCGCGTACTTCAGGCGGTCATTGGGGATGATAAGCAGAGAGTCGACCTTGCCGAGCATCTCCTTAATGCCCTCGTTTGCCTGATCCATACGGCGCTTACCCTCGAACTTGAAGGGCTTAGTTACAACGCCGACTGTGAGTATTCCGGCCTCACGCGCGATATCCGCGACAGTAGGAGCTGCACCGGTGCCAGTGCCGCCGCCCATACCGGCAGTTATGAACACCATGTCGGCATCTTCAACGGCCTTTGCGATATTGTTGCGGCTTTCCTCAGCGCTCTTCTTGCCGATCTCGGGATCGGAGCCTGCGCCCTGACCATGGGTGAGCTTTTCACCGATCTGGATCTTCTGATCGGCGCTGGACACGGCAAGTGCCTGCTTATCGGTGTTAACAGCAATGAACTCAACGCCCTGAGTTCCGGACTTGACCATTCTATTTACGACGTTGTTACCGGCGCCGCCGATACCAACGACTTTTATAGTTACGACATTTTCAGGGCCTACTTCGGCTTTGAAATCCATTTTGTATCCTCCAGTACAGTTATTTAGAAGCTGCGGCAGGTGCCGCAATCATTTTTTCGCGATATGTAACATTTTATAACTTTTTAGACGTAAGGTCAATAGATTTTTCCTTATCTATGTGAATAAAATATTAATTCGGATTGAAAATGACCTTTTCTCCGCCTGAAACATCCAGCGTTCCGGCGTCATCTGCCGAAAGCTGGGATACTGCCGAGAGCATTTTGCCGAACTTGTATTCGGTGTTGTCCCTCGCACCGAGCTTAATGAGGAAGCGGCTGTCATACTCAAAGCTGGGGTTTTCGGCCTCGGATACATCGATGGCAGTGACCTTGCCGACAAGGCCGCGGGCCTGAACCTGATAGAGAATATCGAGAAGATATTCAAGCTTTGCCTCGTCGCCTTCCGAAACGGCAAGCTGCTCGCCCGTTGCAGCGTCCTCAACATCAAGGCCGCTTATATATGCAATATGCTCGCCATCGTCAAGGTCAATGCTGCTTAAAAGCTTGCCGCTTCCGCTTACAGACCAAAGCTCCTCCCCTACCTTCAGATATCCGACAGCCTTGCTCTCGGTGACTTCGATAGTCACGCGGTTTGGCAGGCCGCGGCTTACCTGAACGGAATCGACATAAGGAAGCTTAACCTTGACTCTCGTGCCGGCAGTTATGCCGTTAATGAAGAACAGGTTATCCCCGCTTTCAATGCCGGAGGCTTTGACTATTTCCTCGGCTGTGTACATCGAGTTTCCAACGACCTCAATGCTCGATACCTTGAAGAAAACGCTCATTATGAATATAAGCGCGACGATAACGAGGAAAAACGTCAGCGGTCTGTTGACATTCCGCTTAAATGACGGCTTATACGGGTCTTCCCGCTTCTGATAATAATCATTCGTATTTGCCATTATTATAACTCCAAATATATGTCCGCCCCGAGATAGCGGAGCTTATTATCCAAATGCTCGTAGCCGCGCGCTATGTGTCCAGCGTCAACAACAAGGCTTTCACCATCGGCAGACAGCGCCGAAATAAGCATTGCGGCACCGCCGCGAAGGTCGCCCGCGCTGACGACAGCACCATGCAGGCTTTTTACGCCCCACACGCAGGCGCGTCTTCCGTCAACAGTTATATCCGCGCCGAAGCGTGCAAGCTCCTTTGCGTGGCCAAAGCGTGAGTCAAAGACGTTCTCGACAATGTCCGTGCGCCCCGAGGCCTTCAGCAGGGCTGCCATAAGCAGCGGCTGCATATCCGTCGGAAACTCGGGATACGGCCCTGTGGTCACTTTGCCGACGGCGCTGAGCCTGCCATCGGATATGAGTCTTACGCTGCGGCGTGAGGATATTATATCACAGCCGGCCTGCTTTAGGAAGTGCTGCAAACGCGAAAATTGCCTTAAATCAACCCCGCGAAGCTCAATATCGCCGCCTGCGGCAGCCGCAGCGCACAAAAATGTTGCTGACGCTATCCTGTCGGGTATTACCCTATGGCCGACGTGATGCTCAGGCTCAAAGCCGGATATAACTATTGTCCCCGTGCCTGCGCCCGAAACATACGCGCCCGCCTTTCGCAGATATTCCTGCAGATCTTCTATCTCCGGCTCACGCGCTGCTCCCGTTAACGTTGTCTCGCCCTCGGCGGCGCATGCCGCTATCATGGCGTTTTCCGTCGCGCCGACACTGGGGTATGGAAGCGCTATGTGCGCACCGTGCAGCTTATCTGCCCTGCACACTATCTCACAGCCACTCTCCTCAACGCTTGCGCCGAGTGCCCTCATTGCGTCAATATGCATATCTATAGGCCGCGCACCGAGCTTGCAGCCGCCGGGGGCCGACATGCGCACCTCGCCGCATCTTGCAAGCAGCGCGCCCATGAAAAGCACCGATGAGCGCATACATTCCATCATGCTCTGCGGAATAACATTTGATGTTATATTGCGCGAATCTATGTACACGTCATTATCCTGCTGCTGGGCAATGCAGCCGAGGCGGCGCAGTATCCTAAGCGATGCCTCAACATCGCTCAGCTGCGGAACATTCAGCAGGTCGGTCTCCATCGGGCACACGACGGAAGCAGCCAATATCGGCAGGACCGCGTTCTTTGAGCCCTGAACAAAGCACGCTCCGCTCAGGCGCTTTCCTCCGTTTACATGCCATATTGCCATAAATAAACCTCGCAGAAAGAACTTAGATCATGCCATTCTATGCCGCGAGGTCTGTTTTTGTTATTTACTTTCGCACAGAGATAATATTCTGTCGCATATCATGTCGGTCGCTTCGGGACGCGCAAGGCGCTCCATAGCCTTGGACATGGCTTCGAGCTTTTCCTTTGAGGATAGTATATCCTTAACGGAATTTAAAAGCTCCTTGGGCTCAAACCAGCCCTCTTCAAATATGAGTGCGCCGCCGGCATCCTCAACGACCTTTGCGTTCTTGAACTGGTGGTTATTCGTAACAAACGGCGACGGAACGAATATCGTCGGCTTATGCATATATGTAAGCTCCGATATCGTCGACGCACCGGCACGGCAGAGCACAAGGTCAGCCGCCGCCATTACGCGCGGCATATCGTATATATACTCTCGCACATCCATGCCGTTTTTCTCATACGCGGGAACGGTCTCGCGCAGCTTTGTGACCATCTTCTCATAGCCTTCTATACCGGCCGAGTGTATAAGCGTAAAGCCCGGTCTGTTTCCGGCAAGCTCAATAAAGCGGCACATTACATCGTTCATATTCTCAGCCCCCAGTGAGCCCCACACAGACACGACCAGCGGCTTATCAAGCGGAAGGCCAAGCTCGGCCTTCGCCGCGTTTTTGGAATAGTCCGAAAACTCGCCTCTCACGGGAGTACCCGTAACAACGGTCTTTTCGGGATTTTTATAGAATTTGCGGCTTTCCTCAAAGCCGAGCATAATAGTGTCCACAATGCCGGAGAGCATGCGGGTCGTAAGCCCGGGATCGGCATTGCTCTCATGCACGGCGGTGGGTATGCCGAGCATGGACGCCGCCTTTAAAACCGGATAGCAGACATATCCGCCTGTTCCGACGACGACATCAGGCTTAAAGCGCTTAATTATCCGCTTTGAAATTATAGTCGAGCGGATAAGATGGTAAACGGCGCTTATGTTGTGCAAAAGGCCGCCGAGGTTTTTCTCGCGGCTCATACCGCGCACACGAATGGTTTCTATCTTATATCCTGCGCGGGGCACGAGGTCAGACTCCATCTGCCCTACAGCACCGATGAAAAGGAACTCACTGTCCGGCATGAGCTGCTTTATCCTGCCTGCCACTGCGAGAGCCGGATTGATATGCCCCGCGGTACCGCCGCAGGCAAATATTATTCTCATATCCTATCCTCCCTTTGCCGGAATATCTCTTGAAATGCTGAGGATTATCCCCATTTCGGCCATCTGCATAAGCAGCGCCGTGCCGCCATAGCTGAAAAACGGCAGTGATATGCCCGTGCAGGGCACAAGATTTGTGACAACGGCGACATTAAGAATAACCTGTATGGCAAGCAGCGTGGTTATGCCCGCGCTCACCAAAAAGCTGAATCTGTCGCGTGAATTTATGGCTATCCAGTAGCCGCGAATAATTAAAAGCGCAAACAGTACAAGTATAAGAGCAGCACCTATAAATCCAAGCTCCTCGCAAACGACGGAAAAGATGAAATCGTTATGCTCCTCCGGCAAATACAGATACTTCTGCCTGCTCTGCCCGAGTCCGAGTCCCGTAAGGCCGCCCGAGCCAATAGAATACAGCGACTGAACTATCTGATACCCCTCGTCCGAGGTCGAAGCAAATGGGTCACGCCATGTGCTTATGCGAGTTGAAGCATATGGGAACAAGGTTAGCAGCACGGTTATCCCGCCGACTGCTGCAACTGCAGCCGCAACGAACCATATAAGCCGCGCCCCGCCGAGAAACAGCATAACGCCGCCGATTGCGATAATTATGATAGACGCCGAAAAATGCGGCTCCAGTACAAGCAGGCCGACAATGATGATTAGTATAGCAGCAAATGGCAATATGCCATGTCGAAAGCTCAGCATCTTACCTCTGCGGGAGCATATCATGCTCGCAAAGGCGAGGATCACACCGATCTTCGCCATCTCCGAGGGCTGGACAGACAATGAGCCAAAGCCTATCCATCGCTTTGCCCCGTTTGCAGTTGAGCCAATTAGCGGAACAAGCGCCAGCAGTATAATTGCCGCAACAAGCAGCGGCACAGCAAAGCGCTTATAAAAGCCGACGGGCAGCCTTGAGCAGACTATCATCGCCGCGATGCCCAAAAACGCAAATATGAATTGCCTTATGAAGTAATAGGCAGGCTCGCCGCCGGTAACTCCGCCCGGGTCGTAATACGCCCTTGCAAAGCTTGCCGACAGCACCATTGTAACTCCGACGGTCAAAAGTATCATAACAAGCGCGAGGAACGATATGTCCATTCCCCCGCGCTTTGTTTTATCTTTCGTTTCCCTTATCCTGAGCTCGGCACTGCCGTACTGCATAGGTGCATCCTCCGTTATCAGAGCTGGAAACGATTATATATTCCTATGAACGAAATTATTGCAAAAACAAGGGACACGGAAGTAAAAAGTGCAAAAAGCTCTTTTTCCTTCCACTTCTTGCCCGTCCAGCCGCCCATTTCGAGGTGGTGGTGAAACGGCGCCATCTTGAAAATGCGCTTGCCGTGGGTGAGCTTAAAGTAGGTAATCTGGATTATATCCGAAAGCGTTTCGATGATATATACTATGCCGAGCGTTACGAGAATAAGCGGCATATCATACGCAAATGCAAGAGCTGCTACCGCACCGCCGAGAAACAGTGAGCCCGTGTCGCCCATAAAAACCTGCGCGGGATTAAAGTTATACACCAAAAAGCCCATTAGTCCGCCGACGATAGCCGAGGCGAATATGCCAAGCGACAGGTACTTATCGCCCCAAAGGAAGGTAACGGCGACGAAAAACAGGAATACGGGTATCGACGTTCCGCTTGCAAGACCGTCAACGCCGTCTGTGATATTCACAGCATTTACCGTTCCGACGATGATAAAAGCGGCGAGAATAAAATACAGCACCTCAGGGATATTGACATCGACGTTCCAGAACGGGATATACAGCCTTGTCGATATATATCCTAGCTTTCTCAGCAGCAGGACGAAAACCAGCGCCGCGACAAGCTGCAACAAAAACTTTGCCTTTGCGCTCAGGCCGAGGTTCTGCTTCTTGCGAAGCTTCTCCCAGTCGTCAAGAAAGCCAATCGCGCCGAACACCAGCGCAAACAGCAGGACGAATATATGCGTATAATCGCCCTTGCGCATGGATTCAAAGCCGACCGTCAGGCACACGAGGGCACAGGCGCTTATGAACATGACGCCGCCCATCGTCGGTGTTCCGGACTTGGACATGTGCCATGTCGGCCCGTTTTCCTTTATCTCCTGACCGGCTTTAACTTTTCTAAGCCAGGGAACGTAGAATTTGCCCACTATCACAGCGGTTATGAACGCCATGACCAGCGCAAGCGTAAGCTTTAAAGACATTTTCTTTTCCTCTTCTCTATATGTTCTGCAACTATCTCGCGCTCGTCCATGTGATGCTTTTCATGGCCGACGACCTGATAGTCCTCGTGACCTTTTCCGGCAAGCAATATTACATCATTTGCCCTATGCTTGTCAATTGCCCATTTTATTGCCTCTGCCCTGTCGCATATAGCAATATGCTCGCAGTCCTTACCCTCGAGACCGACAAGTATCTCATCGATTATGGCCTGCGGCTGCTCTGTGCGGGGGTTATCGCTCGTTACGATGACAAAATCGGCATTGTCCGCCGCTATTGAGCCCATTATCGGGCGCTTTGTCCTGTCCCTGTCGCCGCCGCAGCCAAACAGCACGACGAGGCGGCCGGAGGCGTTTACTCTGAGGGCTTTCAGGGCATTCTCCAGAGCATCGGGCGTGTGGGCATAATCTATGACTATTGTATAATCTCCGTCCGTTGGAACGAGCTCCATGCGTCCTTTAACGCCGCTTGCGGTTTTTAATGCTTCAGCACATTCCTCAAGGCCAATACCGAGCGCAAGGCCGACACTTATGGTGTTAAGCGCGTTGTAAACCGAAAACTTTCCCGGTATTGCAAGGCTTACGGCAGCGCTCTTGCCCTCATAGCAGGCAGTGAACGAAACGCCGCGGGCCGAAAGGCTTATATCCTCGGCTATGAGCGCGGCCTTAGCGCCGGAAGCTGAATAAGTTATGAGCTTGCACGAAGCATTGTCTGTCATGCGCGCTGCCCACGCATCGTCGGCATTTATGCAGCCTGTGCGGCAGACCTTAAACAGCAGTGCCTTCGCATCGGCATACTCCTCCATCGTATGGTGGAAATCAAGATGATCCTGCGTCAGATTCGTAAACGCGCCGACGGTAAATTCAATACCTCCAACACGGCTCAAAACGAGCGAGTGGGACGATACCTCCATGACGACGTGCGTGCAGCCGGCATCTTTCATCTGACGGAAAAGCTGCTGAAGCTCAAAGCTTTCGGGCGTTGTGCGCTCTGTGTGGATAAACTCATCGCCTATCATATTGCCGTTTGTGCCGATAAGTCCGACCTTGGCGCCGCATGCAGTTTCAAGCAGGTGCTTTAACAGATATGTCGTCGTGGTCTTGCCGTTTGTGCCGGTGACGCCGATGACTGTCATTTCGCTTGCGGGGGCGCCGAAGTAGCTGCGGCTTATGAGCGCAAGCGCAAGGCGGCAGTCGGAGACGAGAATATAAGGCACATCGACCTGCGGCACTCTGTCGCTTATTACGACGCATGCGCCGTTTTCAACGGCCGAGGGGATGAATTTATACCCGTCGGTGGCAAAGCCCGATATTGCGACAAACACATCGCCTGGCTTAACATTGCGCGAATCGTAGCTTACTCCGCCAATTTCGCACTCAGGGTCAGCGGCCAGCGTTTTTACCTCTATGCCCTTTATAAGCTGTGATAATTTCATACTTATCATCCTTTTTCATCAGTATCTGCCCAGCATGCTCTCGTCACTGTCGGAAAGCAGCGTGACCTCAATGACCGTACCGGGTCTTACGTCCGATCCGGCTTTTATGCTCTGCGTCAGCACGCTCTGCCTCTGCGCATCGAGAATAACGCTGTCAGAGCGCACGAAAACGCCGTATTTACTAAGCTCTTTTATCGCCTCGGCATAGCTAAGACCATTTATGCTCGGCATGGTCTGCATGACCGTCGATGGGCTTGCGTCTGCATAGACAATGACCGTGCTGCCGGCTGCTATGACCGTGTTTGCATGCGGAAGCTGGTTTGTGACGGTTCCTCCCGCGCCGATGACCCGGCATTCAAAGCCGCTTTCTGAAAGCTTTGCCCTCGCCTTTTCTATCGTAAGCCCCGAAATCTCGGGAACTGCGCGGTCAATTTTATCGGCATCCGAGGCGTCGTATTCAGGCTCGATGCCCATGTACGGCAGGATATCGGCAAACATTTTGCCAACTGTCGGCGCTGCCATCTGACCGCCCGAGATGTAAACACCCGACTCCGTGCCCGGCGTGTCGAGCAGCACAAGCAGTGCTATCTGCGGGTCATCAGCCGGAGCAAAGCCGACAAATGAAACGATGTATTCCTTTTTGCCGGTCTGAGCCTCAAAGCTCACCTTTTCGGAGGTGCCGGTCTTGCCGCCTATGCGGTAGCCCGCGACGGCCGCGTTGCGCCCCGTGCCGTCATTCGGGTCGCCGACTACCTGCTCGAGGATCGAGCAGACCGTTTTGCTCGTCTGCTCGCTTATGACCTGACGAAGCACTGTCGGCTTATGATTATACACCGTATTGCCGTCTTCGTCCAGTAAACTTTCTACGATGTACGGCTGCATGAGATATCCGCCGTTTACGCATGCGCTTACCGCGGTTATAAGCTGCAGCGGGGTTATGGTGAAGGTCTGGCCGAATGAGGCCGCCGCAAGCTGGGACTTGTTCTTCTCGCTGTAGAAGGTGTCCTCGCTCCACCATATGCTGCCGCTCTCGCCGCCAAGGTCGATGCCGGTTTTCGCCGTCAGCTGCTCGGACTTATCGCCCGTGAGCTTTAGTAAGCCAAACGCATCGCAGTATTTATAAAACGTCTGCGCGCCGACGCGAAGGCCAATGTTCACAAAGGCTGCGTTGCATGAATGCTGCACTGCCTGAGTGAGGTTTTGCGAGCCATGCCCGCCGGACTTCCAGCAGCGGACGGGATTGGTTCTGCCCTGCACCTGAACTGAGCCTGAGCAAAAGAAGCTGTCATCAAGGCTCACCTTGCCCTCCTCAAGGGCCATGGAAAGCGTTATTATTTTAAACGTCGACCCCGGTTCATATGTGTCCGAAAGGGTCTTATTGCGCCATTGCAGGCGCTGTGCGTCGGCAAGGAGCTGATCTGCCTCCTCAGGTGTTGACGCTCCGTCTATCGCGGCTTTGGCCTCGTCGCTGACATCAAGGAAGTTATTGAGGTCATACCCGCCTATAGACGCCATTGCAAGGATCTTGCCCGTTTTAACATCCATCGCGATTGCACCCGCGCCGTTTTGGATATCGTAATCCTCAACGGCCTGATACAGCGTTTTTTCAACATAGTGCTGTATCGTAAGATCTAGCGTCGTAACAAGGTCGCAGCCGTTTTCGGCGCCCGTGTAGCCCTCATATTGCTCAAACAGCAGGTCGGTGCCATAGGCGTTTGCAAGGCGCATATATTTGCCCGACGTTCCCGACAGCGCGGAGTCATACTGTGCCTCCACCCCGTCGAGCCCGAAGTTATCCGTTCCGACAAAGCCTATGACGTGACAGGCAAGCGAGGAATACGGATAGTACCGCTTTGTATCACTTTCAAGGCGCACTCCCTTTAAGCCGTATTCGCTTTTAAACGCCCTTACCTTATCGGCCGTTTCCTTTTCAACCTTGCGTGCAACTGTTACATACCACGAGCCGTTATTTTCGGTCTTTTTCAGTATCTCCTCGCGGGCAAGCCCAAGTATATCGGAAAGCTTATCTGCAATAAGCTCCCTGTCCTCGTCGTACATCGCTATCTCCGCAGGGCTCAGATACACATTGTCGACATTTGCGCTCATGGCGAGGATATTCATGTTGCAGTCGTATATCGTACCGCGCTCGGCCGAGGCTCCCGTTTCGCGGAGCTGCTGGCTTATGGCAAGCTCTTCGTATTTATCGTGATCTCTTATCTGCAGCACATACAACCGCGCGCCAAGCGCCAAAAAGGCAAGTATGCCGCACACTGCCATGAGAAAAAGTGTGCGGCGGAGCATAGTCCTGCTGGGGCTGCTGTCTTGTTTTTTATTAAGTGTTCTGCGCATAGCTGCTCCTTCACGGCAAATTGTATTATTAAATACTATTTGCCTTTTGGCGAAATATGCAGCTTATCCATTATTAATTATCTGCGCCTTATCCTCTACCTCGGGGTCTATCGTTTCCTTATGTATCTGCGCAATGCTCTGCATCCCAAGCTCATTTTTTGCGCGCTCTTCAAGCTTTTGAAGATCCTGCGCGTATTCATACCGGATGCAAAGGCGCTTATTTATCTCATTGAGCTCCGAAAGCTCCTGCCTGAGTGCAACATTCTCACCGTTTAGCCGAATAAGCTCCACTCTCGCAAACAGCGACGCGAGCATGACTGCCGCCGTTATTATGGAAAGGACAATGAATATAACTTTCCCGGCCACCGCACGAAAGTGCGTCGGGGCGTTGTCGGAGCGCCTATTATCTGCACTTTTTGAGCCGTATTCAAACGAAATATCGGCACTTTTCAAGTTGGATTACACCCTTTCGGCGACGCGGAGCTTTGCGCTTCTCGCGCGCGGATTGTATTCCAGCTCATCCTCTCCCGGAACTATCGGCTTTCTGTAAACGCTCTTGAGAGTCTGCTTAAAGCCACAGACGCATATCGGCGCTTCCCTCGGGCATGTGCAGCCGTTTTCCCTTGCGGCGATCCCTGTTTTTACTATTCTGTCTTCGAGTGAATGGAAGCTAATAACGCACAGTCTTCCACCCTTTTTGAGCTTATCGGGTGCTGTTTTCATCATCTTGTCCACCGCGCCGAGCTCATCGTTTACGGCGATTCGTATCGCCTGAAAACTGCGCTTTGCCGGATGCTGCTTTTCGCGCAGAGCCGCTGCAGGCATCGCAGAGCGGATTATATCCACAAGCTCAAGTGTGCTCTCAATTGGCTTCTGCGCACGGCGCTCAGCAATGCGGGAGGCAATACGGCGGGCATATCTCTCCTCGCCAAAATCCCGAAGTATCCGCGTGAGCTCTGCCTCGTCCCAATCGTTTACGACGCTCCACGCTGTCAGCGCACTTGTATTATCCATGCGCATGTCAAGCGGGGCATCATTCATATACGAAAATCCGCGCTGTGCCTCGTCAAGCTGCGGCGAGGACACGCCAAGGTCAAACAGCATACCGTCAACCGCGTCTATCCCAAGCTCGTCGAGTATCTGCGCAACGTCACAAAAGTTGCCGTGTACGAGCGTCATCTTGTCCTTATATGCTTCAAGGCGCTCACCAGTGCGGCGGATAGCGCTTTCATCGCGGTCGATGCCGATAAGCCTGCCGCCGGTGAGCCGCTTTAGTATCTGCTCTGAGTGCCCGCCGAGGCCGAGCGTTCCGTCAACATATATCCCATCAGGCTTTATATCAAGATTTTCTATACATTCATTCAAAAGCACTGATATGTGCTTTGCTGCTTCTGCCATATCAAAACTCCAGTTCGGTCATGACCGAGGCGATATTTTCGGGCGTGATCTCGCTCTCGGAAAGCTTGGACCACTGCTCCTCGTCCCAAATTTCGGCGTGATTATTGCAGCCAATAATGGTGACGTTTTTCGTAAGATGCGCATATTCGCGAAGGTGCGCGGGGATAAGCGTTCTGCCCTGGTTATCAAGCTCGCACTTTGCCGCATACGCAAAAAGCGGGCGCATTTTGCGCTGCTTAACATAGCTCATGGCGTTTACTTTGGCTGAAAACTCGCTCCAGCTATCGGCACTGTAAGCCGAAAGGCAGCTATCCATCGACAGCGTGATATAAAACACATCACCCAGCTCCTCGCGAAGCTTCGCGGGAATGAACACCCTGCCCTTGCTGTCAAGACTGTGCCTGTATTCGCCTGTCAACGCGCTCACCTCCATAATTCCTGATTTTTCGATGCACTTTGCACCACTTCGCACCACTTTAATTTGATTATAGAGATTACCATGCGAAAAATCAAGAACATTTTGGTTACACGCAAAAAATATCAGGAGCCTGACAGACTCCTGATATTTATAACAAACTGATTATTCCTCGACGTCCTTCTGCTCGGCCTCGGGCATCACGGGACGCGGCGGCGTTGCAGAGCCTGCAAGACTGCGGAAGCTTGCACGCGATTCGTTTATAGACTTGAGCGCCGAACCAACTGTCTCCTCCGTGCGGCGGAGTATCTCGTCGACATATTCGTTTGCAACGCGGCGCAGCTCCTTGGACTTATACTCTGCGTTTGAAACGAGCTCTGCGCTGTGCTGCTTTGCAACACGGACTATCTCCTGCTCTTCGAGCATGGCACGGGCCTTATCCTCGGCGTTCTTGCGGATAGACTCCGCCTCGCGCTTTGCGTTTCCGATGAATTCATCACGGGCGGAAACAAGGCGCTTTGCCTCGGCAAGCTCCACAGGTATGCGTGTTTTTATCTCGTTGAGTATTTCAAGGACATTTTCCCTCTCAACAATGCACTTGTCGTTGCCGAGCGGAACGCCCCACGCCTCTGTCACCATAGTGTACAGAGTTTCTATAAGTTCCATTACCTCAACATTTTTATCGCTCATATCACTGCCTCCATAACTTTGCCTTTTTCTCAACCTCGTCGATGATCTCATCCGGTACAAAGCCCGTGAGATCTGCGCCGTACGACGCCATTTCGCGCACGACGGAGGAGCTCAAAAAGGTATATTTTTCGCTTGCCGTGAGAAACATCGTCTCAAGGCTGGGATTTATCTTTTTATTTATAAGGTTCATCTGAAATTCGTACTCAAAATCAGATGCGGCCCTCATTCCCTTTACGATAACAGCACCGTCGAACTTCCTGGCATACTCGGCAAGCAGCCCGTCAAACGTGTCGACTTCGACGTTCGGATATTTGGCAACGACCTTGCGCACCATCTCGACGCGCTCTTCGATCGTGAACATCGGCCTTGTCTTGGTCGAATTAAACATGATACACACGATGACCTTGTCAAATATCTGGGCTGAACGTCTTATAATATTGAGGTGACCCAAGGTGATGGGGTCGAAGCTTCCCGGGCAAATAGCTGTCCTCATTTATCATTCTCCCTGCTGTAGGTTGTAAGCTTGACTTTGCCGTAGTTATATTCCTTACACTTAAAGTAGGGCATATTCATTTCCGGCATGGGCTTTTCGCGCCCACTTTCGCACACAATTATACCACTTTCCGTTAAGATGTCAACGGAATTGATGACTTCAAGCGCTTTATCGATGAGATTTGTCGCATAAGGAGGGTCAATAAGTATAAGATCAAAGCGTGCGCCGCGCTCAAGAAAGGCTATGGAGTCGCTTTGGACAACGCGAGCTTCAAAGCCGCAGCTTTTAAGGTTCTGCTTAACGATGCTTATCGCTTCCCTGCTCTGGTCCACAAAGGTGACTTCCTTTGCCCCGCGGCTTATGCACTCAATGCCGAGCTGACCTGTTCCTGCAAAAAGGTCGAGCACACGCCTGCCCTCTATATCAAACTGGATGATGTTGAATATCGACTCCTTGACCATGTCGGTCGTCGGGCGGATATCGTAATTATCCGGCTCTTTAAGCTTTTTACCGCGTCTTATTCCGCTTATTACTCTCATTGTTCTACCTCGTTACTGTGATAAAATTCGTAGATCGCCCTGGCCGTGCTCTGCGGAACGGCCTTGCTCAGCTCGTCGATACTTGCGTTTTTTATTGCCTTCAGGGTCTTGAAATGGCGAAGAAGCGCATTTTTGCGCACAGCGCCGACGCCGGGGATGGAGCTTAGCTCCGAGCCGAAGCCCTCACTGCGCAGCGAGCGCTGATACTCAATGGCAAAGCGGTGCGTCTCCTCCTGAATATTGCCGATAAGCGAGAAGGCCGCCGGGTTTGAGTTAATGCATATCTCGCGACCGTCGGATGTGACAAGTGCACGCGTTCTGTGCCTGTCATCCTTTACCATGCCGAAGACCGGGACCTTAACGCCGAGCTCATCCATGGCCCGTTCTGCAGCCGCAGCGTGCGTTATGCCGCCGTCAATGAGCAGTATCTGCGGAGCCGTGTCAAAGCCGCCGTCGCCGTTTTTATAGTGTGCAAAGCGGCGGTAAACGGCCTGCTGCATGCTCGCATAGTCGTCCCTGATGCTCAGATCCTTGATCCTGAATTTGCGATAGTCCTTTTTATATGGCTTGCCGTCCTTGTGGACGGTCATTGCCGCAACGATGCCCGTGTCGCCGAGGTTTGATACATCGAAGGCCTCGATACGTTCGGGGTATTCGGGCAGCTCCAGCGATTTTTGCAGCCACAGGAGCGTATTCGTTCTGCGCTGCTGGACAGTTGTTGCACGCAGTATCTCCTCGGACGCGTTCATTTCCGCGCGTTCAACAAGGCGAAGCCTGTCGCCCCTCTGCGGCACTTCGATGCTTACCTTGTGCCCTGCCATCTGCGCAAAAAGCTCGCGCAGCGAGTCTGCATCCTCAGGCTCTTCGCGTAAAAGTATGCTCTTTGGCAGTGAGCCGCGTGAAGCGTAATACTGCCGCATATATGCCGACAGCGCCTCAGCATCGCTTTCAAGCGGCTCGGGTATAAGCTCAAAATCCTTGCCCGTCAGCGAGCCGTCATTAAAATGCAGCACGACAAAGCAGCTTTTCGCCCCGCGCTTAAAGCCAATTGCATCCGTATCCGAAAAGGCCGTTGCGATGACCTTCTGCTTATTTGAAACGCTTTGTATCGCGCGTATCCTGTCGCGTATCTCGGCGGCGGCTTCAAAGCGAAGCTGCTCGGCTGCATCGTTCATTTTGTCCGTAAGCTCGGCTATAAGCTCCTGCGTTTTGCCGCTTAAAATGAGACAGACCTGCTCGAGCGCGAGGCGGTATTCCTCCTGCCCAAGCTCTCCCCTGCACCAGCCGCGGCAATTGCCCATGTGGTAGTTAAGGCACGGCCTGTCCTTGCCGATATCGCGCGGAAAGCGCTTTGAGCACGTCGCAAGGCCGACGGCCTTGGATGCAGCGTCAATAATATCCCGCGTCACGCTTCGGCCGCCGAACGGGCCGAAATACGCCGCTCCGTCCTTTTTTGCAGTGTTGACTATCGAAAAGCGCGGGTACGGCGCTTTTTTATCCAAGCGTATAAACGGGTAGCCCTTATCGTCCTTTAGCAGGATGTTATAGTGCGGCTGATGCTGCTTTATAAGCGAGTTTTCAAGAATTAGCGACTCAAACTCCGAATTTACGACAATGACGTTAAAGTCCGCGACCTTTTCGACCATCGCCTCGACCTTCGGCAGATGCGAGCCGCGAAAATAGCTCGTGACACGGTTTTTAAGCTTTTTCGCCTTGCCGACATATATGACCTGCCCGGCCTCGTCGAGCATTATATAAACGCCCGGCAGAAGCGGCAGCTTATTTGCCTTTTCAAGCAGCTTCTCCCGCATTGTTTACCTCGCTGTCCTTATTTCCGGCGATGCACCACACCGTCACGGATACGATAACTATAATACCGCCGATAAGCGCAAATACTCCCGGCCTTTCGCCGTCAAATATAAGTACCCATATGGGGTTTAGCAGCGGCTCGACAGCACCGAGCAGACTGCAGGCAAGCGGCGGGCAGAACTCCGACGCTCTGCCATACAGAATATACGGTATGCCGAGCTGCAAAACGCCGAGGATGATGATATAAAGCATAGGAAGTGCATCAAATTGCGGCTTTGTTGTTATGATAAACGGTATGCTCACCGCAAATGCGACTATCTGACCGATCAATATGGCCGAAAACCTCTCCTGCGTGCAGGCCTTATCCATGGTCATATACATGCCCGCAAGGCAGGCACCGGCGAAAATGGCCGTGAAGTTTCCGAGAAGATAGCCGCCCTTGAGCTCATCGAGGAAGAACATCGCAATACCGGCAAAGGTGCATATGACCGCCGCAACATCGCGCCTTTTAAAGCGCTGGCCAAATATAAGCGCCGAGAATACAACGACGAATATAGGCGATGTAAACTGCAAAACGATGGCGTTTGCAGCGGTCGTGAGCTTATTTGCGCACACAAATGCAATGTACAAAACGCCAAGCAAAATGCCCGCAGTCATCGTTCTGCGGTTAATGCATATTTTGTAGCCCTTTATCCTTATGTATGCAAAAACAGTGATGCCCGCGAAAAGGCTGCGTATGCCGGATATGACAAAGCCGTTCCACGGGATGAGCTTTATGAATATGCCCGCAATGCTCCACAGCGCAGCGCAGGTGAGCATTTCAATAATGGCTCTGTTTTCTTTCTTCATAGGCGCTCCTATATAGCGAATAAGGGCGTGTTTATTAACACGCCCTTAGCTTCGTTTTTAAATCACTCGGTAAAGTCGGATGCGATAAGCTCGGAAAGCGTATCGACAGCAGTGGCCTCGTCAGCGCCGTCGGCAATAAGGTTAACAGCCGTGCCCTTAACGATACCCAAAGAGAGAACGCCGAGTAAGCTCTTAGCGTTTACACGCCTGTCTTCCTTCTCGATCCAAATACTGCTCTTGAACTCATTGGCTTTCTGAATAAAGAAAGTCGCCGGTCTGGCATGGAGCCCTACCTGATTATTAATAACAACTTCTTTGGTTACCATTCTCGCAACTCCTCTTGCTCACAAAAGATTAAGCCTACTTTAACAAATTATTTTCAAAAGGTCAACTGATTTTGTCTATTTCGTAGATTTACACATTATTAATAAATTTTATCGATTGCTTTTATTTCAATTCGACTATTGTAACGCCGCTTTCGCCCTCTCCGAAACGACCTAATCTGAAGCTTTTCACTGCCTTGTTGCGGCGCAGCATCTGCTGCACGGCAGTGCGCAGAGCGCCTGTTCCCTTGCCGTGAATGATAGTAACGGTCTTGAGTTTACCCATGACGGCGCTGTCAATATACTGCTCGGCAGCATTAACTGCCTCAATGCTTTCCATGCCTCGCAGGTCGATCTCCGGGCTTACTGCCGCACGCGGCGCGGTGCTGCTGGCAAGAGTTACGCTTTGCTTTTTCTGCTTTGCAGCATGACCCTCAATAAGATACACATCGTCGGGCTTGAGCTTCACGCTCATGATACCGGCACGGAGGTTCAGCGTACCATCGGGGTTAATATCAATGACCTCAGCTTTAACGCCCATGGATTTAATTTCGACCGTGTCGCCTGCGCGGACATCGCGGGCAGACTTCTTCTCCTCCACGGGCATTTCGGGGGCTTTGGCTTTGAGCTTTGTCTGCGTCTCGTTGAGCTTGCGGCGAAGCTGGGTGCGTGCCTCGTTTATCTCATTCGCCTGCTCTGCCTCGTTTATCTTGCGGCGCATATCGTCAAGCTCAGAGAAGGTGCTCTCGGCCGTCTGCCGCGCTTCGGATATTATGCGCTCTGCCTCGCGGCGGGCTTTTTCATCGGCCTTTTCGAGCCTGACCGAAAGTTCAGCGCGCATGAAGGCTGCCTTTTTCGCATTCTCCTCCGCTTCACGCAGCTTCCTTGCCGTTTCCTCTCTGTCGCGCTCGAGCAGCAGCCGCGTCTGCTCAAGCTTTTCTATCGTTGCCTCAAAGCTTGCGTTCTGAACGCCTATACGCGCCTTCGCGTCGTCGATTATGTCCTTACCGAGGCCAAGGCGCTCGGATATCGCAAACGCGTTTGACTTGCCGGGGATGCCGACGAGCAGTCTGTAGGTCGGGCTCAGGGTTTCAACGTCAAACTCGCAGGAGGCGTTCTGGATGCCGCTCTCGGTAGTGGCATAGACCTTGAGCTCTGCGTAGTGCGTCGTTGCCGCGACGTTTGCGCCAAGCTTGCGGGCATACTCGATGACCGCAATTGCAAGCGCCGCACCCTCAGTCGGGTCTGTGCCCGCGCCAAGCTCATCAAACAGCAGCAGCGAGTTTTCATCGCACTCATCCAAAATATGCACTATGTTCGTCATATGTGCCGAGAAGGTCGACAGATTCTGCTCTATCGACTGCTCATCGCCTATATCGGCAAGCACATGCCTGTACACCGGAACGCCGCTTCCGTCATCGGCCGGTATGTGCAGGCCGCACTGAGCCATGACGTTCAAAAGGCCGATCGTTTTCAGCGTAACGGTCTTGCCGCCGGTGTTAGGGCCGGTAATAATAAGCGTATCAAAATCATCGCCCAGCTCAAGGCTTATGGGTACGGCCTTATCCTTTGGAAGCAGCGGATGGCGCGCGCGGCGAAGCACAGCTCCCTTTTCACGAAGCTCAGGCTCTATGCCGTTTAGCTTATACGAAAGTTTTGCCTTGGCAAATATGGTGTCAAGCGCGATGAGATATGAATAGTCGGAGGCTATATCCTCCGCATGCTCTGCACATTCTGCGGAAAGCGCCGCAAGGATACGGTCAATTTCCGCCTTTTCCTTGGCTGCGAGCTCGCGAAGCTCGTTATTTGCCTTGACAGCCGCCATAGGCTCAATAAACAGCGTCGCGCCAGATGCCGAGATATCATGCACAAGACCCTGTATCGCGCCCTTGCACTCAGCCTTCACTGGCACAACGAAGCGGTCAGAGCGCATGGTTATGATAGGCTCCTGCAAGACCTTAGCGTAAGACGGCGAGGATATTATCTTCTGCAGGCACTCACGCACACGCGCACCGGCAGCGCGGGTCTTTCGGCGGATGCTCGCAAGCTCAGAGGAGGCACTGTCAGCTATCTCGTCCTCGCCGACGATAGAGCCCGTTATCTTCTCTTCAAGAAATCTGTTTGCGTGCAGGGCATAGAACAAATGGTCTATGCTCGTCTTACCGGTCTTATCATCGGCAATATAGCCCTTTACGAGCCTTGCGCACTGCAATACGCGGGCAATGTTCAAAAGTTCAATGGTGTTGAGGCTTCCGCCAAGATCAGCACGGCTCAGCGACGGGCGGATATCCTTTATGCCCGACAGCGAGGGACTTCCGCGCACGACCATCATGTCCTTTGCGGCGCTCGTTTCGGCAAGGCGGTTTTTGACCTCAAGCCTGTCAGCGCTCGGACGCAGGGCAAGGCAAGCCTCCTTGCCGCCTTCTGTGACGGCTTCGGCGGCCAGCATCTCCAGCACAGAGGGAAGCTCCAGTATGTTAAGTGATTTTTCGTAGAAATCCATTATTTTATCTGTCTCCAATAATCCAATGTGGAAAACTTTCTTTCCGTCTGCGTAAGCAAATACGCCTCGGATGCCTTTGCTGCACGCTTTAAGGCATCATCCCCGAGCGTAAAGGCGAGCATCTTGCGCGCGGGCGCGTAAATGATATACCGCAGCGCCTGAAGCGAATCGGGACACAGCTCATAGCTTGCCTGAAGGCTTGCGTTATTACATTCACGGCAGCACACGATGCCGTTTCGCGGGCTAAAGCGCACTCCCTCGGGCTCTGAGCGGCCGCAGACGCAGCAGCTAAGAAGATTCGGCTCATAGCCCGAAAGCGCCATCAGGCGCATTTCAAAGGCCGTTTTAATATGCTCCTGCGGGTAAAGCTCGTTTGACAGCGCAAACAGACAGTTTAGAATAAGCTGCAAAAGCAGCGGGTCGGGGTTACCCTCATCCGACAGTGCCTCCACGCACTCGGCAAAATAGCTTGCAAGCGAAAGCGCTGTTATATCGCTTCTAAGTCCCTTGAACTCCTCGATAGTCGAGCCTTCACTGACCGTCCAGTAGCCGTTTCTGTCGAGCATGGTAAGCTCGGAAAAGGCAAGAAACTGCGTTGCAGCGGCGGTCTTGCTGCCCTTGCGCAGTGCACCGCGCGCCTTGACGGTCATTTTGCCCATATCCTCCGTCAGGACCGTCAATATCCTGTCGGCTTCCTTGTATCGGACCTCGCGCAATATGAGGCCCCGTGTCGTTTTAAACATATGTACCCTGCTTTAGCCCAGGGCCTGAGGCTCGTCCTCTGCCCCGGGCGTTTCGTTTTTCTTATCTATATGATTGGCTCTGTAAATAAGCCAGCTAACGGGATCGCCAGTGTCGGCAAATATCTGCCACAAAATATCGTCGCTCATGCTCCTACCTCCGATACGGTTAGTATCGGTGCCGGCAGGCGTCTTATGTGTGGGTATTTATTCCGAGAAGCCGAAGTTGCGAAGCTGAGCCATACTGTCGCGCCAGTTTTCCTTGACCTTTACCCACGTCTGCAGATAAACCTTCGTTCCCATGAAGGCTTCAATGTCCGTGCGGGCAAGCTCGCCGATCTTTTTGAGCATCGCGCCCTGCTTGCCGATGATTATGCCCTTATGACTGGCCTTTTCGCAGAATATCGTAACGTCAAGGTCGATTATGCCGTTATCCCGCTCTGTAAAGCGCGTTACCTCGATTGCCGTTCCGTGCGGGATCTCCTTATCAAGGCACAGCAACAGCTTTTCGCGTACAAGCTCTGCACATATCTGCTTTTCCGGCTGGTCGCATATCATATCGTCGGGGAAAAGCTGCGGCCCCTCCGAGGCATATTTCTGAAGCTCCGACAAAAGCGCGTCTATGCCCTCTTTATTTTTGGCCGACATCGGTATAACAGCGTCAAAATTATGTGCCTGCGAATACAGGGCAATGACTTCAAGAAGCTGCTGCTTCTCGACCGTGTCGATCTTATTAATAACGAGCACGGCGGGAACGCGCGTTTCCTTTATTCTCGCTATAAGCTCCTGCTCCTGACGGCCGATATTGGCGATAGGCTCAACAAGCAGCACCGCCGCGTCAACATCAGCAACGCTTTCCTTAACTATGTTCACCATATAGTCGCCAAGGCGCGTCCTGGGCTTGTGGAAGCCCGGCGTGTCCATTATGACAAACTGCGTGTCGCCGCGGTTAACAACGGCGCTTATGCGGTTGCGCGTCGTCTGAGGCTTATTGGACACAATGGCTATTTTTTCGCCGACAAGGGCGTTTGTGAGCGTTGATTTGCCGACGTTGGGTCGGCCGCATATGGTTATCATTGCAGTTTTCGTTATCATATCATTTGTCTCCCATTATCTCTTTTTCTCTTTGACGCATCTGCTTTTTCATTTCGCCCTCGTCAACGTGGTCATAGCCCAAAAGGTGCAGCACGCTATGTACCGTCAGATAGCTTATCTCCCTGTCAAAGCCGTGGCCGAACTCCTCGCCCTGCTCGGCGCATTTTTCAAGCGATATCATCATGTCGCCGAGCATGACAGCGCCAGTATACGGGTCGGTGTCACATTCATCGGCGCAGAAATTGCCGGGGCAAAGCTCGTTTAAGGGAAAAGACAGCACATCGGTCTCCGAGTCTATGCCGCGAAAATCACGATTTGTTTCGCGTATGCCCTCGTTATCGGTTAGCATCACGCTTATAAGGCAGGGCTTGTCCACACCTTCGGCATCCAGCGCCATAGCAGCGGCCTTTTTTATAAGCGCTGCTGCATTATTATGTCCCATGCCGCTTTTTTCGCGGCTAACGTATATTTCATGCTTTATCATTGCTTTTTCCTCTTGTACATTCCGCCCTTTTTAACGGGCTCGGGCGGGTCCTTCTTATCGTATACCTCATATGCCTCGATTATCCGCTGAACGAGCTGGTGGCGCACGACGTCGGCACCGGTCAGGCGGCAGATGGATATATCCTCAATGCCGTCGAGCACCTTCATTGCTATCTTAAGGCCGCTGACCTTGTCCTCCGGCAGGTCTATCTGAGTTATATCGCCCGTAATTACTACCTTTGAGCCAAAGCCTATACGCGTTAAGAACATTTTCATCTGCTCGCGCGATGTGTTCTGTGCCTCGTCCAGGATAATAAAGCTATCGTCAAGCGTGCGGCCGCGCATGTACGCAAGCGGCGCGACTTCGATGTTCCCGCGCTCGAGATACTTCTGATATGTGTCCGCGCCGAGCATGTCAAACAGCGCGTCATACAATGGCCTCAGGTACGGGTCGACCTTGCTTTGCAAATCGCCGGGGAGAAAGCCGAGGCGCTCACCGGCTTCGACAGCCGGGCGGGTCAGGATTATCCTGTTTACTTCCTCTGCGCGGAACGCCGCAACAGCCGCCGCCACCGCAAGATAGGTCTTGCCCGTACCGGCAGGGCCTATGCCGAGGGTTATAGTGTTGTTGGCGATAGCGTCGCAATAGGTCTTTTGGCCGAGCGTCTTGGCCTTGACGGGCTTACCCTTTGCCGTTATGCACACGACATCGCTTGCAAGCTCGTTTATTTTTGACTCCTTACCCTCGCCGACAAGCTTCAGTATATACCGCACGCTCTGCGCATCGATATTCTCTCCCCTTGCGGCAAGCGTCAAAAGGCCGTTTATGGCCTTTTCCGCGAGCATAACGCTCTCTTCCTCGCCGCAGATGTGTATCATATTCTCGCGGTCAAGGACTTTTACGCCCAGCTCCGATTCGATGATGCTCAGGTTGCGGTCAAAAGAGCCGAACACGCTTATAACATGCTCCATTCTTTCGACTTCTATCGTTCTTTCAATCATAGGGTAACTCCTTGGCAATATTCTCTGTGCATTGGGCGCGCAGGGTGACGGTCATAACTCCGTCGCCTTTTGAAACGGAATAGTCGGCCGATACTATCTGCCCGTCGCCAATGCACTGCTGAAGCTCTGCCCGCAGGCTTTTCTTCATGCGCTCTGCGGCAGCAGACTCATTAATGGCAGTAAGCTTTGTTTCATACTCCGTTGTGCGCTCCACAGCATATCCTATCGGCAGGACGAATGCGTCGCCGAGTGAAATATACTTTAATTTATTTATTTTATCACAACTTGCATATTTATTTCTACTGTCAGAGAAAAAATTTATCCGCTTTTTCCCGATAACTATCGAAAAGCTTGTGCTCTTTTCACCTGTCTCGCACTTTTTAAGTTCCGTCAGCGGGGTTTGAGCGCTTATTTCGTACCATGTGTCGGCCATTATCTGCGCCATTGCGTGAACATAGCGGTTATCACCCGTCTCGCTGTGCATAAGCCCGCTGACCAAAACATCGCCCTCTATAACTGCACTTCCGGCCTGCACAGCGCTCTCGCCCTCGAGAACCGACAAGCGGCGGATAACTCCGCTTTTTGCTGCGACGATATCGCCCGGCGCTTTCTCGTTTACGATATCGGGCTTTGCTATGCGCTCGTGGATAATTATCTCTGCCCTTGAGGAGCGCAGATTAAGCGTCATCCAAGCAATGTCCGGCATTTCAGACACGATAGCGTTGCGCACTTCATCCGATGAAAGCCCCGGCCAAAACGCGCCGTATTCAACTCCGGCAGCATTAAGTGCGCGCAGTATCTCCGCATCCGTGAGCTTTTCGTTGCCGTCAATTTCAATGCTCCACAAAAACAGTGAGGATACCGAAAGCAGCAGCACGCACGCAGCAGCAAGGCCAATGAAAATGGCTCGTCTTTTTGCGCTTTTCTTAATGAGCTTGCCGCCCGTTTCGCTTAAAACCGAGACATCCATGCCGTTTTTGCCGTCCTGTGCAAGAACCCTTGGCTTATCGGCCGTGTGTATGCTCATCATCAGGTTAAAGTCTGCGCAGGGAGTGACATCCCAAAACAAGATGCCGTTTTGGGCGCAGTAATTAAGTATCATCTCGGGTCTCGGGCCGCTGACGGATATCCGCACCGTACCGCGCAGCTTATCATAAAGCCGTTTCATCACTCAAACTCCAATGCAATTATTCTGCCGCAGATGAGCATATCCCTGCCGTCCATGGCCTTGAGCGTAAGGCCGTCGCCGCGAACGACGAGCTTTACCGTGCCGCAGTCTATCTCGCACACGGCGTCCGCGTAGGCTATGATGCCGCGGTGGTTTTCAACAAGCAGACGGCTGCGGCCGCACAAGCTGAGCTTTGTAAGCCCAAGCGCGTCGGCGGGAAGCGAGAGCCTATCTGCCAAAAGCTCGGCGTTATAGCGTCTTTTATGCATCATGCTCACCTCCGCAGTCTAAATCTATGCCGGCAGACATAGCTTAATACATGGACAAGGAGTTGAGATAAATGAAAAAGCTTTTATATATCCTCGCATCGCTTGCCTTGTTCGCGGCGCTTTTAATATTTCCAAAGGCCGCGGGCGAGGCTGTGAGATCGGCACTTAGCATGTGTGCACAGCTGATAATCCCGTCGCTGTTCCCGTTTTTCATAGCGGTTAACCTCATGAGCGAACTCGGCGCGGCACGGACAGCGGCAAACGCGCTGTCCCCTCTCGCGGCGAAGCTCTTAGGCATATCGGGCTACGGCGCGGCGGCATTCATAATCGGCGTGACCGGCGGGTATCCGCTTGGCGCTGCATACATAGCTCAGCTTCGTAAAAAGCTCCTTGTGTCGCAAAAGGAAGCATCCCTGCTGCTCATTTTCTGCAACAACTCCGGCCCTGCGTTTATAATAGGCGCTGTCGGCATCGGCGTATTCTCCTCGGTGTCTCTGGGCTTTTTCCTGTACGCTGTGCATATTGCTGCCGCCCTCATCGTCGGCATTATCATCTCTCCCAAATCGCCCTGCGATATATGCTATGACGAGGCAGAGGTCTCCGCGCCGTCCTTTTCATCGGCGTTCACGGCATCTGTAAAAAGCTCTGCCGAAGCTGTTATAAGCATCTGCGCATTCATTGCCGCGTTTTCGGCACTAAACGGCATACTCGGCGGCATGGGGATAATAAGCTCGCTTGCCGGTGAAATGGCGCACACATCAGGCTTTGAGCTTGGCTGGTGCAGGGCGCTATTGGCCGGACTTTTGGAGCTTGGAAACGGCATCGGTGCAATGTCCGGCTTTGAAGCCACGCCGCAAAGCCTTGCACTGGCGGCATTTATTCTGAGCTGGGGCGGGCTGTCGGTTCATTTTCAGACCTTCGCTATGATAGACGAAACGGATATAAAAACCGCCCGATACGTGATCGGACGGCTTTTCACGGCACTTATTGCAGCGGCACTTGCACTGCTTGGTGCAGTTATTATGTTTTAAAATATGAGGATCCCGACGACGGCCGAAAGCGCAATGAATATTATCGGGTGCAGCTTCTTCGTAGGCTTGACGACATTTGTCAAAAGCCATATGACGACCGCCAGCGCAAGCCCCTTCCACGAAAACAGGTCGAGTATATTTCCGCTTGCCTTGAACACATCAAGCTGCAAAAGCGCGAGCGTGACCACCGAAAAGCCCGCTGCGGCGATAAGGCCGGCAGAGGCCGGACGCAATCCGTAAAACGCATGGTCGACAAAACGGTTTTCCCTGAACTTTTTAAGGCAGGAGGCAATGATGAGGATGATGACTATAGCCGGAGTTACAAGGCCGAGCGTTGCAATGATAGCCCCTGGCAGACCGGCTGTTATATAGCCGACATAGGTCGCGGTGTTTACACCGATAGGGCCGGGCGTGGACTCAGATATAGCTATCATGTCCGCTATCTGCTGATAGGTAAACCAGCCGGTACGGTCGGACATATCGTAGATAAACGGAAGCGTTGCAAGTCCACCGCCGACTGAGAACAGACCGGTCTTGAAAAACTCCCAGAAAAGGCGCAGATATATCATGATTTACGCGCCTCCAATTCCTTGACGATTATGCCGGCGACAGCGGCCGCAATGACATACAGTACGGGCGAGATATCAAGGATAACGCTGCCGCCAAACACAACGATGAATATGACGAGCGTTTTCCAATCGACCACAGACTTTTTCCACAGCTTCACGACGGCGTTTAGAATAAGCACGCACACGCACACGCGGATGCCCGCAAACGCGCTCTGCACAACGGGAAGATCGGCAAAATTCTGAATAAACGCGGCGATGATGGTTATTATGACAAGCGACGGGAACACAACGCCGAGCGTTGCGAATATGCCGCCGAGGGTGCCCGCCTGCTTTTGGCCGACAAAGGTCGCCGTGTTTACGGCGATGACGCCGGGGGTGCACTGGCCGATAGCGTACCAGTCCATGACCTCTTCATCACTTGCCCAGCGGCGCTTTTCAACGACTTCGCGCTGAAGCGCCGGCAGCATGGCATAGCCGCCGCCGAAGGTCGTCACTCCGACCACGGCGAAGGTGCAAAAAAGCTTAAATAATTGCTGGAGTTTATCTTTCATTTTCTAAGGCCTTCCGCAAACTTAGCGTACTTTGCGATCTTCTCATCGCACTCTGCTTTGTCAGCGCCCTTGCAGAGGATATAGACCTTGACCTTGGGCTCTGTGCCGGAGGGGCGGACGATGAAGCTCGTACCGTCGGCAAGCTCGAAATAAAGAACGTTCGAACCTTTTATCGGGGTCTGACCTACCGTGCCGAGGGCGGGAACTATGACGCTGCCGTCGGAGTAATCGCGTATTTTGAACACCTCGACGCCCGCTATCTGCTTGGGCGGCTCGCTTCTGAGCTCGGCCATAAGATTCTTCATCTTAACTATACCGTCAAGGCCGGGCATAACGAGGTTGAGGGTCTTTTCGGCGTACCTGCCGTACTTTTCGTAAAGGCTCTCCATTGCCTGGCTGAGGTTCATGCCCTTATCGTGATAGTAAGCGGCCATTTCCGCGACCATCATCGATGCCGTAACAGCGTCCTTATCGCGCACATAGTCGCCCATCATGTAGCCGTAGCTTTCCTCATAGGCGAAGATATACTTATAGCTTCCGGCCTTTTCCCACTGAGCGACGCGCTCGGCCATGAATTTAAAGCCGGTGAAGGTATCTTCAAAATGAACGCCGTTTGTCTCAGCAACGGTTTTTGCCATCTCGGTCGTGACGATGCTCTTGACAGCGCCGGCATTTTCGGGCAGGGTACCTGCCGCCTTGCGCGCTGTTATTACATAGTCAAGCAGCAGTACGCCGAGCTGGTTGCCGGTGATGGAAACATACTCATCCCCGCTGCGCACCATAACGCCTATGCGGTCAGAGTCGGGGTCAGTTCCGATGATAAGATCGCTTCCGATCTCTTTGGCAAGGTCGACTGCAAGGTAGAAGCCCTCGGGATTTTCGGGGTTGGGGCTTTCGACCGTCGGGAAGTTTCCGTCAATGACCATCTGCTCGGGCACGGGATAGAGCTTTTCAATGCCCAGTCTGTGCAGAGCTTCGGGTACGAGCTTGTAGCCCGCGCCGTGGAAGGGCGTATAAACGATCTTAAACTCCGGCGCAACCTTCTTGACGACGGCGGGGTTAATAGCCTGTCCGAGCACCTGGGTGAGGTATGCCTCATCGGTCTCGGCGCCGATAAGCTCGATCTTGCCCTCGGCAAGGGCTATATCAAAGTCACAGCTTAAAAAGTCATCGAAGATATCGATCTTATCCATCTGCTCGGCAATTGCCGCAGCATGCTGCGGAGGAAGCTGAGCACCGTCAGACCAATAGACCTTATAGCCGTTATACTCCTTGGGATTGTGCGACGCGGTTATATTAAGGCCTGCCGTAGTGCCGTAGTATCTCACGGCAAAGCTCAGCTCCGGCGTCGGACGCAGTGCGTCAAAAATGCGCACATGGATGCCGTTTGCAGCCATTACGCACGCAGCTTCACGGGCAAAAAGCTCGGAATTATTGCGGCAGTCAAAGCAGATGGCTATGCCCTTTTCCATCGCCTGCTCGCCCTCGGCCTTAATGACGTTTGCAAATGCCTGAGTTGCGTGGCGGATGATGTGGACATTCATCTGATGCAGGCCAAGCTTCATCGTTCCGCGCAGTCCGGCAGTGCCGAACTCCAGCGGCGCGAAAAAGCGGCTTTCAATTTCCTTTTCATCATCGGCGATAGCGTTGAGCTCCGCCCATTCTGCCTCGCTGAGTGCGGGACTGTCCAGCCAGCGCTGGTATTCTTCCTTATAGGTCCTCTTCATATTCTGCGCTCCCTTCGCTTAAATTGACAGCGTCTTCATACATTGTTTTAGGAACATATATTTCAACCCCCGTGCCGCTCATTCCGAGCATAAGGCGGCCGAAGTCGCCATCATTGGGGTATTGTCTTACGCACGGTATTCCATATGCCTCAAGCAAGTTTACTATCATCTCATCCCTTATGTCAAGGCATTTGCAGTGGGTCAGAAAAACAGGCTCAACAGGCTCGCCGTTTTCGTCCTTCGGCCATCTTTCCAGCAGTTCGCCCGTCAGTCGGCGTCCCCATTCGAGCTTCATATTCTCGTCCATTTTTCCCTCCGCTATTTATGATATTTTGAGCCCTCGTTTATCTTGAAGGCGCGATAAATTTGCTCTGCGAGCATGACGCGCGCAAGGTGATGCGGGAAAGTCATCTCGCTCATGCCAAGGCGCATGTCGGCGCTTTGCTTCACCTTCGGCGAAAGGCCGAACGAGCCGCCTATGACAAAGCATATTCTCCCCTTGCCCGACACGGCAAGCGAATTAATCTTTTCGGCAAAAGCCTCGCTTTTTTGCTGCTTTCCCTCAACGCACATGGCTATGACATATGCGTCCTTGCCTATCGCGCGGGCAATGTCGGCCGCTTCCTTATCGAGTGCGGCAGCGATCTCCTTATCTGACGGCGTCGGCGGCAGTTTTGTTTCATTAAGCTCTACACATTCAAATTTGCAATAGGCCGACAGGCGCTTTGCATATTCATTGAACGCATCGATATAAAACTGCTCGCGCATTCTGCCGACGCATATGAGCCTTATATTAAGCATTTTAACCTCTCACCCGCCCCGACTGCAAGCATATCATTTGCCGGAGCAACGTAAATTTCGGTATTATCCGTCGAAACCGCGCTTTGCACGGTGCTCAGTGCAAGCTCCGGCGTGTTGTTATCGCGGCTTAGATGCCCTAATATTATATGCTTTGTGCCGCAATTTGCAAGATGCTTTGCAAGTTTTCCACTGTCTGTATTCGATAAATGCCCTGTGGGTGCAAGTATCCTGCGCTTCAAAAAATACGGATATGGGCCGTTTTTGAGCATTTCAAGGTCGTGATTTGCTTCAATAAGGGCAATTTCGGCGTTTTCAAGGCCGTATATGAGCTCGTCATTTATGCTCCCCGTGTCGGTCGCAAATGCAAGCGTCCGGCTTCCAGCAAAGCGGTAGCCTACGCTGTAGGCCGCATCATGCATAGTTTTGAAGCAGCGCACTTCAAGCCCCGACAGCTCGAAGCTTTCCGCAACGGGTATGCTGTTTAAATTATTTTTAATTTCCGGCTTCAGGCGGGATAGCTCCTCGCACAAGGGAGCGGGCGCGAATATGCTCAGGTCATGATGCTTAACAAGCATCGAAAGCCCCGAAATATGATCGGAGTGCTCATGTGTAATGAGCACTCCGCACAGATCCTGCGGAGCAAGTCCAAGCTGCGCAAGGGACGTGACCGTCCTGCGCATGGATATCCCCGCATCAATAAGTATATTCGCTTTGCCCTCAGATACGAGGCTGCAATTGCCTGTTGAACCGCTGGCAAAAGTCACTATACGCATATATTTTTATCCTATCGATATCACTTTTTCACGAAGCTCGGGCTCGTCGGGGTAATCGACGATGCTGATGTCGGCGCCGAGCTTTCTGAGCTTTCCGACGAAGTTTTCGTAGCCGCGCTCAATAAAATGTATATCCTCAATTTCGGTCTTGCCCTTGGCGCACAGTCCGGCAATGACCATCGCAGCACCGGCTCTGAGGTCGCAGGCCATAACAGGCGCGCCCGTGAGCTGTGCTCCGCCTTCAAAGATGGCGATGCGTCCGTCGACCTGAATGTCCGCGCCCATTTTGCGGAGCTCGTTTACATACTTAAAGCGGTTATCGTATATTCCTTCGGTAATGACGCTCGTACCGTTTGCCATGCACAGAAGCGTGCCCATCTGCGGCTGCATATCCGTCGGGAAGCCGGGATACGGCAGGGTCTTGACGTTTGCCTTGCGCAGATGACCGTTACCCTTGACGAGGACGGAATCCTCATATTCCTGGACTATAGTGCCGGTCTCGCGCAGCTTTGCAGATATACACTCAAGGTGCTTGGGGATGACGTTCTTCACGAGCACCTCACCGCCTGTTGCAGCAGCGGCAACCATATAGGTTCCGGCCTCGATCTGGTCGGGGATTATCGAATAGCTTCCGCCATGCAGACGCTCAACGCCGTTTACCTTGACAGTATCGGTACCGGCGCCGCGGATATCCGCGCCCATGGAGTTAAGGAAGTTTGCAAGGTCAACGATGTGCGGCTCACGCGCGGCATTTTCGATTATCGTTCTGCCGCTTGCCATTGTCGCTGCAAGGATGATGTTCATCGTTGCACCGACGGAAACCTTGTCAAGGTATATCTTTGCGCCATGCAGTCTGCCGTCGGGCACATCTGCATACACAAAGCCGTTGCGAACATCTATCTCAGCACCGAGGGCGGTCATACCCTTTATATGCTGGTCGATCGGGCGAACGCCGAAGTTGCAGCCGCCGGGCATCGTGGTCTTTGCACTGCCAAAACGGCTGAGCATCGCGCCGATAAGATAATACGACGCACGGATCTTGCGCATAAGCTCGAACGGAGCGTCGCAGAACCTGACATTGCGGCTGTCTATTTCTATCGTGCCGGGGCATATCATCCTGACCTCAGCACCGAGCTGGGAAAGGATAGTCAGCAGCATGTCCGTATCACTTATCTGCGGCATATTCTCAATTCGGCATACACCGTCGACCATGAGTGCCGCGGGGATTATCGCGACTGCTGCGTTTTTTGCTCCGCTTATATCAACTTCGCCCTGAAGCGGTTTTCCACCGTTTATGACGTACTTTTCCATAAATTACACCTTTCATCGGCGTTCCCACGCCGGTTTGTTATTATAGCATAGCCGCTATGCAAAGGCAATCATAATTTGTAAACAAATCGTAACTAATTCTCACTTTCGAGCAGACGCTTGGCCTTGAGCACCGCGATAACAGTCTTGCCGTCGCATATCTTGCCTTCCATAACGAGCTTTACGAGCTCATCGATGTGGTATTTTTCAACGCTCAGAAATTCGCCCTCGTCAAGGTGCTTCTCGCCCTTGTGCAAGCCGCGGGCAAGATAGATGTGCAGCGTTTCGCTCGAAAAGCCGGGAGAGGTGTAGTCCTCGCCGAGATAGATGATCTCATCGGCCGTGAAGCCCGTCTCCTCCGAAAGCTCGCGCACCGCGCACTCGTACGGGTCCTCGCCGTATTCAAGCTTCCCTGCCGGAGCTTCAAGCAGCTCCTTCTGGAACGGATATCGGAACTGACGCACGCAGTAGCAATAACCCTCGTCGTCTATCGGCAGTATCGTCGCACCGCCCGGGTGCTCGACGACCTCGCGCCGGACAATGCTTCCGTCGCAAAGCTCGGCACGGTCAAGCCGCACATTGACGATAACGCCTCTGTACTTCTCCTCACCATCTATTCTCTTCTCGATATAGCCCATGATACGCCTCGGAAAAAATAATTACTTGCTTTACATAATGCTTAAACAGTATACCACCTCGCATGATATTATTCCATAATTTTTGTATAGAATATCAAAAAAAATTCGTTCCAAACCGTGTTTGTAAACGAATTTTTTCAGCTCATAATTCAGTTTGAAACGTCGCTGTTCCTATTTTGTTTTAATTCCATTTTGCGGCACGCAGATGTTATGTAATCCAATCACGCCAAAATAAAAATCACTATCGACCGCCTTGTCCAAAAACGGCCGATAGTGAACCTGTTTGTATTATTCCGGGAGCTTGCACACATCGATCCACTCGATGGCGTTTGAGTACTTATACAGCTCGTCGAGGTTGAGCTCAATTGCGCTGCTGCCGCTGCCGACGGCGGGGAAAACGGTCTCAAATCTCTTGAGGCTTTCGTCGAGGTAGACGTCGATGCCGTCGTTTATGCCGAACGGGCATACGCCGCCGACGGGGTGGCCGACAAGCTCGAGTACCTCATCAGGCGTCGGCATCTTGGCCTTCATGTGGAACTTGTCCTTAAACTTGCGGTTATCGATCCTTGCGTCGCCAGCGGCGAGGATGAGGATACAGCTATCGTCCTTTTTAAACGACAGGGTCTTTGCTATTCTCGCGCCCTCGACGCCGAGAGCCAGCGCCGCAAGCTCGACAGTTGCGCTCGAAACATCAAACTCGCGCACCCTGTCCTCCATTCCAAACTGTCTGAAATATGCTCTGCCTTTTTCAATAGACATGACTATACCACCATTACTTGAGAATTATTTTGTTAAAGCTCTTTTTGCCGCGCTTTAAGATGACGCCGGCCTTGAGCTCATCAGCCGTGAAGGTCAGGCCAATATCGCCGACCTTTGCATCGTTTGCCGAAACGCCGCCCTGCTGGATATTGCGGCGAGCCTCGGACTTGGACGCGCACAGGCCGGTGAGCACGAGCGCAGTCATAACGTCAAGTGCGCCGTCATTGAGGTCAGCCTCGCTCAGCTCCGTCGTGGGCATATCGCCGCCGGCGCTGCCGCCGAAAAGTGCCTTTGCGGAGGCCTCGGCCTTCTTTGCCTCTTCCTCGCCGTGGACAAGCGCGGTAAGCTCGAATGCAAGGATCTCCTTTGCGCGGTTGAGCTGAGAGCCCTCCCACTCTTCCATTGCGTCTATCTGCTCAAGCGGCAGGAAGGTGAGCATGCGCAGGCATTTGAGAACGTCGGCATCGTCGACATTGCGCCAGTACTGGTAGAACTCGTAGGGCGTAGTCTTGTTCGGGTCGAGCCAAACTGCGCCGGAGGCGGTCTTTCCCATCTTCTTGCCCTCGGAGTTAAGCAGCAGAGTGATGGTCATCGCGTGGGCATCCTTGCCGAGCTTGCGGCGGATAAGCTCCGTGCCGCCGAGCATGTTCGACCACTGGTCGTTGCCGCCGAACTGCATGTTGCAGCCGTAATGCTGGAACATGTAGTAGAAGTCGTAGCTCTGCATTATCATGTAGTTAAACTCAAGGAAGCTCAGGCCCTTTTCCATGCGCTGCTTATAGCACTCGGCGCGCAGCATGTTGTTGACGGAAAAGCATGCGCCGACCTCGCGCAGAAGCTCAATGTAATTGAGCGGCTTGAGCCATGCGGAGTTGCGCAGCATGATGGCCTTGCCCTCGGAAAAGTCAACAAACTTCTCCATCTGCTTTTTGAAGCACTCGGCATTGTGCGCGATAGTCTCCTCGGTGAGCATCTGACGCATATCGGTTCTGCCGGAGGGGTCGCCGATAAGGGTCGTACCGTCGCCGATGAGGGCTATGGGGCGGTTGCCTGCCATCTGAAGGCGCTTCATAAGGCACAGAGCCATGAAGTGGCCGACATGCAGGGAGTCAGCCGTGCAGTCAAAGCCGATGTAGAAGGTGGCTTTGCCGTTATTGATCATTTCCTTTATTTCATCTTCATTTGTCACCTGAGCGATAAGTCCTCTGGCAACGAGTTCCTCGTAAATGCCCATCAGTTTTTCTCCTTATTTATTATTTCCTCGGCCGTTTTTGCCATGAATGATATTATCTCATTGCAATCAATATTGCCCTTGAGCTCGGCACAGCGCACAGCACCGTACTTTTCCTTTGCCGCCGCAACGCACTGCTTTGCAATTTCGGCGATCTTATCCTTTGCCGCGGCATCTTCGCCGTTGTTAAACGGGAATACCACACCCTCTGCCATGACAGCGCCCGATATCGCGCCGCAGACCTCGCCGCTGCGCAGGCCGCCGCCGAAGCCGGCAGACAGCGCAAGCGCCGTTTTTTCGTCCATGCCGGTATACTCGCCGCACGCGGCAAAAACCGCCTGTGCGCAATTAAATCCTTTTGCGTGATAATCCAATGCTCTTTGACCGATATCCATAATATCCTCCTATAAAAATAAACCCTCTGCCGCATGCGACAGAGGGCGTTGTAAACGCGGTACCACCTCTATACACTCCGTCCTCGCGGACGAAGCCTCGGTGAGTCGGTATGACTCCTGTGCTGTATCGGGCGCTCCCGTCTACGCCTACTGCTGTTTCAGCGAGCCGCTCCAAGCCGTATTCGTTCGCAATCGCTCTCCCCTTTTCAGCAAAACAGGGTCTCTCTGTGCAGCAAAATGCGAATTACTCTTGCTCTTCATCGCGTTATTTCATAACATTACTTTGCCGATTATACTAAACTAAATAGATTTTGTCAACTTATATTCGTCTGCGGCGCAAAGCTGCTCTTCCGCACCGGCAAGGGTCGTCTCGGTTATGACATCGCCGCCGTGAAGCCGCGCAAGCTCCAGGCGTCTTCCCTGACGGTCAAGCTCTTTTACAACCGTGTAGGTCTTGCCATCGCGCTCGCCCTTTTCGATCTTATCATGACTGTCAGCCAAAGCCGCTATCTGCGGCAGATGCGTTATGCACAGCACCTGCTTGCCGCGCGACAGGTCGGACATCTTCTCGCCTACGCGCTGGGCGGCAATGCCTGATACGCCGGTGTCGATCTCATCAAAGACCATGGTCTCTATCGGGTCATTGTCCGAAAAAGCGGTCTTCATGGCGAGCATTATGCGGCTGAGCTCACCGCCGGATGCAATCTTCGATATGCGTCCAAGCTCCATGCCCGCGTTTGCGGATATGAGAAAGCGCACCTCGTCAGCTCCCGTTTTGTCAAAGCCGCGCTCGTTTTCAACGGGCTCCACTGCGACCTTAAAGCGCACAGACGGCATGCTGAGATCTTTCAGCTCATTGCATATGCGCTCTTCGAGCTTTTTTGCGGCACCGCATCTGCACTTTGTAAGCTCCGCGGCTTTATCGCAGCAAAGCTTAATATGCTCGGAAAGCTGCTTTTCGAGCTTTTTGAGCATGTCATCGGAATACTCGAGCATGGAAAGCTGGCGGCGGCTTTCCTCAAGCAGTGCTATCATGCCCTCCTCATCGGTATTATACTTGCGGCGCAGGCGCTTTAGCTGCGACACGCGCGTTTCGATGCGGTCATATTCATCGGGCGAGAATTCAAGCCCGTCGCGGAAATCACGTATACGCTCGGCGGCATCGTAAATAAGCGAGGATGCACTGCTTATTATATCCGCCGTTTCACGCAGTTCCTCCGATATCAGCGCTGCGCGGCCGATGAGCGATGCAGCCTCATCCGTGAGCGTTCCGGCATTTTCGTCGCTGCCGTACAGGGCGCTGTAGGCCCCGTCGAGCGCCTCGGTGAGCTTTTCGGAGTTTCGCAGAAGGTCACGGCGGGAGATGAGCTCATCCTCCTCACCTATTTTGATCTCTGCCCTTTCAAGCTCGTCAATGCGATATTTAAGACTGTCGGCCAAACGCTCCTTTTCGGCCTCGTCCATCGTGAGCTTATCTATCTCTTTCTTACAGGCAAGATAGTCAGCATATGCCGACTTAAATGCCTCAAGCTCTTTATCCACTTTGCCGAAGCCGTCAAGATAGCCTCTGTGCGAAGCCTCATCCATGAGCTGGCGGCCGTCGTTTTGGCCGTGGATATCCAAAAGGAGCGCACCAAGCTGCTTTAGCTGCGATACCGTCACAGGATTTCCGCACACGCGGCAGTTATTCTTTCCGTCGGCCGATATCTTGCGGCGGATGATTATCTCATCCTCGGGGTCAATATCGTTATCCTCAAACCACTGCTTTGCAGCGCTTGACTCAAACACGGCCGAAACGACGCCGTATTCCGCTCCGCTGCGCACAAGCTCCCTGTTTGTGCGCGCGCCGAGGACAGCGCCCAGCGAATCGACGATTATCGATTTGCCCGCGCCTGTTTCGCCCGTGAGTACGGTAAGACCGCTGCCGAAGTCAATGTCGGCCTTTTCGATTACAGCAATATTCTCAATATGCAGCTGTGTAAGCATGGCTATCCTCTTAGATCATTTCTTCTATCTCGTGGCAGAAATCCTCTGCCGATTTATTATCGCGCATGGCAAGAAACGCCGTATCGTCGCCGGCAAGCGTACCGGCAAGAGTTTCGATATGCATCGAGTCAAGCGTTGAGCACGCGGCCGAGGCAAGGCCGGGTAGCGTCTTAATTACGATAATGTTCTGCGCGACTGTGTATGACGTGACGCTTTCGCGGAAAATTTTGCGAAGGCGCATCTCACGGTCGTTATTTTTAGACTTGCCGCTGACAACATAGTGGTATCTGCCGCTGTTGCCAAGCTCCTTGACAAGATGAAGCTGCTTTATATCTCTTGAAAGCGTTGCCTGAGTGCTGGGTATGCCGCGTTCGGCAAGCGCCGTAATAAGCTGTGCCTGGGTTTCTATCTCCTGCTCGGAGATTATCTGGAGAATCACGTTTTGTCTTGAATCCTTCAACTGGTTCTCTCCTTTCAGTCAACTTTGTATTGCAGCTTGCCGAAGGTGGAATCGTAAAAGCTGCGGCGGCCAAGGTAAATGAGATTTGAAAGCTTTGCCGAGCGGCGGACGATGACGATATCCTCGTTTGCAAGGTCAAAGCCATCCGTTCCGTCGACGGAGACATATGCGCGGCGGTCATGAAGCTTTTCTGCCTTGACCGTTATCGTGTGGTCAGCCGAGAGGACAAAGCTCCGTGAGCCGATATAGTGCGCACAAATGGGCGAGACGATGAAGTTTGCAGCCTCCGGCTCTACTATCGGGCCGCCGGCCGACATGGAGTAACCGGTCGAGCCCGTCGGCGTTGCGATGATTATACCGTCGCCCGAATAACTCATGATACGCTCACTGTCGCACCAGGCGGTGAGCTTTATGCAGTCGCCCATGCCGTGGATGACAGCATCGTTAAGGCCGACATCCGTGTAGATGACTTCGCCGTTTCTTATAAGCTCAACATCTATCATCATGCGCAGGCTGGATGAATATCTGCCCGCAGCCGCTTCAAGGATGAGCTCAAGCTCCTCCGGCTCAAGCGGCGCCATGAAGCCCTTTGTGCCGAGGTTTACTCCGAGCATCGGGGTCATGCTGTGGTTAAGGTATCGCGCCGTGTGCAGGATAGTTCCGTCGCCGCCTATTACGACATACAGCTTTGCCCTGTCGGTCACGCTGCTCCAGGCGGTTATATTCACATCGTTCGGGATAGCCTCCGCGTCACGCGCGCCGAAAACGGGGCATATTGCCGTCTCATATCCCTCGCGGTTTAAAATGGCCATGGCCTTTTTTGTTAGCTCCAGCCCATGATCCCTGTACGGATTTGGGCACAAAACAATAAGCTCTGACATTTTGACCTCACAAAACCTCATGCGAAGCGTTAACTACCGCTTCTGCATCGTAGTCAGGGGCGCTGAACACGCCTTTTTTCATATAGCACAGATATTCTCTATTGCCTTCGGGGCCTTTGATGGGCGAAAAGTCAAGGCCCATAACGGTCATGCCGACCGTAGGGGCAAAATCCAAAATGCTGTTTATAACAGACAGGTGGATGCCCTTATCGCGCACAACGCCCTTTTTGCCGACATCCTCGCGCCCTGCTTCAAACTGGGGCTTAATAAGGCACACAAGGTTGCCGCCGTCCTTTAAAAGTGCGCACACTGCCGGCAAAACGAGCTTAACGGATATAAACGAAAGATCCATTACCGCGATATCCATAGGCTCGGGTATCTCATCCGAGCTTATATATCTTATATTTGTGCGCTCTAAATTCACAACACGCTCATCTTGGCGAAGGCTCCACGCCAATTGGCCGTAGCCGACATCGACGGAATACACCTTGCGCGCGCCGTTTTGAAGCAGCACATCCGTAAACCCGCCGGTGGAGGCACCGCAGTCGATACAGACCTTATCCCTCGGGTCGACCGGGAACACCTTCAGCGCTTTTTCAAGCTTAAAGCCGCCGCGGCTGACATACGGAAGCGCCGCGCCGCGCACCTCGACATTGGCGTCGGGCGAAACCTGCATTCCGGGCTTATCAGCCTTTTGTCCGTCGACATACACAAGGCCGCTCATTATAGTTGTCTTAGCTCTTTCGCGGCTCTCGGTCAGGCCGAGGTCGAAAACGAGCTGGTCGAGTCTGATTTTTTTCACAGCTCACCTCTAAATGCTTTCTCCGCTTGCGCGGCAAGGCTCTGCGCATCTATCCCGCAGTGGTGCATAAGCTCGGGAACGCTCCCGTGTACAACTATGCCGCTGTCAAGATCCTTTGTACACACGGCTTTGAGCTTTATCCCTGCCCGCTCTGCGGCGGACAGTATATCATCTGCGATGCAGCCTGCGTGACAAACCTGCTCGCTCATCAGGAATCTTCCCGTTTCTTCAAGCGAACGGAGTATATCGTCATACTCGCCGTTAAGGCGCGCAAGCTTGAATACCGCCGCCTGTATCCCCTGCTCGGCAAGGATATCGGCCGTATCGAGCGCGGTGTTTATATCGGTTCCGTAGGCTGCAATGGTAAAGTTGCCGCCGTCGCGAAGCTTTGTGCAGGCACTTGTATTGCAGCCGGTGTATCTGCCCTCGCCGCCGCGCGGATAGCGTATCGCAATAGGCCCGTCCATTTTGTTAACAGCCTCGTCGAGCATTTCTTCAAGCTCGGCAAAGCTTGCCGGGCACAGCACCTGCATGTGCGGCACTGACCTGAGATAGCTTATATCGAACGCACCGTGGTGCGTCTCGCCGTCGTTACCGACAAGACCAGCTCTGTCAACGCAGAAAACAACGTGCAGCCGCTGGAGCGACACATCGTGGATGAGCATATCATATGCTCTCTGCAAAAAGCCCGAATATATGGCCACGACGGGCGTGAGCCCCTGCTTTGCCATACCCGCTGCCATTGATACCGCATGCTCCTCGGCTATGCCGACATCGAAAAATCGGTCGGGAAAGCGCTCGGCAAACTCCGAAAGCCCCGTTCCCGCACTCATAGCCGCGGTTATTGCGACGATATCGTGGTTTATTTCGGCAAGCTGCATGAGCTTTTTGCCAAACGCCGACGAAAAGCAGGGGCCGGATTCGCTCATTTCGCCCGTCAGGGGGTCAAATTTGCCGACGCCGTGGTATTTATCCGGATGCTCCTCGGCATATTTGCAGCCCTTTCCCTTGGTGCTCAGAACATGCACAAGGACGGGCGAATTCATTTCCTTTGCCCAGCGGATGACCGTTTCAAGCTGGTCAACATCATGCCCGTCAACAGGGCCGAGATAGTAAACGCCCATGGAGTCAAACATGTTCGACGGCAGAATGGATTTCTTGAGCGCTTCCTTGAGCTTATGGCTCATATTATACACGCCGTCCATGCCGCTGACGGCGTTTTTATACCAGCGCTTAAAGTTAATATACCCCGGCTTCACGCGCTCTTTGGACAGAAGCTTTGCCATACCGCCGACATTGCCGTTAATGGACATGCCGTTATCGTTTAAGATAATGACCATCGGCTCATTGCTGCCTCCGGCGTTTGCAAGTCCCTCATACGCAAGGCCGCCTGTGAGCGCACCGTCGCCGATAACGGCAACGACGCTGTAGTCAGCTTTTTTGATAGTTCTTGCGCGCGCCATGCCGAGAGCAACGGACACAGAGTTTGACGCATGACCGGCTATAAAGGCATCGTCGGCTGCCTCATAGGGCTTGGGAAAACCCGAAAGCCCGCCGTAGCAGCGCAGTGTTTTAAAATCATCGCGTCTGCCTGTTATTATCTTATGCGCGTAGCTTTGATGGCCGACGTCGAACACTATCCTGTCGACCGCGCTGTCATACACTCTGTGCAGCGCAACAGTCAGCTCGACTGTGCCGAGGTTCGAGGCCAGGTGGCCACCGGTCTTTGAAACGCTGTTTATTATAAACTCTCTCAGCTCCGCACAAAGCTGCGGAAGCTCTGCTTTGCTCAGGCGTTTTATATCGTCGGAGGAATTGACTTTATTCAGAATATTCAAAACAATACCTCGTAAATAGCTAATTATTCGTATAATACATCATTTTATATAATAACAAACCGCGGCGAATATTACAATAGACATTCGCCGCGGATTTACAGATTTTTAATTTGTTCTCGTTACCATGGAATCTGCAAGGCTGCACAAAAATTCCGTGTCCTCAAATGCGCCGTTGAGCGAGGCCTTCGCATTTTCGGTGAGGTCAAAGACGAGCTTCATGCACTCATCCTTGCCAAGCAGCGCCATGTAAGTGTTTTTATTCTCCTGAGCATCCGAGCCTATGGGCTTTCCAAGCTCCTCTGCCGTGCTGATAACGTCCAGGATATCGTCGCGTATCTGGAAGGCTGCACCTATTGCGGCACCGTAGCCGATCGCGGCATCCATCATTTTTTCATTGCCGCCGGCTGCCGCAACGCCCATCCTGCATGCTGCTATTAAAAGCGCACCGGTCTTGCGGGAGTTTATCTCGTCAAGCTCATGGGCTGTCAGCTCCCTGCGCTCGCCCTCCATATCGAGAAACTGTCCTGCGCACATTCCGTCGCTTCCGACGGCGTCGGCCAGTATCTCAACACATGCAGCTTTGGCAGACGCGGGAAGTGAGCTTCGCGCTATCGTACCGAAGGCCTCGGCCTGAAGCGCATCGCCTGCAAGAGTTGCCGTACACTCGCCGTAAACGACATGGTTTGTCGGCTTTCCGCGCCGGAGCTCATCATTATCCATGCACGGGAGATCATCGTGGATGAGGCTGTAGGTATGCAGCATTTCAATTGCACACGCCACCGGCATTGCCTTATTCACATCACCGCCGGCTATGCGGCAAAACTCGAGCACGAGCATGGGGCGTATGCGCTTACCGCCGGCATTGAGGCTATAGCGCATAGCGTCAAGCAGTCCGTCATACGGAAGTCCCGCAGGCTTAAAATACTCGGCAAGCGCCGCGTCAACAAGTCCTTTATATTCCTTTGCCGTCATATCATTCACCAAACGGGAGCTCCTCAGGCTCACCATCGGGGCCTTTTCTGAGCTTTACGACCTTCTGCTCGGCTTCATTTAGCAGCGTATCGCAGTTTGATATGAGGGCCGTACCCTCCTCGAAAAGCTTGAGCGATTCGCTCAGGGGTGCGTCGCCGCGTTCAAGGAGCTTAACTATTTCATCAAGTCTTTTTACCGACTGCTCAAAGCTGGGCTTATCATTAGCCATGGTTCTTTGCCTCCATTTCATTCACAGTGCATCGTATATCGCCGTCAAATACGCTGAGCTTCACTTCGTCACCGGCATTTACATCGTTTACACTTTTTATGAGCCTGCCATCAGCGTCATTTGCTATGGCATAGCCGCGGCTTAATACCTTGAGCGGGCTCATAGCGTCCAGCGCCGAGGCAAGGGCGACGAATTTGTGCCTGTTTTGCGCATTGACCTTGTCTGCCGCCGCGACGAGCCTGCCGCGCACATAGTCAAGCTCCGAGCGCTTAGTGTCGATATACGCCATCGGATCCTGCAGCACTCTGCGGCTTTTTATATCGTCAAGCTTTGCCGTCATGCGGCTCAGGCTCTTTCGCATGGCCTGAGTGCGGCGAATGTCCATATTCATAAGCGCTTCGCGCATTTCGCTCTGGTCGGGCACGGCTATCTCCGCCGCGTTTGACGGCGTTGACGCGCGCACATCGGCGACAAAGTCGGATATCGTCACGTCCGGCTCATGTCCCACAGCGGATATGACGGGAAGCTCAGACTCGTATATGGCCCGCGCAACGCGCTCATCGTTAAAGGCCCACAGGTCTTCAATAGAGCCGCCGCCGCGGCCTGTTATAATGAGGTCTGCAACCTTATGTCTGTTTGCATAGCGTATCGCGCCTACGATCTCCGGCGGGGCTTCAACGCCCTGAACACGCACGGGAAGCAGCACAATCTTTGTCATCGGCCAGCGCGTTCCGAGTATCCTTATCATATCGTGCACAGCAGCGCCGGCAGAGGACGTGATAATTGCTATCTTCTCCGGAAACTGCGGGAGCGGCTTTTTGTGGCTTGGGTCAAACAGCCCCTCGGCCGCAAGCTTTGCCTTGAGCTGCTCATACGCTATCTGCAAATCGCCCGTACCCTCTGGTATGAGGTCTGTGCAATAAAGCTGATACGCTCCGTCGCGCGGGAACACTGATACGCGGCCAAAAGCAGTGACACCCATTCCGCTTTCGGGACGAAAACGCAGCTTGGACGCACTGCTTTTAAACATGACGCATCTGAGGCTGCTCTCGGCATCCTTGAGGGTGAAGTAATGATGTCCCGACGGATATATCTTATAATTGGATAATTCGCCGCGCACGCACACCTTGCCAAGGAGCGGGTCGCCGTCAATAAGCGTTTTTATTATTTGGTTGAGCTCAGTTACGGAAATGCTGGCGCTGTTCATGCGTCCGTCTCCGTTTCGGGCTTATCGGAAAACTCGCCGCGCATTATGCCGCCGAGGACGCCGTTAATAAACGACACCGTCTCCGGCTCATCAAAGCCCTTGGCAAGCTCAACAGCCTCGTTTATGGCGCTGGCAGCCGGGATATCGTCCATGTACGCTATCTCGCACACGGCGCATCTGAGCGCCGCCATAGCGGTCTTGGATATTCTCTCCACCTTCCAGCCCTGAGCGTATTTTTCAATAAGCTTGTCTATCTGGATCCTGTAATCCTCGGCCGTGAGCAAAAGGCGCGAAATATACTCACGCTGCTTCTTCTCCGGATACTCGGAAAAAAGCTCGTTTTCTTCGGCGAGCGTTGCGTAATATTCCTCATCGAAGAATTGCTGCAAAAGCTCCTCGACCGGCTTGCCGCTTGCGGATGCGTAAAAGCTAAGCTGCACCGCTATCTGTCTTGCGGTAGTTCTCTTCATCCTACTATACCTCGTGACTTACTTTTCAAATGCAACGCCCGAAACATGGACGTTTATCTCTGCCTTTTCAATGCCCGTTACTGCCTCAACGACCTCGCCGACCGAGTTCTGCACCTCGCGTGCAACATTTACGATGTTGCAGCCGTAGCGCACGAGGATTATAACATCGACCTTGACCATATCGTCGATTATCTGAACGGTTATGCCCTTGGACATGCTCTTTATACCGATAAGCTCGGCTATCTCGCCGCCGGGAGTGTTGGATATTGCAGCAACGCCCTCGACCTCGGTGACTGCCGTGCGTACCATTGCGGAAATGACTTCCTCAGATATATTTATGCTGCCGTTTTCGGCTTTGCAGCTAATGTAATTATCGCTCATACTGTGCCTCCGTTATGCCTGCACCGAAAGGTGCAAAAATTCATTCAGTGTATTGTACCACAACTATAGGAAAAAATAAAGGAAAAAAGACGGCCTTTGCCGTCTTTTTTACGATGGGACTTCTATTACATTGAGCTGAGCCGCGGTATAGGAGGTCTCGGAGGTAACAGTTTCGGTTATGCGCGCGACGGCCGCTTCGCTCAGTCCGTCAAGCGGCGCGGGAACGGCGACTGTTATGCCCTCATCGCTCATGTACACCACACAGTCGGCAAAATCCTTTGCCAAAAGCTTATTTTCAAGCTGGGATTCCTTCATTGAGTAGTTTGCCATGACGGATATGGCGTTCATCGCAGAGTCTACCGTCTCCTGGGACGCGGTTTCGGATTTCATCGCGTCCTCCAAAAGCTTCATCGCCTCGTCGCGCGAGACCTGACGGGACAATCTTGCCTGCGCAAAATATCCTGATGTTGACTGCGTGTTTGCCGCTTCATACGCCTCATTTGCCGCCGACATTGCCGCGTCCTCGGCCTTGACCATCGCCGGGTCTGCCGTGCCCCACTGGTTATTATACGACCAGTTTAAATACACTGCCGCGCACACGAGCAGCAGCACCGCCGCTATCGTAACGTTTCGTTTCATATGCTTCATATTACCCTCCTATATTCGGCGCAGTTTTAATTACCTGTATCCTGTCGCTCGAAAAGCCCGTGAAGGCCTCGACAGCATTTGTTACATTAAGCCGCACGGCGGCGTTATCGGCCCCGTCGCACACTATTATGGCTCCGTTTTCCGACAAAAGCGCACTCACCTGCCCCACCCCGTCGCACTTGCTCAGGATAAGCGCAAGGCGCTGCTCATCGTCTGCCTGGTCAATGGCGTTATCGCTATCCGCGCCCGTCGGGATGAGCATTATCGCAAGGCCGAGCACGAGCGCAAGCAGCGGATATTTAAACTTTGCAATTTGCTGCTTTATCTTATCCGTCATTTTCACCATTGCTCCATTCCTGCTCGTTTATGCTTATCCCAAGCTGCGCCTGTATCCAGTCGGAAAGCTGCTCGCGCTGCTTTTCGTCAGCATGGGATGCAATGCTCACCTGCTTTGGATACCAATAGCCCTCGCTGCTCCAAAACGCCGTCACGGTTACATCGGAAACCTCGGCGCCCATTTCATTGGCTTTGTCCAATATATATGCCCTGCACTCATCTTCTATGATACTGCGGTTTAAATTTTTGCTGTACTGCTCACCCTCTTCGGCTATAGCTTGCGCGTCGAGCTTATATTTTGCCATCGCCTTTGAATAGGCCGAAAAGTCAAGCTCTGCAGCAGGCGACGCGATCGATACGCACATAGCAACAGCGCAGATTATTTTAAGCGCCATTTTGACACGTCCCTCCGGCGTTAAAAGCAGCGCAAGAGCGCAGACGATGCCGGTGTATATAACAGCATGCAGCCATTGCGTAAACGCTTGCGCCATCAGATGCTCACCGCCTTTATTGATATCGCCATCGATACAAACAGGATTATCGCGCAGCAGCCGGCAAGACCGAGGATCATGCCTATGGCCGCTGCTATGCCGCTTGTAAGCTCGGAGAGCTTATCGCAGCCAAAGGCGCGCACGGCAAAGGCTGCAAGCTTATAGCTTAAATAGTTTAAGCCCATTGCCGCAAACGGCACAGCGCACACGGCAAGCAGCGCGAGCATTCCGAAAACGCCGACGGAGTTTCGCATGACCTGCGCACCGGCAACGACTGTTGATGCAGCGTCGGATATCATACTGCCGACAACGGGCAGAACTGTCGATATCGCCGTTTTTGTAAGCTTTGAGGCAACCGCGTCCCCGCCGGAGGCAACGACGGAGCTTATGCTTATATACACTGTAAAGCCCAGTGCCGCGGCCGTCATAAAAAGCGAACACAGGCGCTTTAGTGCCACCGCGATATCCGAAAGCGGTCGGCTTCCGAATGCAGCGGCGCTTATGCTGACAGCTAAGAAAGCGTAGATAATCGGCAGGATAATGCCCTGCGAAAAGCTCACGAACGCATCCATAAACAGCACCGAAGCCGCGTATTTTGCCGTTGCAGCGCCCAATGTTCCGCAGGCGGCGGAGGCAGCGCACATTGCAGGCAGAAGCGTTTTGGAAAAGCCCGACAGTATGTCAATGACCTGCTGGGCGCTTGTTATAAATGAGCTAACCTCGTTTACGCTTATGACGGCAACGGCCGTACAGCCGCCGAGCGAAACATACTCGGGCATACTGCCGCTAAACACCGTTAAAGCTGCGCATATAACAGCAACAGCGATAACGGCAAGCGCACGTTTAATTGCCCCGCCAAGCCCTGAGGCTACAGTGTCTGTGAAGGCATCGCCTATCTTCCCGAGGCTCTCCTGTGGGGATAGCTCTGCGCCCTCAAGAAGCTCTGACGTATCCTCGGGCAGTGCATCATGAAGCTCGGCGCTGTCATAGGGCTCGGCATAGCACGGAGTTATAAGAAATACGGAAAACAGCAATATCAGCAGCAGCTTTTTCATACCAAACCGCCTATCGTATCCAAAAGTGATGTCATAAGCGGCAGAGCAGCAAACAGCGCCGCCGCAGCGCCTGTAAGCTCAACTGCCGATGCTATGCCGCTTTGCCCGGCGTCACGGCACAGGCTCGTTGTGAGCGAGACTATCATTGCAATGCCGACGCATTTTATTATCGGCGAAAACAGCGCCATACTGAGCCCCGTAAGCTCAATAACGCCTGAAATAAAATCGAGGATGCTCCCCAGCATACGCAGTGAAGCAAGGCACAAAACTGCGCTTGCGGCAATCGCAACTGCAAGGGATATCTCGCCATTTGCTTTTTTAATAAGCAGTACGCACAGCGCCGAGACTATGGCTATCGCCGAGGCTTTGATGACGATATCCATCACAGCGCAAAGAGGTCTTTAATAAGCGTAAAAAGCTCGCTTATTTTCTGCACGACCACTATCAGCACGACCACCAGCGCCGCTATCGTCGTCATAAGCGCCTGCTCGTCCCGCCCGGAGCGGGAGAGCAATATGTTAAGCACCGCGACAAGGATGCCGACGGCCGCGATTTTGAATATAAGCTCAACTTCCATGTTTCCTCCGTCAGATCAGCACTATGGCAAGTATTAGCCCGCCGGCTCCGCCAAGGCCGATGTACATTCTTTTGTTTGCCGAAAGTCGGGTGCGCATTTCGTCCCGCGCGGACAAAAGCTCTGCCATGCAGCGCTCAAGCGCCGCGCACTGCATGTCCGCATCATATCTGCCGAGGCTTGAACCGAGGGCGGCAACTGCCGCGACGCTTTGAGGTGAAAGGCTTTGGAGGCAATCCTCGGCGCTGCTTGTCCAAACAGTGCAGAACGTCTGCTCGTCAAGCTTCAAAAGTCCGTCGGAAAGGCGGCTTACAAATAAGCTTATCTGCCGCGGGCAGTTAGTTTTAAGGCGGAGCAGGATATCATCAAGCGGCGCTTTGCGCGAAGATATCTCACTTTTAATAAATCCGAGCACATGTATCATGGCCGAATATGTCCTGTCGGTATCGGTGAGGGCGCGAGCCTTCATTATCCCCGCCGCCAGGCCGCCCGAAATGAGCAATATTGCGCCCAAAAGATTCATGCAAGCGCCTCCCAGCCATAGCTTCGCACACCGGCGTTGTTGCTTATGATAACAGCGTTTGAAAATGCGCCGAGCTCCAAAAGCGATTTATAAACAGGGCGTTTGTGAAGCTCATGCACACTCCCTGCGTGAGCCGTTGCGATAACCCGCACGCCGCAGCCTATAGCGGTGCTCACAGCCGCGCAGTCGGCGGGAGACGATATCTCGTCCATAACGACCACCTGCGGATTCATCGCGCGCAGGAGCATGATAACGGCCTCGGCTTTTGGGATATCCGTTAAAACATCCGTGTGCTCGCCGATATCAAACTGTGCCGCACCTCTGTGCATTGCGGCAAGCTCCCCGCGCTCGTCGGCAACGGCTACGCGAGTGCCGGCGTTTGACAATACCCTTATGCACTCACGCAAAAATGTTGTCTTCCCGCCGCCGGGCTGAGATATGATGAGGACATTTGCGTTTCTTTCCCTGCACAGAGTGTCAAGCACCTCCCCGCCGCAGCCTCGCACCTCATGCGGTATGCGGACAGAAACTGAGCTTATATCGCGCAGACCCGCTACCCTGCCGCCTGTGATTATTCCCGTTCCGCACAGTCCGAGGCGTATTCCAAAGCGGCATGGGATAAAGCCCTTTGCCATGTCTGCCTGTGCCGTGTGAACGGAGGCGTTCGTCGCTTTTTCGAGCAGACATTCTATATCAGCACTCGTTACCAAGGCTTCGGAGATCTTCACCTCCGTGCCAAGAATCAGCGCAGTCGGCGCAAAGCCTGTCCTGAGCCTGAATTCCTCGGCGTTTTTCACCGTTTGGCCGAACGCTGCCGCCAAGCGCGGCGGCAGCAGCCTCACGGCCTCATTGAAGGCGTTCATACTACGGGAATCAGCAGCAGCCTATCCTGCGGAACAGGCTCATCGATGCCGTTAATTTGCCGGATAAGCTCTGCGTCGGAGCCGTATTTCTTCGCAAGAGCCCACAGATCACCATCGGCACAGCGGCACATGTATAGGGACACATCCGAGTGGCCTATCTCCGCTTCCGTCTCTTCAAGGCGGCTGAGCATACTAATGCTTTCAAACGAAACGTATCTGCACGAGGCGTTGACAACGGCGTTTATGATAACGGCATCCTGCTCAGACCGCGCTGAGGCGGTGACGCTCTCCACCCTGACGTACTCGGGTCTTTCGCTTATCTCAAGCTCTGCCTTGCCTCTGACGCAGCAGGAGCGCAGGGCTCCCTCCCTGTCCGTGTATACGACCTCGGCGAGTATCGGGATGATGACAGCATCGTCAGATATCTCCGCCGGGAGCGCCGAGGCTTTGGCAAATACGATGCCCGTCACACCGTAATCTGAGTTATACGAAAGCTTTACATCGCACTTTTCCGTATCCTCGCGAAATGCTGATATGAGGCTTACATCCTCATACCCGGCTTCGAGCACATGGCGACAAGAATAGGCATCGGAAATGTATTCAATGCTGCTGTCCTGCGTGCACACTATCTGCACCGCCGCACGCACCTCGGCCGAGAGCTTGCCGTTATAGCTTTCAAAAAACTGCCCCGTTATCATTGCCTCTGCGCTCACCTCGAGCTCAGTGCAGCCGTCGGGCAGATTAAACAGCTGCGAAAACGGCAGAGTAAACTGCGCCGTTTTTAGCGTACCGGAGATGATATAAAGCGCTTCTATCGCCGCCGTGCCTTTAACAACAAGCTTTGTTCCGACAACTTCGCTTCCCTCCATCGTCACGCTGCTGAATGCGCGTACGAAATCTGCGCCGTTAAGCTCCTCGGGAAGGTCGAGCTCATCTTCGATGCTGAGAGTTTTTTCACCTGCAAGCACTATGCTTTTATGCCTTACCGATGATGACCTGAAAAACAGCTTATCCGGCGCATTTTCAGGCGTACAGCACCATGCAAAGTCTGCGTATTTATACGTTGTCTGCTGCATGTCGGCGGTGACGGTGACGGAAATTTTGCGCGGGTTTGCAGCCTTCGCGTCGACCGACACCGACGCAAGGTGCGTTATCGCGGTGCTCGTGCTGTCAGCGCCCGGCGCATCAAGGTTAATTTCAAGCGGCACCGTTATGCCGACAGCGCGCACACCGGCGCCGCCCTCGGGTATGTACAATATGCTTACATCCGTCTCGCCGCTTACGCTTACGCAGTCTGAGCGCACATTCTTTTCGCGTATCCTGCACTGATGGCGGCAGCACAATATGCGCTGGATATCCTCCATGGTGTCGGGAATTATGAGCTCTGAGCTGTTTTGCGTTTGACCCGCGGAAGAGCAAAGCAGCTTATATGAGCTTTGCTCCCTGCTTTTGAGTTCGATCTTCATAGCATTTCTCCTTACAATCGGTCTTTGTACATCCTATGCAGCCGCCCCACAGTTAATGACAGCGGCACAGCCATATTCCTATCCAAATGAGCGCCGCTGCCAGCAGGAACCACCAAAACTGCGTCGGCAGAACAAGCGACAGGATTATGACTACACCCGAAACGATAGCAAGCACCGCAAAAGCGGCGCACGGTCCTTTACGCAAAAAATCGCCCCCAGCACACGCATTTTATAAAGCGTATGCCGGAGGCGGCGTTCAAATGCTATTTATTTTCCCAAAACTTATTCTTTGCCGCAAGCTCGTATAGTCTTGCGTAGGAATCGTATCGGCTTTTTACTATTTTTCCGTCCTTAACGGCGGCAGTCACGGAGCAGCCGGGCTCTTTAAGATGCGCGCAGTCCGTAAAACGGCATGAGCCTATATGCTCGCGAAATTCGCGGAAATCATATTGCAGATCTGCCTTATCTATCGTCTGCATCATTTCGATTTCAAACGAGGCAAAGCCCGGAGTGTCGGCAATATATGTCCCATCTCCGGCGTCAAAAAGCTCAACGTGCCTTGTCGTATGCCTGCCTCGGCCGAGCTTTTCGCTCACCTCGCCGACCTGGAGGCTAAGTCCCGGGAGCATGGCGTTTAATATGCTCGACTTGCCGACGCCGGAGTTGCCGGTGAATGCGCAAATTTTGCCCTTGAGGGCCGCGCGCAGCTCATCAATGCCCGCACCAGTTGCGGCGCTCACCCTGTACGTTTCAAAGCCCGACGCCGTATAGATATCATACAGTTTATCGGCAGGGTCAATATCCGTCTTGTTTATGCAGACAATGAGCTCGCAGCCGGCTTCCTCTGTTATGACCGAAACTCTGTCGATCAAAAACGGGTCAGTCACGGGATTTGTATTTGCGGCAATGAACACAAGCGCGTCGATATTCGCGACCATCGGGCGGATGAAGAAATTCTTGCGCTCGTGCACGGCTGTTACATAGCCCTTGCTGCCCTCGGGCGTGAAGCTTACACTGTCACCCACCATAGGCGATGTTCCGTCAAGCCGGAACTTGCCGCGTGCGCGGCACTCGTACACGGCAGAGTCTGCGATAACGTAGTAGAATCCGCTGAGTGCCTTGATTATCGTTCCTTCCATCAGTTGCCGCCCCCTGCAGGGCCGGAGGATATCGTTATGGATATCTTGGTGTGCTCCTCGACCTCGGTACCGGCGGCGATGTTCTGCTCGATAACCGTGCCTGCGTCAAACTCGCTTTCGGCCGTGCTCAGACTGCCGACGCTGAGGTTGCTGCTTTCGATCTTGGAGATGGCGGCATCCTTGGTAAGTCCCTTGAGCTGCGGCACCTTGGTCATAACGGCGGCAGGGCCTGTGCTTATAACTATCTTGACCTCGCTGCCTTCATCGGCAGCAGCGCCGGAGACGGGATCAGTGCTTATGACATAGCCGCGCGTTACGCTATCCGACGGGACCTGGTCGATGGAATACTTAAAGCCTGCGTCCTGGATCATGCTTATGGCTTCTTCCCGCTCGCGGTTAACTATATCGGGGACTTTTAAAAGGCGCTTTGTATCGTCAACCGTCGGGGCGGCGCATATGAGGTCGACGACTATCTTCTCGCCCTTGTCGCTGACTGTTCTGCTTCTGTCGGCCATGGGATCCTGCGAGAGGATGATGCCATACTCATGCTCAGTGTCGACCTTGAAGGTGACCTTGAAATCGTATGTTTTCTTATAATCCTTATCGTTAATTACATCCTCGTAATATCTGCCGACGAAGTTATCGACCTTGATCTTCACTGGGTCGGAGAACAGATCCTTGAGGAAATAGCCGTTTAGCAGCACAAAGCCGATTATGACAAACAGCAGCACTGCCAGTATGCCGGAGCTGAGCGCAATTTTGCGGCTGCGGCTGCTTCTTTCCCTGCGGCGGGGCGGCGCATCGTCGCTGTCGATAAGCACGGTCTCCGACTCGTCAAGCACCTGGGCTGCAAGGCTCTGCGCCTTGTACTGCTCAAGGTCTGAAAGGAGCTGGCCAGCCGTCTGATATCTGTCGTTTATATCCGAATCCATAGCCTTGAGGCAGATGCGCTCAAGTTCTTCCGGGATATCGGGGACAATTTCGCGCGGGCTGACGGGGTCAGTGTTCATATGCTTTACGGCGACCTCAACGTCCGACTGCCCGACATAGGGAAGCTTGCCGGTGAGCATTTCGTACATGACGATGCCGAGAGAATAGATATCGCTTCTTGCGTCAGGGGCCGCTCCGCGCGCCTGCTCGGGTGCAATATAATGCACAGAGCCGACGGCCTCGCTCTTATTCTCCTCAAAATCATTATCCAGCGACGCAATGCCGAAGTCTGCGACCTTGAGCATACCGTCCTTGAGCAGCATGATATTCTGCGGCTTAATGTCGCGGTGGATTATGCCCTTGCTGTGCGCATGCTCCAGAGCTTTTGCCGTCTGCATGCTAAAGTCAAGCACCTCGGAAGGCTCCAAAATGCCCTTTTTGCGCATATATTCCTTGAGCGTTATGCCGTCAATAAGCTCCATGACGATGTACTCGACATCCTCGCTGTGGCTGACGTCATAGACCGAAACGATGTTCGGGTGCGAGAGCATGGCGACGGCCTGGGATTCTGCACGGAAGCGGCGGCGAAGCTCTTCATTGGCGGCCGTATCGTCGCGCATTATCTTGACAGCGTCGTATCTGTTGAGGCGATGGCACAGCGCCTTGTACACATTCGCCATGCCTCCCGAGCCTATGAGCTCTATTATCTCATACCGGTCGTCGAGCAGCCGACCTATATATTTATCAGTACTGTTTTCCATAATAGCACCTTAATATCAAATCTTAACGATAACTATCGAAACATTGTCCCTCGCGCCGCGCGCAAGAGCAAGCTCCATGAGCTTTGCGCAGGCATCCTCGGGCGACGGATTTTCAACGAAGTGGTCGTGCATCTCCTTGTCGCTGACCATATTGCTCAGCCCGTCCGAGCACAGGAGTATGCCCTCACCCTTTACAAGCGAGCACTCGAAATAATCGGCTTCAACAGAGCTGTCGACCCCCAAAGCGCGCGTGATGATATTCTTCTTCGGGTGGTGGGCCGCTTCTTCCCTTGTTATCGCGCCCATGCTGACAAGCTCCTCAACATAGGAGTGATCGCGGCTTATCTGGCGTATGCCGTCCTTACTCAGATGATACGCTCTGCTGTCGCCAACGTTCACAAGATAGGCCTTGTGGCGGGTTATGATGCCGCCGACAAGCGTTGTACCCATGCCGTTATAGTTTGCGTCAAAGCGCGAATACTCGTACACGACGCCGTTTGCGTCGGCGCAGCTTTCGCGCAAAAGCTTTTCCTGATTGCCCATGAACAGGCGCGGTGCGACAAGGCTTTCGTAAATATGGCTCACAAACTCCTTGCTGGATAATCTGCTCGCCAGATCTCCCGCCTTTGCGCCGCCCATACCGTCGCAAATGACGGCGATAACGCATTTTCGCTTATCGCAATTTTCGATGATATAGCTGTCCTGATTTTCGCTTCTGACTTTTCCCTTGTCAGTTATGCCGAAACTTTTCATTTTCTATCGACTGCCCTTCTGCATTTTTCTGCGAAGCTGTCCGCAGGAGGCCTCGACGTCGCCGCCGAGCTTACGGCGGATGGTGACGTTGACGCCGTTATCCTCCAGTATTTTTACAAAAGCCTTTATATGCCCCTGAGTTGAGGGCTGAAAGCGGCTTTCTTCAACATGGTTCATAGGGATGAGATTCACATGCGCGCTGACATACCTTGCGCGCTTTGCCAATAGCTTTGCGTGATACTCCGTATCGTTCACGCCGTCTATCATTATATACTCAAACGATATCCTGCGGCCTGTTTTTTCATAATATCTGCGGCAGCACTCCATAAGCTCATCCACGCCGCGGCCATGGTTTGCCGGCATTATCTTCGAGCGCGTCTCATCATCGGGCGCGTGCAGCGATACCGACAATGTCAATTGTAAATTAAGCTCGGCCAGTTTGTCAAACCTTTCTGTAAGCCCGCAGGTCGAAAGGGATATGTGGCGCATTCCGATGTTCATGCCGTCGGGGTGGTTAACAAGGTGCAAAAACTTAATGACATTGTCGAAATTATCAAGCGGCTCGCCGATGCCCATGAGGACGATGTTCGATATTTTCTTTCCCGAATCAAGCTCAGAGAACATGACTTCCTCAAGTATCTCCTGCGGCTCGAGACAGCGCACAAGGCCGCCTATCGTCGATGCGCAGAACGCGCAGCCCTGGCGGCAGCCGACCTGAGTTGATACGCAGACGGTGTTTCCGTGCTTATAGCTCATGACAACGGTCTCGACCGCGTTGCCGTCATACAGCTCCCACAGGTATTTTACCGTTCCGTCAAGCTTCGAGACCTGCTTGCTGAGCACCTTCGGCTTATACACCGTGTATTCGGCTTTGAGCTTTTCGCGCAGGCTCTTGGGAAGGTCGCTCATTTCATCCACAGAGCCTATGCCCCTGCCGAGCCATTTGAACACCTGCTTTGCGCGGTATTTAGGCTCGCCGAGGCTCTCCATTAGCTGCTCAAGCTCCTCGGGGAGCATACTTCTAAGGTTAAGCAAAAGTGACATTATAC